>JALENG010000064.1 GCA_022767925.1 Clostridia bacterium
AAATCCACATCCACATCCACCATTTCCTGCACGCCCACGGCCCGGGTAATCACATTGCGGTGCGGATGGCTGCGCGCCTCCTCCTCCGTGATATCCCCGCGGTCCAGCAGTTCCTGCACAATGGAGTGGTCGGTGGTCAAACGGGTCAGCACGCCGCCAGAAAAGCAATACGCCCGGCTGTCGCCCACATGGATCACACAGGCCCGGTTTCCCTTGGCGATGGCCCCCACCACGGTGGTGCCCATCCCGGCCAGCTCCTCTTTTTCCCGCGCCATGGCAAAAACCCGGGCATTGGCACTGTATACACAGGAGAGCAGCAGATTTTTGATTCCCTTTTCGGTCTCCTGCGGATCATACCGTTCGGTCAACTGGCGACGGATCTCTTCCAAAGCGACCTCACTGGCCACATTGCCGCCGTTTGCGCCCCCCATTCCGTCGCAAACCAGGGCCCATACGGCGCCATCCGAAAAGACACCGCTCTGGCAGGCATCCTGATTGGATGCACGCACAAGACCGATGTCACTTTTACATAGCGTTTTCATTGGCTGCCTCCTTCTCATACCGCCTGCGCAGCTGGCCGCAGCTAGCATCAATATCCGAACCCAGGGTCCGGCGTACGGTCGCGGTAATTCCATACTGCTGCAGGATATGAATAAAACTTTGCTGTCGCTCGATCGAGCTTTTATGATAACCGGCGCCTGTCACATCGTTAACCGGAATCAGGTTCACGTGGCACAGCATTCCATGCAGCTTCTGCCCCAGCTCTCTGGCACAGGCATCGCTGTCATTTACGCCGCGAATCATGGCATATTCAAAGGATATACGGCGGTGGGTCGCCTGCGCATAGAAACGGCAGGCTTTCAAAAGGGACTCCACATTCCATTTTTTGTTCACCGGCATGGTCTGGCTGCGAATGGCATCATTGGGGGCGTGCAGCGACACCGACAGGGTCAGCTGCAGCTTCTCTTCTGCCAACCGGTAAATTTTATCGACCAAGCCGCAGGTGGATAGCGAAATATGGCGCATTCCGATATTCATGCCCTGTTCGCTGGAAACCAGGCACAGAAAGCGCAGAACGGCATCGTAATTATCAAGCGGTTCTCCCATGCCCATCAGAACAATGTTGGAAACCGGGAGCCCGGTCTCCTTTTCCGCGGACTGCACCTGCGAGAGCATCTCGGAAGGCGCCAGACTGCGGGAAAAGCCGCTTCGTCCGGTGGCGCAGAAGGTACACCCCATTTTACACCCAACCTGGGTGGAAATGCAAATACTGTTGCCATGATGGTACTGCATGAATACCGCTTCCACAAACTCCCCGTCGTGCAGCCGGTACAAAAACTTCACCGTGCCATCCAGCTGCGAACGCTGCATCTGCACCGCCTGGGCCGAATAGATGGCATATTTTTCATTCAGCTGCTGCCGCAGGGAGAGGGAGAGATCGGACATCTGCGAAAAATCCGTCACGGCCCGGGCATGCAGCCAGCGATACACCTGACCGGCCCGGAACTTCGGAAGCCCGTCCTCCGTCAGCGCCTTCTCAAGCTCCGGAAGGGTCATGGACTTGATATCGATCTTCTCGCTCATTCTTCCTCCTTTTTCCCCTCTTCCCGGCTGCGTTGCAGTTTGGCCACAAAAAAGCCATCCCCGCCAAACGCATTCTCCGGCATGAGGGTCCGGCACCAGTCCGGTTCCGGAACGACCGGCGCCACCCCGGACACATCCGGAAGCGGTACCGGGGAAAACTCCGGATGCCGCTGCAAAAAGCGTCGGACACTCTCCTCATTCTCATCGGGAACCAGTGTACAGGTTGAAATCATCATCGTTCCCCCCGGCTTTACCAGGGCCGCCGAGCGGTCCAGGATCCGGGCCTGCAACGAGGGCAGCTGCCGGACGGAACGCAGGGTTTTATAGCGGATTTCCGGTTTCCGCCGGATAATCCCGTAACCGGAACAGGGAACATCACAGAATACCACATCGAACCGGTCCTGAAGGGTCTGATCCCCGGCGGCATCCCGTACCTCGGCCCGGATCAGGGAGAGTCCCAAACGGCCGGCCCCCTCGCGGATCTGGCGGACCTTCCCCCGATAGAGATCGAAAGAGCAGATCTCGCCGCAGTTCTGCATCCGGATCCCAGCCGAAAAGCTCTTACCGCCCGGTGCGGCGCATACATCGGCCACCCGGTCGCCGGGCTTCACCCCGGAAAAAAGCACACACAGCTGGGAGGAAGCATCCTGAATGGTAAAAAGCCCCTGCTGGTACAGCGGATTCTCTCCCACGCTTCCCAGTCCGGTAAGTTGTACACACCCGGGAATCTCCTCCACCGGCCGGGCGGAAAAACCGGCTTCAGCAGCGCGGCGGCAAAACTCATCCACCGACAGCTTTGTCTCGTTCACGCGGCCAAACAGGGGCGCCTTTTTCCCCAGAACCGCCGCGAAGCGGGCAGCCACCGGTACACCATAGGCCTTCTGCCAGAAAGCGAGCAGTTCCTGCGGAATGCCGCTGCGCAGAGAGAGGGCCAACAGCGAGGAATCCGTTTCGGCCGGGAAGGAGAGTGCCTCTTTCCCGCGCAGAAAGTTGCGCAGCGTCCCGTTGACAAAGCCGGTCGCTTTTCCATATCCATAGGTTTTGATCCACTCCACCGCTTCGTTCACCGCGGCGGAATCGGGAATTTTATCGAGAAACAGAATCTGATAGGCCGCCGAAAACAGAGCGGTGCGCACCGGCAAATCCAACTGATCCAGCGGGCGGCGGCAGAACGGAGCAAGGGCCCATTCCAGCACCACGCGCTTTTCCAGCACCCCATAGAAGAGGATGGAAGCAAGCGAGGATTCGCGGCTATCCAAACGGGCGGCCCGCAGGGTTTTATCCAGAACAATATTGGAATACCCTTCATTTTCCTCCATCTGCAAAAGGGCCTGCATCGCGGCATCGCGGCCATTTTTGATCATCATACCAAACGGTTTCTCCTTTTACACAGCACCTGTTACTCGAATGCTTCCCCCTGCACCGGATGCCCCAGCAGATAGGCGCGCCCCTCCATCCGGCGGCTGTTCTCCGGCTGCAGGGACAGAATCCGGACTGCTCCCTGTCCGCAGCAGACAAACAGCTCTCCGTTTTTCTGGATCAGTGCACCGGGAGCCCCCGAGAGGTCATCACACACCCGGCAGGAATGGATTTTCACCCGTTTTCCACGCAGGAACGTATACGCGCTGGGCCACGGGTTCATCCCGCGCACGAGGTTATGAACCTGCCTGGCCGGCAGGGTCCAGTCAATCCGCGCCTCTTCTTTTGAGAGCATATGCGCATAGGTCGCCTGGTCTTCCTGTTGCGCCTGGGCACAGACCTGCCCGTTTTCAATAGCGGACACAGTTTTTATCAGCAAATCCGCCCCCATCCCGGCCAGGCGGTCAAACAGCTCGCCGGAGGTCTCTTCCTCGCCAATAGGGGTACTCTCTTTCAAAATCACATCGCCGGTATCAATCCCCTCGGCCAAAAACTGGGTGGTGACACCGGTCTCCTTTTCCCCGTCCAGTACGGCGCGCTGAATCGGGGCGGCTCCCCGATATTTGGGCAGCAGCGAGCCATGCACGTTGATGCAGCCAAGAGGGGGAATCTCCAGCACCTCTTTGGGGAGGATTTTCCCGAAAGCGACCACCACCGCCAAATCTGGGGCCAATTGACGGAGAATCTCCGCCGCTTCCCCGGTTTTCATGCTTTTGGGCTGATACACCGGCAGTTGATACCGCAGGGCCAACTCTTTGACCGGCGGCGGCGTGAGGGTATAGCCGCGCCCCTTGGGCTTATCCGGCTGGGTGAACACCCCGCACACCTCATAAGAATGATCCAGCAGTACCTGCAGGCACGGCACGGCAAAATCCGGCGTGCCCATAAATACAATGCGCATCGCACACTCCCCTTTCCGTTTTCCTTCGCGGGAACCTTACAGCTCGTCCGGCCCCAGCATCCGGCTGGCGCGCGACTTGAAGACCACACCATCCAGGTGATCCAGTTCATGGCAGAAGGCACGGGCCAGCAGTTCGCGGCCCTCCATCTCAAAGAAATTGCCGAAGCGATCCTGCGCCCGCACTTTCACATAATTGGGGCGCTTAACCATTCCGTATTCCCCGGGAAAAGACAGGCATCCCTCGGCGCCATCCTGTTCGCCGCTGAACACGACGATTTTCGGGTTGACCAGTTCGATCACACCATCCCCCACGTCCACGACGACAACTCTGCGGAGCAGCCCTACCTGCGGACCGGCCAGGCCCACGCCGTTGGCATCATGCATGGTATCCGCCATATCCTCCAGCAGGATCCACAGTTTTTCGTTGAACTTCTCGACCGGACGGCATTTTTTCAGCAGAATGCTGTCCCCATCCTTTACAATATTGCGAATGGCCATCTTTTCTTTCTCCCTTTCATAGCGATCTATAAAATTGTATCGGGATTGCTGTCGGCATAAACCGTCACGTCCCGGTATTCTTTTTCCTGTGCATAGCGGCACAGCAATTCTGCGGTCATTTCCCGCATCCCGCGGGTAAGGCGGCATTTGATAAGCAGTTTATAACGGTACTTCCCGCTTACCTTCAAAATCGACGCCGGAGAAGGCGACAATACGCGAAGCGGCAGTTCCGGGTACCGGGCCGAGGCCGTTTCCTGCAGCAGCCGGAAAAAGAAAGCGCTGGCCAGCCGGACTTTCCTCTCATCGGTCCCCACAAAGCCGAGGACCAGAAGATCCGCAAAGGGCGGGTACAGCAGGGCCTGGCGCAGGCGGATTTCCTGTTGATAAAAAGTCTCGTAGTCCTGCAGGGCCGCCAGCGTGAAAATCGGGTTTTCCGGGGTGTGGGTTTGAATCACCGCAATTCCCGGGTACTGGCCCCGGCCGGACCGCCCCACCACCTGGGTTAACAGATCAAAGGCGCGCTCGCTGCTGCGGAAATCATCACTGTACAGGGTCTGATCCGCATTCAGAACGCCCACCAGGGTCACATGGGGGAAATCCAGCCCCTTGGCCACCATCTGGGTGCCAAGGAGAATATCGTATTCCTGCCGGGAAAAAGCGGTCAGCTTTTTCTGCAGCGTATCCTTCACCATGGTGGTATCGGTATCCAAACGCAAAACGCGGGCTTTGGGGAACAGCTGCTGCAATTCCTCCTCCCCGCGCTGTGTACCGGCACCAGAAAAACGCACGGCGTGCTCCCCGCAATGCCCACATTGGGTGGTAAAGGGCAGCGAGGTGCCGCAGTAATGGCACACAAGCCGGTGGTTGGCGCTGTGGTACGTCATGGAAATGCTGCAGTTCGGGCAGGTGACCACCTCGCCGCAGGCCGTACAGGAGGCAAACGTGTGATACCCGCGGCGGTTTAAAAGCAGAATGGACTGCTCCCCCTTTTGCAGGTTTCCGGCAATTTTCTCCTGTAATACGGTGCTGAAAGCACTCCGGTTTCCCCGCAGTGCTTCCCCGTTCATATCAACAACGGTCACTTTCGGCAAAACCGCCGTTCCGTAGCGCTCACCGAGCGAACTGTATCCGTAATACCCCTTCTGTGCCCGGTAACGGGTTTCGATGGAAGGGGTGGCGGATACCAGCACACAGAGCGCCCTGTGATATTTGCACCGGAACTGAGCCACTTCCCGAGCGTGATACCGGGGACTCTGCTCCGACTTATAGGTGGATTCCTGTTCCTCATCCAGAAGGATCAGTCCGATATCGGACAGCGGAGCAAACACCGCCGATCGGGTGCCGACCACCACTTTGGCCAGCCCCCTGCGCACGCGCTTCCACTCGTCCGTCCGCTCTCCATCCGACAGGCCGCTGTGGAAAACCGCGACCTGTTCCCCAAAAGCCGCACGGAAGCGGGTAACAATCTGCGGGGTCAGGGAAATTTCGGGCACCATGAGGATAACCCCGCGCCGGTCCCGGAGAACCGCGCGGATCAGCTCCAGAAAAACCAGGGTTTTGCCGCTTCCAGTAATCCCATACAGCAGAGAAGTGCCCCCCGCTTTTTCCCGGTATGCCAAAAGCAGCTCCTCAAATGCCTTCTGTTGGGAAGGGGTCAGTACGGTTTCCTTTGTTTCCTCCCGAATCTCCGGGGCTGCAGGGATTCGGTAGACCTCTTCCTCATAATAGAAAGCGGCGCCTTTTTTCACCAGCCCTTCCACAACCGTGGGGCCCGCCCCGGTAAAATAGCACAACTCTTTTACATAAACGGCGCCCACTTCCTGCAGGGTGGCATGCACCTCTTTTTGGCGGGGTGTCAGCTTTACCCCCTCCGGCAGCGGGCGGGCCTGCACCATTTTCCGGGTGGCGTCGCCCACTTTCCGCCGGGCCAGATCCACTTCCTCCACCATTCCCTGTTCCAGCAGAATCTTCAGGTCAAAGGCTTCGGCCGTGAGATTCAGTGCCCGCAGAAAGGCCCCCTGTTCCGTGGGCCCGGATTTTTCACCGAGCAGCCGGACAATCCGGCGCTGCCACACAGAGAGCCCGCTCCGGGAAGAAGGCTCTTCCCGGGAAATGCGCCGACCCTTTTCCGTCAGAACATATCCGCGGCGCAGGCGCATATGCAGCCCCGACGGCAGCATTGCCTTTGCCGCATCGTACAGGGTACAGAAATAGTGCTCTTTCATCCAGGAAGTGAGCAAAAGCCGCTCCTCATCCAGAACCGGCTCCCGATCCAGTACGGCCAGAATCCCCTTGGTATCTTTCCCCTGTTCGTCCCCGTGGGCAAGAGAGAGAATGATCCCCTGCCGGGTCCGGCTTCCGGAACCGAAGGGAACCAGCACCCGGCATCCGGGCTTTGCCAGAGGTTGGCACTCGTGGGGCACGAAATAAGTGAACGGGCGGTCAAAATGATAGATCGTATCCTCCACCGCTACCGCGGCATACAGCGATTCCATCCATTCCGCCCCCCCGTTTTTCATCAGATTACGGCATCTTCCGGCTCTTTAATCAGGCACTTGTGCTCTCTGAAATCACGCACGGCGATTTCCACCGGCTTTTCATCCAGAATCACATGGTTTTCTTCCGCTTCCTGCGAAATTTTCCGGGCCTGCTTAGCCACCGCAACCACCAGCGAATAGTGGCTCTTATGCGGACAATCAATCAAATTTTCAGACGGTTTCAGCATCAATCAACACCCTTTCTACTGTATCGCTGCAGCGGCTGTACCGCAGCTTTTCCGCCGCGATAATTCTCTTCACATCCTCCACAGCATCCTTCAAATCATTGTTTACCACGATGTAATCGTAATCCTCAGCATGCTCCATTTCCGCTTTGGCCAGAGCCAAACGGCGCCGAATCACCTCTTCTGTCTCGGTTCCCCTTTTGTGCAGACGGCGGTTCAGCTCGGCAAAAGACGGCGGCAGAATGAAGATACTGACGCAGTCCGGCAGCTTTTCCTTGACCTGCGAACCGCCCTGTACCTCAATCTCCAGAATTACGTCGATTCCATCCTCCGACCATGCATCCACCGGTCCCTTCGGGGTCCCATACAGATTCCCGGCATACTCGGCGTGCTCCAGCATCTCCCCGTTTTGAATCATCTCTTCAAATTCTTTCCGATCCAGGAAGAAATAATCCTTGCCATCTTCCTCGCCGGGACGGGGGGAACGCGTGGTTGCCGAAACGGAAAGCCGGATATCCTCACTCTGATCCAGGATCTCCTTGAGAATGGTTCCCTTACCACAACCGGAGGGAGCCGAAAGAACAATGACCAGTCCTTTATTCATCGTTGTCCATCTCCTCGTCTTCTGTCAAATCTTCATCGCGGTCATTCAGGCGGTTGGCCACGGTTTCCGGCTGCACCGCCGAGAGAACCACATGATCGCTATCCATAATGATTACCGCACGGGTACGGCGACCATAGGTGGCATCAATCAGCGATCCGCGTTCTTTCGCATCCTGTACAATTCGCTTGATCGGGGCGGATTCAGGGCTGACAATCGCCACCAGCCGGCTGGCGGATACCATGTTCCCGAAACCGATGTTGATCAGTCTCATCTGCATGTCTCCTTTACTCGATGTTCTGAATCTGTTCGCGGATTTTTTCAATCTCCGCTTTAATATCCACCACTTTATAGGCGATGGACGCATCACAGCACTTGGATCCGATGGTATTGGCCTCCCGGTTCATCTCCTGAACCAGGAAGTCGAGTTTCCTTCCCACTGCCTCATCCGAGGACAGCATCGCCTTCATCTGCTCAAAATGGCTGCGCAGCCGCACGGTCTCCTCGGCCACAGCCACCTTATCAGCAAAAATGGCCGTTTCTGTCAGCAGGCGCTGCTCATCCACCTGAGTGTCGCCCAGCATTTCCTGAATTTTCTGACGCAGCTTCTTCTCATATTCCGACACCGATTCCGGCGAACGCTGCTCGATCTCCGCCACCAGTTCCATGATTTTGGCTGCACGTCCCAGCACATCCGCCTTCATGCGCTCGCCTTCCTGACGGCGCATCTCAAGGAAGCGGTCCGTGGCAGCAGCGAGAACCTGGGAAACGGCCGACCAGATCTCCTCCTCGTTTTCCGGCGTCTTATGCACGGAAAAAAGATCGGGATAACGGGACAGCCCCATGGCGGTCAGGTCATTGCGCAGCGCGTACCGTTCGCTGATCTCCTGCAGGGCCTTGACATATCCTTCCGCCAGGGAGTGATTGACAAGAACCTCGACGGGTGCATCCTCCAGCGTTTCCACCGAGACGTACACATCGACCTTTCCTCTGGACAAACGGGACTGCAGATACGTTTTTATTTTATCATCCAAAAAGGCATATCCGCGCGGCGTACGGCACCCAAATTCAAAATAGCGGTGATTGACCGATTTGATTTCGACCGTAACATGATGCCCACGGATAGTCTCCTCCGCGCGGCCATATCCTGTCATACTGCTGACCAAATTCTCATCCCCTATTGGTTCACATTCTCTGCCAGGAGAAACTGGCAATACATATACAGTTTATTTTACCATCTTCTCTTCCTGTTTGCAATATTCAAAAGGAAAAGGGCAGAGAATTTCTTCTCTGCCCTCTCATTCTCACAAAATCACACGATTACACGGGGTGAACCTTGTTGGCGGCATCGGCGTGTTTGCCGTCAATCCCATACTTCTCCTCTTTTCTCTTCTCAAAGAAGCCGGGGGCCACCTTCGGGAACATGGCATAGGAGAGTACGTCCTCTTCCTGCTCGATCCACTGGGCGCATTCCTTGCGCAGCTTATCCAGCTCCGGCTCAATCCGGTCGGCCGGACGGCAGGTAACGGGCTCTCTGTCGCCGATAATCTTCTTGCGGAATTCCGGATCAATATCGACCGGCGTCTTTCCGTACATACCGGCAACCAGATCCTTGAACTGGTCATTGCACATCTTATAGCGCTCGCCCAGAATCACGTTGAATACGGCCTGGGTACCAACGATCTGAGAGGTGGGCGTTACCAGAGGCGGATAACCGGCATCCTCACGCACACGCGGTACTTCCTCCAGCACCTCGGTCAGCTTATCCTCTTTGCCAGCCTGCTTGAGCTGGGACAGGAGGTTCGAGAGCATACCGCCGGGAACCTGATAGATCAGCGCCTTGGCATCGGCCGTCAGCATCTTGGGATCCAGCAGGCCTTCCTTGATATACTTCTCACGCAGCGTCATGAAATACTCGCGGATTTCGCTCAGTGCGACCAGATCCAGACCCGTGTCGAACTCGGTCCCCTGCAGGGCGGCCACCATCGACTCGGTGGGCGCATGAGAGGTGCCCTGTGCCAGAGGCGACATGGCGGTATCAATCATATCCGCACCCGCCTCGATGCCCTTGAGCAGGCACATAGAGGCCAGGCCGGAGGTATAATGCGTATGCAGGCTGACCGGGATGCTGACGGCGCCCTTGATCGCCTCGACCAATTCGGCCGTGCGGTAAGGCGTCAGCAGAGCGGCCATGTCCTTGATGCAGATCGAATCGGCGCCGGCCTCTTCGATACGCTTGGCATAATCCACATAGTAATCCGTGGTAAATACCGGACCTGTCGTGTAGGAAATGGCAATCTGCGCATGAGCGCCTTCCTTCCTGGCAGCCTTTACCGCCGACTGCAGGTTACGGATATCATTCAGTGCATCGAAAATACGGATGATGTCAATGCCGTTGGCCACAGACTTCTGTACGAAGTACTCCAGCACATCGTCGGCATAATGACGGTAACCCAGCATGTTCTGGCCACGGAACAGCATCTGCAGCTTGGTGTTGGGGCACTTGTCCTTAATGGTACGCAGGCGAATCCACGGATCCTCGTTCAAAAAACGCATGCAGGCGTCGAACGTAGCGCCGCCCCAGCATTCCAGGGAATAGAAGCCAATCTTGTCCATCTTCTCCAGGATCGGCTCCATGTCGCTCAGCGGCATTCTGGTAGCCAGCAGAGACTGATGGGCGTCACGCAGGACGGTTTCGGTAATCAGAATTTTTTTAGCCATTTACAGGACCCCCTTACTGGAGGGAAACAATGGGAGCGCCCGTATCGACACTTTCACCCTTGTTCACATGCACAGCCGCCACAACGCCATCGCGGGGAGCCATAATCTCATTTTCCATCTTCATGGCTTCCAGAATGGCCAGAACCGCACCAGATTTCACGGAATCGCCGGCCTTGACATTCACGCTGAGGATCGTGCCGGGCATCGGAGCCTTTACCGCTTCACCTTCTACCGCAGCCGGAGCCGGGGCAGCAGCGGGAGCGGGAGCCGGAGCCGCAGCGGGAGCTGCCACCGGAGCGGGAGCCGCCGCAACAGCAGCAGGAGCGGCGCCGCCGACTTCCTCAACCTGTACGCTATACGCAACACCATTTACGGTAATTTTCAAATTTTTCATCGTTTGTTCCTCCTGTCTCTACTTTGCCTTACAGCTGAATATTGGCATGTTTCTTGGCCAGACGCTGTACGCGTTTGCCAGCCAGCATATCGAGAGCGCCCAGAACCTTGGCGCGAGTCTCCTCGGGCAGTACGATATCCTCGATAAAGCCCTCGGCCGCTGCCTTGAACGGGGTGCATTCGTTCTTCGCGTAATCCGCAATCAGCTTTTCACGGTCATGAACCGGGTCGGCCGATCCGGCCAGCTGATCGCTGCAGGTGAACATGCAGGCCGTCGCAGGAGCCAGCGGAGAAACAACCGCATCCGGCCACGCCAGCGTGATATCGGCATTGGCACCGCGGCCAGCCACTGCAATGTAAACGGCCCCAACGGCGCTGCCGCAGATCACCGTCGCCTTTGCGGTCGTGGCCTCGCTGTAGGCATTGCTCAGCTTGCAGGCTTCGCGCACACTGGTAAAGCCCTCGGCATTCACAGCGGTAACCACCGGCAGGGAGAACGCATCACAGAAACGCACGAAACGGGCAGCCTTCGAGCAGCCGTCTGCACAGATCACGCCGTCAAACGCAACCAGGCCGACCGTCATCCCGTTCATCGTGGCCAGACCCGTCACCGCACAGGAACCGAATTCCTTGCTCAGCTCGGTGAAAGAACCCTCGTCCGCGATGGCCTTGATCGTATCGGCCCCGCTCATACCGGCCGCCACAGCAGCCGAAGCGGAAACGCCGGCAAAATCAACAACCGGAGCGCCGCTGAGGTTATTGGCAGGCAGCTTGACAACCAGCGAACGGACAGCCGCGATGGCTTCGTCCTCACTGGCGGCTGCCACATGGCACACACCCGCCTTCACGGCCGCTTCAGCCCCGGCCTCGGCACCGTTGGTCTCCAGCGTCAGTTCGCCCTTATCGGACATCACGACAAAGTCGGCGCTGGCAGCGATCATCGCGGAGGTGCCCACACACGGACCCAGCACCAGTGCAATCTGCGGAACGACACCGGACAGATTGTTGCTGGTCAGCAGAATCTCGCCGTAGGCGGCCATCATTGCGGCGCCTTCATCCAGACGGCCACCGTTGGAATCAAACACACCGATCACGGGAGCGCCGGCCTTAAGAGCCAGATCGTACACCTTTTTAATCTTCTGTGCCTGTGCCTTACTCATTGCGCCGCCACAGATATCGCTGTTCTGCACATAGGCATATACCGGGCAACCGTCAATGGTTCCGCGGCCCGCGGCAGCCTCTGCATAGCCGTCACCGGATTTTGCGTAGGCGTCGATCTCCTGGAAAGAGCCCTCGTCGAACAAACGGGAGATACGTTTGTATGCACTGGTAGCCGCCAGCACATCACGAGAGGCCTGCAATTCATTGCTTGCGCTCATAAATGTTCCTCCATTTCTCGTGATAAGTGAGAATAAACAACATACTTGATAATTATAAATCATTTTCGAAATATTGACAAGGCTTATTCTGAAAAACCTGCCGAATTTCGGAAAGAATTTTTACGGATTTTTCCTGCCCGGATTTTTCCCCGGCCGCCCCGGATGCTTCGGGGGGCGGGGCCCCTTAGGCGGTTCGGAGGCTTGTCCGTTCCCGCTGCGGGCGCGCGAGCGGGCGCTGGCCATCAGGCCCTTCACCTCTTCCCGCGTCAGTTCACGGTATTGCCCCGGCTGCAGCATGCCCAGCTTTACGGGGCCCATGGCCACCCGCTTCAGGCGGGCTACCTCCAGCTGCAGCTGCTCGCACATTTTTCGGATCTGGCGGTTTCTGCCCTCCTGCAGTACAATTTCCAGCACCACTCTTCCCTGCTGCTGTTCCAGTACGCGCACATTGGCCGGCATGGTCTTCTCGCCGTCGATCTCCATTCCCACGCTCATCTGGGTGAGCTGTTCCTCCGTGATCCCCGGGCGCACGGTTACGCGGTAGACCTTGGGGACATGCATGGAGGGGTGCATCATCATATTGGCAAAATTCCCGTCATTGGTCATCAGCAGCAGCCCCTCCGAATCACGGTCCAGCCGCCCCACCGGGTAAATCCGCCCGGGGATGTCCCGAACCAGCTCGGCGACACACTTGCGCCCCATCTCATCGCTCATGGTCGTAATAAAGCCCCTGGGCTTGTGCAGCATGATGTACACATTCTCCTCACGGGCGCGCACCGGCCGTCCCTTCACTTCCACCCGATCGCGGCGCGGATCCACTTTGTCACCGATTTGGGCGGTCTCCCCGTTGACCGTGACCAGCCCAGCCCGGATCATCTCCTCCGCCTTCCGGCGGGAAGCCACTCCGCAGTCTGCCAGCATTTTCTGCAGGCGCGTGTCCTTTGCCATGAAATTCAATCTTCCTCTCTGCTTCCATACTCTTCGATTTTTGCTTCTGTTCCTTACAGGTGAAGGAAGGAAAGAAGTCCTTCCCACCACAAAACCCACCAGGGATCCTCCTCCGGTACGGGGGGCTGCCGGACCGAAACAACCGTAATCGGAATCCGCCCAATCTCCTTCCCCTGCCAGGTGTAGAGGATCGATCCCACCGCTTCCCCCTTTTCCGGCACGGCGGAGAGCTCCTCCCATTCAAGAGAGCGGACCAGCTCATTTTTCCGGACGGGCAGGCAGAAGGTGATGGCCTCCTCCTGCGGGAGACACAGCATTTCCCCACCGTCTTTCAGCGGAACGGTATAAGAGACATCCTCTTCACTGACCGCAATCCGGTCCATACAGGAGAGGCCGTATTCCTGAAGCGCCGCGTGATCCTGCCAATCGTTGGGATCCCGTAAGGTGACCACCACCAGGGTGGCCCCCTCCTGACGGATGCAGGATACCAGGCAGCGGCCCGATTTTTCCGTATACCCGGTTTTTACCCCCACACAGTTTTCCAATTGCCACAGCAGTTTGTTGTGATTGGTCAGGGAGATCGTCCGTGCGGTGCCATCCGCCCCCAAAACGGAAACCGCCGCATTTTTGCAGGCGCACAGCTCTGCAAACCGCTCGTTTTCCAATGCCCGCGCCGTGATCTTCGCCAGCTCGCACGCCGTTGTATAGTGGGTATCGCCATCCAGGCCAGAGGCCGTATCAAAATGTGTATCCGTCAGCCCCCACTGCGCCGCCGTCTGATTCATACGCCGGACAAATGCCTCTTCGCTTCCTCCGACGGCCTCGGCACCGGCAACAGCGGCATCATTTCCCGATGCCAGCAGCATGCAAGCCGCCAGATCCGACAGCCGGATCCGGTCGCCGGCCCGCAGCCCGGCCGAGGACCCCTCGACCGATACGGCCGTTTCGCTGACGGTAACCACCCTGTCACAGAGAGCAGCGCTCTCCAATACCAAATACGCGGTCATAATCTTCGTGGTGCTGGCCATGGGAAGCCGCTCTCCCCCCGCTTTTTCATAGAGCACCGTGCCGGTTCCCGCATCATAAACCACAGCCGCCCGGGCCGCTGTCTCCGGCGGGGCCGCCTGCACCGGAATGGAGAAAAGGACCAGAAACAGCGCCGCCATAATCAGCCTGCGCCCTTTTCGAAAAAACTGTCTCATCTCTGATCACCGCCTGTTCAAAACAGAACTATGCGGGGAAAAGGGTGGTTATGCGGTCTTTCCTTTATGCGTTCTTCGGGGCCGCTTCAGCCGGGGCGCTCTCCGCCTGTGCCTCTGCTTCCTCTTTTTCGGCTTTTTTCTTCTCCAGCATTTCGCGGACTTTCTGCACCAGCGATTCCACCGAATCCATCAGTCCCGGCGCCATGCTGACAATGCGGTCCATGGTGCTGGTAAAGGGATCCAGCTGCAGCAGACGCACCTTTCCGTCTTGTACGGTGAGGAAACCCACCGGGATGACATTCACGCCACCGCCGCTTCCGCCGCCGAACAGATCCTTCTGTGCCTGCGCCTTGCAGGGCAGGTCCGACCCGCCCGCCGCAAAGCCATAGCTCACCTTCGAGACCGGGATAATGGTAGCTCCATCCACCGTAATGGGATCGCCAATCACCGTGTTCACATCCGCCATGCTGCGGATTTTATCCAGGGTAACCCCCATCATGCTGTCAATCGACTGTCCGTTCATTCTCTGCACCACCTTACTGATTTTTTCCTCGGCCGCTTTACGGGCCGCCTGTCTTTTTTCTTCCCCGCTCCCCTTCGGTTTGCGCAGGATTTCTATCAGCGCCCGAACCAGGAGCACAATTGCTTTCCACAGAACACGCCCCAACCGCATCCATCCGGCTGTTTCCACATCCATCTGAATGCCGGGGTGGTCAAAATCCGGCACCACCGATACCGTATACGCCCGACACTTTCCCCACTGGGCCAACAATGCCACCGCCGGATAGACCGCCGAGCAGGTGTAGGCATAAAACAGGGCCGTATCATAGGCCTGTTCTTTCCCCACCTGAATGCCGCAGTTCAGTTTTGTGAGGTGAAGACCCCGCAAAATTTTCGAAACCGCCCGTTTCCCCATGGCCAAAACCCGGAAAGCGGAGGCAAGCAGAGCCTTTTTTCCGCCCTTGCGCCGAAGCAGTGTCGTAAGCAGGCTCTGCTTTTGCGCGGGCTCGGTTTTGGGGGCCGCCTCCTTTTTGGGGGGCTTTTCCTTTGCCTTTTTCTTTTTCTTCTTCGGTTTTTTGGCAGGGGCGCCGGGCTGGATTTTGAAAAACAGAATCCGAATCCGGATCTCCGCTTCCTCGGCTAAGTGGACATAGAAGTGAACTGGCGCCTGCAGAAGGAGAAAGAGTGCGCACAGAATTCCAAAGAACCAGATCAATCTCTTTCCACTTCCTTCCACAAACCTTTTGGCAGATCCGCCTTAGTCCCTGGTATCCGAATCCTCCTCCTTCATTTCCGGCAGAGGGGGAAGCTCCTCCAGCGAGGAAAGCCCCATACAGCGAAGGAAATCCAGGGTGGTTCCATACAGCAGCGGGCGCCCCGGCAGTTCCAGCCTGCCCCGCTCTTCCACCAACCCCTTATTGATCAGGCCGCTGATGGCGCCGGAGCAATCCACGCCGCGCACCTGTTCGATATACGCGCGGGTGACCGGCTGGTTATAGGCAATCACCGCCAGCACCTCCATGGCCGCCTGGGAAAGAGGCACATTCCGGCGCATATCCAGCGCCGAGCGGACCAGAGAGCTCCACTGTGGGCGAATGCTGATCTGCACCGAATCGTCCAGCCGCAGCAGGCACAGCCCGCTCTCCTCTTCCCCGTACCGGTCCGCGAGAAGCCGGAGGATTTTCTCCACGGTCTCCAAATCCAGCTCCAGCACCTGGCCGAGCTTTCCGATTTCCATGGGTTCCCCCGCGGCAAAGAGAATCGCTTCCATCTTTGATTGCATTTCCCTGATCTTCACGGTTCCCTCTCCTTTTTGACAAGCTGGATCACGGCCTCTTCCCCCTCGCCTTCCATGCGCACCCGTTTTCCCCGGATCAGCTCAAGCAAAGCCAAAAAAGCCGCCACACATTCGCTCTTATCCTGTTTTTCCAAAAAAAATCGTTTATATGCAACCTTCGGCTGTTTCCACAGCCGGCGGAGCACCGCAATAATCTGTGACGAAACCGAGACAATCCGGTGATGAACAATCCCGGAAAACGCCTCCGGTTCGGGCAGACGGCTCTTTTTGCGCCCCTTTACCGCCAGATAGGCATCCAGCAGCTCCTGTCCGTCGATTTTCCCCCGGTACGCTTTTTCCCGGGGAAATTCCGCGGGGGGACGAACCATACGGGAAAAGGTGAATTGCTGGGCAAAGCAGAGCGCCGCTTCCCGACACTGCTGATATTCCAGCAGTTCGCCCACCAGTTCCCTTTTCAGCTCCTCTTCTTCCTCTTTCCGTGGCAGCAGCGACAGGGATTTCAGGTGGACCAGCCGCGCCGCCATCTCCAGAAATTCGCTGGCCACATCCAGATTCTCCTCCTGCATGCGGCGCACCGCCTCCATATACTGATCCAGCAGCTCGGCGATGGGAATATCGAAAATATTCAATTTGTTCTTTTGAATCAGGCTGAGCAGCAGATCAAGAGGGCCCTCGAACACCTGCAGTTTATAGGAGATTTTTTCCAATTCACAACACTCCGAACAGTTTAAAGGGCAGTTCTGCCAGCCAGACGATGCCGTCGGTCAGCGCATTCTGCAAAAAGCTGAGGGGACCATCCAAAAAGCCGAGAAAGAGCAGCAGGAATACCGCCATCATAATCTGCCGCTGATACCGGTAATAGTTGTACAGGGCTTTTCCCGACAGAAAAGCGCCCACAATCCGCGAACCGTCCAGAGGCGGCAGCGGAAGCAGGTTAAAGGCGGCCAGCGAGGCATTGACCGTGATATAATAATAGAAAAAGTACCACAGCCACGTGGGGATGGACCACTGGAACACAAAGATCAGCAGCACATAGTAGACGATAGCCCCCACCAATGCCGCCAGAATGTTGGAAATCGGACCGGCCAGCGCGGTCAGCGCCGTATCCCGGCGGGGATTTTTAAACGCACGGGGGTTGACCGGCACAGGCTTTGCCCAGCCAAAGCCGAAGAGCAGCAGAAACAGTGCCCCCATGGGATCAAAGCTGGCCAGGGGATTAAGCGTATGGCGGCCGGCCTGCAGGGCGGTCGTATCCCCCAGCTTGTTCGCCGCCCAGGCATGCGCAAACTCGTGCAGGGGCAGAATACAGAACATGACGAACAGAATCGCCAGGATATTCATCATCACCATGGAAAAATCTACGCTTCCGCCGCGCAGAAGGGTAAAAATCGCATGAATCAGCATAAGGCAACACTCTCCTTTATACATGGAAATTATAGTACATCTGCGCTCAAAAGACAAGAGACGGAACCGAGAGTTTTCCTTTTGTCCATATTCTCCCCCCTTTCTGCCCCTCTTTTTCAGACAGATTCCCTTTTTCCCCAATCCATTTCAAAAAATTTTTCGAAAAAAGGGACAGATCCAAAAGAAAATAGAAAGAACCGGCAAAAAAGGGTTGCTTTTTTTGCGAACTTCTGATAAAATATCTCTGTTGCAATTTTGAAATGCCCTTTTAAAGGAGGTGCAGACATGGCAAAGTGTGAAATCTGCGGCAAAGCGATGGTTTTTGGTATTCGTCAGTCCCATTCTCACAGACGTACGAACAGAACCTGGAAACCCAACATCCGCCGCGTGAAGGTCATGGTGAATGGTACGCCCAAGCATATCTACGCCTGCACCCGTTGCCTGCGTTCCGGTAAAGTAACGCGCGCATAATGACCCGAAAAGCAGAAGGAGCCTTTCAAAGGCTCCTTTTTCTTTTTCCCCGGGATTTTGTTTTTGGAGGATGCAGGTCGTCCCCCATTTATTTTAGAAAGAAGAGCCGGCAGGGTGACCCCACCGGCTCTTTTCGGCGTTGGGAGAAAATGCCTAATACGGGCTTTACTCCTCTTTTTCTTTTGCGTGCGTATGCTTTTTCAGGGTCAGCTTCTTCTCTTCCCCGTGGATCAGCCGGGTGATATTGGCCCGGTGCAGGAAAATAACCATCATGGAAATCATCAGCGCCAGAACCGTACAGGTAATCACATAACTCAGGCTGGCCCCCGATACCCCCGACAGGATCTGATACCGGTAATCACAGAAATATGTAATCAGGAACGTGGAAATCGGATAGATGATAGCCCCCACAATCGAACCGAGGGACACGATTTTCATAATGGCAAAGGTGATGATAAACCCGACCAGAACCAGCACAAACACGCGCCAGTCGATGATTGCCATCATGGCCGCGCTGGTCACCACACCTTTTCCGCCGCGGAAACCGAAATACACCGGATACACATGCCCCAGCAGGCAGCCAAATCCCGCCGCAAAGGCGCCGTACTGCTGCACAATGGGGGAAATCCCGTACTGCTGGGCAAAGTAGGCGATAACCATTTTCCCGATGACCACGGCGAGGACACATTTGAGAAAATCGAACAGGAATGTGAGGGCCGCTGCCCCTTTGCCCACCGAGCGAAGAACGTTGGTCGCCCCGGCATTGCCGCTGCCGTAAGAGCGGATATCCTCCTTCATAAAAATCCGGGTGAAGATAATGGAAAAGCTGATGCTTCCCAGCAGATATCCGATAACGGCCACCAAAACGGCGGGAAGAGCCAGCTGCTGTAAATGTTCAAACCACATAGAAAAATACGCACACCTTTCTTTTATCTGTCTTTGTCACTGCGTTCCCGAATAATAAAGCGAACCGGGGTTCCCTTTAATCCAAAAGTTTCCCGAATGCGATTCTCCAGGTACCTCTGATAGGAAAAATGGAACAGCTCTGCCGAGTTGACAAAGCAGACAAAGGTCGGCGGACGGGTGGAAGCCTGGGTCATATAATAAATTTTCAAACGGCGGCCCTTATCCGTGGGGGGCTGTACCCGCGCGGTGGCCTGGGCCAACACGTCGTTGAGTGTACCGGTGGCAATGCGCATGGAGTTACTGTTGGCCACCAGTTTGATCACACGGAACAGCTCATCCACACGCTGCCCGGTTTTGGCCGAAATGAAAACCATGGGGGCATAGGGCATAAAGGAGAAATCCTGCTCCAGCTGGCGGCGGTATTCATCCATGGTCGAACCGGTCTTTTCCTGCACCGCGTCCCACTTGTTCACCACAATCACACAGCCTTTTCCCGCCTCGTGGGCCAGGCCCGCCACTTTGGAATCCTGCTCGGTAAAGCCGACGGTCGCATCAATCAGAATGGCGCACACATCAGCGCGCTCGATAGCCATTTCCGCCCGCATATTACTGTATTTTTCGATGACATCCTCCACTTTGCTGCGGCGCCGCAGGCCGGCGGTATCAATCAGCACAAAACTTCCGAATTCGTTTTCCACCGGGGTATCAATGGCATCGCGGGTGGTTCCGGCAATATCCGAGACGATGCAGCGGTTTTCCCCGGCAATGCGGTTGACCAGCGAGGACTTGCCCACATTGGGCTTTCCGATAATGGCAATGCGGATGGTCTCGCTCTCCGCCTCTTCCTCCTGCTCTTTCGGCATATACGCGAACACCGCATCCAACAGGTCACCAGTACCATGGCCATGGACACTGGATACCGCAATGGGATCACCCAGGCCCAAATTATAGAACTCATAAAATTCCGCCGGAGGATCGCCCAATGAATCGCACTTATTCACACACAGCACCACCGGCCGCCCGCTTTTCTGCAGCATCGAGGCCACCGCCTGATCGGTCGCCACCAGACCGGAGCGCACATCCGTCACAAAAATAATCACATCGGCACTCTCGATGGCCAGCTGTGCCTGCAGGCGCATCTGAGACAAAATCACATCCTTCGATTCCGGCTCGATCCCCCCCGTATCCACCAGAGAGAAGGTACGGTTCCGCCACTCACACGTGCCGAAAATACGGTCCCGGGTCACCCCGGGGGTATCGTTGACAATCGAAAGGCGTTCGCCGATCAGTTTATTGAACAAAGTGGACTTGCCCACATTGGGGCGGCCCACAATCGCCACAACCGGTTTAGCCAATTTCCTCATTCCTTCCTATAATCGCATCCAGCAGCGCGTACCCGCTATTGGGGACCGGAATCACCGGTACACCCAATCGCCCGGCCAGCTGCTGAAGAGACATATCATCCAAAAAAACATCCTCCTGCTGCCGCAGGGTGACCCCCGGAAGCAGAACACACTCTCCCAGATCCTCCCTCTGCAGGCACCGCTCGATATCCTGCCCGGTCAGCAGACCGGCCACATTCACGGTTCCGCCGAAGAAATCATTCTTCACAGGGATTACCCGGATTTTATAATTATCGCATTTCTCACGCAATTCGTCAAGAAGGCGATTCAGAAAGGGATAAGCCCCCTCCCCCGTCACCAGAGTGAGGCGCCGTTTTTTCCCTTTTTCCTCTTCCGTAAGCGTAAAAAGCGCATCCTCAAATTCGCTTTTCAGGCTGGTCAGCAGCCCCACGCCGTTTTCCAACTGGGCAAAATCCTCATAAAAATCCTCGCCCGGCAGCTCCCGCCCGGCCAACAGGTAAAATTCATCCGATACATACACCGTGCGTGCCCCGCGTGTGCGGCAAAAGTGGTCGCCGTAGGCCTCCACCTGGTCAATAACCACGGCGGCCGTCTCCCGGGTATAGGTGGTCAAAGGGTACAGCCCCTCCCGGTAGCGTGTCACCCCCACGGGAACGCAGGCAATGCTCTGCAGGTTTTCCCCCAGCGCATACAGGTCGTCCAGCGTCCGCTGCAATTCTTCCCCGTCGTTGATCCCAGGGCAGAGAACCAACTGACAATTCAGATGAATGCCGCCCTCTGCCAGCCGCTTCAGAATCGAGAGGCACTGGCCGGCAAAGCGGTTCCCCATCATCTTGCAGCGCAGTTCCGGATTGGTGGTATGCACCGATACATTGATCGGACTGATATGCATGTGGAGAATCCGCTCCACTTCCCGCTCGCTCAAATTAGTCAGGGTGATATAATTTCCAAAAAGGAAGGACAGGCGGGAATCGTCGTCTTTAAAATACAGGCTTTTGCGCATCCCTTTGGGCAGCTGGTCGATAAAACAGAAAATGCACCGGTTACGGCAGGAGCGCTGCCGATCCATCAGATACGTCTCGAACTGCAGCCCGATGGAATCGTACTGGCGCTTTCTCAGGGAAACCGTCCGCTCTTCTCCCTGCTCACTGCACAGCAGCAGATGGAGGTTCGCTTCCGTCTCATAAAAGCGGAAATCCAGAATGTCCGCGATTTCATGCCCATTCATGGACACCAGCGTCTCTCCGGCGCATATCCCGGCCTTTTCCGCCGCGCTGCGGGCATCGACTCCTGTAATCCGTACCGCCATAGTCCCCTTCCTTTCTCTCTGTACTTTTATCTTTCCCGCTGAGCCTCACAATTTTCAACAAAAAAATAGAGAAGGATTGCTCCTTCTCTACCCTTTTGCATCCACAGAAAAAAGAAAAATTAAGCTTCTTTCTTCAGCACGTCTCTGCCGTCATAAAAACCGCAGGCCTTGCAGACTCTGTGAGGTACCTTGTACTCGCCGCACTTCGGGCACTTTACCAGAGCCGGAGCTTCCATCTTCCAAACATTGGAACGTCTCTTGTTCTGTCTTGCACTCGATACTTTTCTCTTGGGTACTGCCATTTTGAGCACCTCCTTATATCCATGGTAATGGCTTGCCTTAACTCATAAATTTTTTCAATACTTCCAGTCGGGGATCCACATCGTGATCATGACAATGACAGGTTCCCGTGTTGAGATTCTGGCCGCATACATCGCACAATCCTTTGCATTCGGGTTTGCATAGGAACTTGCTGGGCAGCTCCAGCAGAATATCCGAACGAAGCAGTTCGCTCACGTCCAGCGTATCATTCTCAACCTGAAGGTAGGTGTCGTTTTCCTCATCGTTCAGTTCGCGCACCAGCATATGTTCAAACGAGTACGAGTATTTTCTCTCGATCTGTTCCGCGCAGCGGTCACAGGGAATCGAAAAATCAAACTCCACTTTTACCGTCATCTGCGCCGCACCCGCAAGACTTTTCACCTGACCAGTAGCAAAAACAGGTGAAACAAACGGATACGAACCGCTGATTTCGATATCAGAGAGATCCAGCGTATCCCGGAACGCGAGGATTTCATCGTCATTCTCAAAAACCTTTCGCAAATCCAGCAGCATTTCTCTCACTCCAATATCCGTTGCGGCGTACTTTCCCATGAAGACACCGTTATTTATTATAGTATTCTGCCCTCCATTTGTCAATGGAAAATTCCCGTTTCTTTTACAAAAAATTGCGGAGGAAACCGGGGGCTCCTGTTGCTTATTCGGGAAAAAGTGGGTATAATGATAGCTTAGAAAAAATGTCCCTTTCCGCTTTTCGAAAAACGGGTGGAAAGCGGAAGAATGCCAAAGAAACGGAGCGAAAACTATGATCAAAACCGCTTTTGTCATCTTTGTCTGCAAGGCGCTGAGCCTTGTGGGCCGCCTGGTGGGAAAGGGAAGCAGCCTTCCCGGCAAAATCTGCCTGAAGCTAGACCCGAATATTCTCAAAAAAATCCAGCTTCCTTCTTCCATTATAGCGGTAACCGGCAGCAATGGCAAGACCTCCACCGTGGAAATGATTGCCCAGGTGCTGAAAAACAGCGGAAAACGAATTGCCTATAACAAAGAGGGCAGCAACCAGATCGAGGGGGTTACCACCTTCCTGCTCAATGACTGCACCCTGTCCGGCCGGGTAAAAAGCGAGATTGTCCTGCTGGAGAGTGACGAGCGCTTTGCCCGTCATACCTTCCGGCACTTCCATCCCACTCACTATGTGATCAATAACCTGTACCGGGATCAGATGACCCGCAATGGCCACACGGAGTGGATGTATGATATCGTGAAGCAAAGTGTTTATGAGGACACCCACCTGATTTTAAATGCCGATGATCCCATGGTGGCCCGCTTCGGCATGGGGCGCCGGAATGTGACCTGGTTTGGGGTGGACCGCCTGCCCCTTTCCCAGGAGCACAACGACAGCGTGTATAACGACGGCGCCTACTGCCCGGAGTGCAAGCACCCGCTTATCTATGATTATTATCATTATAATCATATTGGCTCGTACCACTGCCCACACTGCGGCCTGCACCGCGAGCCCACCTCGTATACGGTGACCCAGGCCAGCCAGGATGAGGGATACATTGTGATTAACGGCCAGTACCGCATTGATCTGAGTTTTACCGGAATCTATCATTTTTATAACACACTGGCCGCCTTTTCCGCCTGCAGTGAACTGGGAATTCCTGCCGAAACCATTGTCTCCTCCCTGCAGAACTACACGATGAAAAACGGCCGGATCATGGCTTTCCGCGCCGGTGAGCACGAGGGGACGCTGCTGACCTCCAAACACGAAAATTCGGTCTCGTACGATCAGTCGATCCGGGTGGCCGTGCGCGATCCGCGGGACTGCACCGTGATGATTATTGTGGACGCTATCAGCCGCAAATATTTCACCAGCGAGACCTCCTGGCTTTGGGATATTGATTTTGAACTGCTGGGGGCCGAGCATATCCGCAAAATTATTCTGGCCGGCACCTATGCCAACGACCTGGCGGTGCGCTTTTCCTACACAACCATTCCCTTTGACAAAATCGAGGTCATCGAGGACATGGATCAGGCCGTCGAGGCGCTGAAAGAACGGTCCATCGGATATGTGTATGGGATCACCTGTTTTTCGGATAAAGAAAAACTGCTTAGCCGTGTGGAAACGGTCAGTCTGGAGAAAGGCGGGAAAGAAGAATGAAACTGCTTCATCTGTATCATGACTTTATGAATCTGTACGGCGAGTACGGCAATATGCGCGTGCTGGAAAAGCATCTGCGCGACCAGGGCATGAATGTGACGGTGATTCACAAAACCGTGACGGATACGGACCTGGATTTTTCCGATGTGGATCTGATTTACATCGGCTGCGGCACCGAGAGAAGCCAGAAAGCGGCGCTTATGCACCTGATGCCCTATCAGGAAGAAATCAAAGATGCCTGCCGCCGTGGAGTGGTGGGGCTGTTTACCGGCAATGCCTGCGACATGCTGGGCACCTCGATCACCGACGGAAACGGTGAATTGCATCCGGCCCTGGGGCTGCTGCCGTTTACCACCAACGAGAGCGCCGACATCCGCTATACCGGCGATGCCGTCACCACCGCCGAACCCTTTGGCAAGGAGCTGGTCGGTTTTGTGAACAAGTGCTCGCAGAATACGGGTATTGCCGCTCCCCTTTTCACTCTGAAAATGGGAATGGGCAACCAGAAGGGCGATCCCGGCGAGGGATGCCGTGTGGAAAATTTCTTCGGCACCCATCTGATCGGCCCGGTGCTGGTGAAGAATCCCGCCATGCTGCATGCGGTTATCCGGCTGCTGATGAAGCGGGAGAATCCGGATGCCTCCTATCAGGCCATCGCCTATCCGTACGAAGAAAAAGCCTATGAGGTGACCCACCGGGCCCTGATAAACCGTCTGGAGGAAACCGGGAATCGGAAATAACAGGTTCTCTGGTTTTTTCCCGGGGGCCGCGCCTTCCCGCCCAGAATCCAGGCGGACAGCCATCCCTCTGAAAGCAAGCGAAAAAAATCCCCCGCTGCAGCCGGAAAGACTGCGCGGGGGATTTTTTCTGCTCTGTTTGGTTTGTTACCGGGTCAGCGAATGCTTCACGCGGTCGCGCTCCTCGGCGCGCTTTGCATTATTCCAGCGGTCGGTGGTTCCCACCAGGTAACCGGTGATCCGGCGGATTCTCTCAAAATCCACACCGGCACCTACCATCGTCCCGTTTTCTGTCTTTTTCTCGGTCATAGGGTACTCCTCCTTTTATTTCTCTTTCCCGCCAAATGCGTATACTCCGCGGATTTCTCTCCCGCTATCCTCGCCTCAGCGGTTCAGCGTATGCTTTACGCGGTCGCTTTCTTCCGCGCGCTTTGCATTGTTCCAGCGGTCGGTCGTGCCCACCAGATAGCCCGTAATCCGCCGGATCCGGTCAAAGCCCACGCCCGAACCTACCTGCTTTTCACAGGATGCCTTCTTTTCCTTCATTTTCATTTCCTCCTCTTGTATTCGTGAGATTCAAATTCATCGTTTTTGGGTTTAATAACAGCCACAGTGCTGCAGCGGCACATTGGGGTATTTCTTGCGCAGCTCCTCCAGCTTTTCCAGGCTGACCGGTTCACCGGCGCGCCGTCCGCAGCGGGGGCAAACCTCGTCGATAATGCCGTTATAGCCGCACACCGGATCGCGGTCCACCGGATGGTTCACCGAGCCGTAGCCAATTCCGGATTCCTTCATGCAGCGGATGACCGCCTCGAAAGCATCCAGATTCTTGCACACGTCGCCATCCAGTTCCACATAACTGATATGGCCCGCATTGGTCAGCGCGTGATAGGGCGCCTCGGTGCGGATCTTCTGGAAGGCATTGATCGGATAATAAACCGGAACATGGAACGAGTTGGTATAATAATCGCGGTCGGTAATCCCGGGAATTTTCCCGTACTTTTTCGCGTCGATCCGCACAAAACGTCCGCTCAGTCCCTCGGCCGGCGTGGCCAGCAGGGACCAGTTCAGTTTGGTTTTTGCGCTCTCCTCGTCCATACGGGAGCGCATATGCCCGATAATCGACAGCCCCAGTTTCTGGCTCTCTTCGCTCTCGCCATGGTGCTTGCCGGTCAGGGCCACCAGCGTCTCAGCCAGGCCGATAAAGCCGATGCTCAGCGTGCCGTGCTTGAGCACTTCCTCCACCGTATCATAACGGCTGAGCTTCTCCGAGTCGATCCAGACCCCCTGTCCCATGAGGAAGGGATAGTTGTACACCTTTTTGCTGCACTGGATTTTGAAACGGTGCAGCAGCTGCTCGATGCACAGGTCAATCCGATCATCCAGCATCTGGAAGAATTTGTTCAGATCCCCGTGGGCCTCAATGCCCAGCCGCGGCAGGTTGATGGTGGTAAAGCTGAGGTTTCCGCGGCCACAGGTAATCTCCCGGCTGGGATCGTACACATTGCCCATCACGCGGGTACGGCAGCCCATGTAGGCCACCTCGGTATTATAATCGCCCTTTTTGTAATACTGGGCATTAAACGGGGCATCCAAAAAGCTGAAGTTCGGGAACAGGCGCTTGGCCGATACGCGAATCGCCATTTTGAAAAGGTCGTAGTTGGGATCCCCTTCGTTATAGTTGATACCCTCTTTCACCTTGAAAATCTGCACCGGGAAGATCGGCGTCTCCCCGTCTCCCAGACCGGCCTCGGTGGCCTCCAGCAGGTTCCGGATGGCCATGCGACCCTCGGGCGTCGTATCCGTGCCATAGTTCAGAGAGGAGAACGGGACCTGGGCGCCCGCACGGGAGTTCATGGTATTCAGATTGTGTACCAGCGCTTCCATCGCCTGATAGGTAGCGTTATCGGTCTCGCTGTAAGCGTTCTTTTCACAGTAATTTGCCAGCTTTTCCGCACTCTCCAGCGTGAACATCCCGGGCTGCTTTTCCACAAGATAATCCGCCAGCTTCTTTCCGTAAACAGCGGCATTGCCCAGGGTTACTTCCTGTCCCAGATCCTCTTTGATCGCCGCAGTCATGTCTTCGGCCTCTGCAGCCCCCATAGCAAAACGAACCTGCAGATACTGGGCAATGGATTTAAAATACTGCTTCCGGAAAGTTTTGGCAACGCCGGGCGCCATGGCATAGTCAAAGTTAGGAATGCTCTGGCCGCCGTGCATTTCATTCTGGTTGGCCTGAATGGCAATACAGCACAGTGCCGAATAGCTGCGGATATCATTGGGCTCGCGCAGATAGCCGTGGCCCGTGGAGAACCCGTTTTTAAAGAGCTTGAGCAGGTTGATCTGGCAGCAGGTCTCCGTCAGCGCATAAAAGTCCTTGTCGTGGATGTGGATATCGCCGTTAATATGGGCCTTGGCAATCTCGCTGGGAATCACATACTCATCGTAGAACGCCTTGGCACCCTCCGAGCCATACTTCAGCATGGTGCCCATGGCGGTATCCGCGTCAATATTCGCATTTTCGCGCTTTAAGTCCACTTCCGAGCTGGGCTGGAACGTCAGATTCTCATAGATCTTCATCAAATTGGCGTTCATCTCGCGCATTTTCTGATGCTCGGCGCGATACAGAATGTATGCCTTTGCCGTTTTGGGCAGATCGCTTTCAATCAGCTTTTCTTCCACAATATCCTGAATCTGCTCGACATTCGGGACTTCTTCGCCCATCCGGCCGTCATTCAGAGCATCTACCACCCGGCCCGTCACATGGTCCAGATCGTTATCACTCATTTTCTCCCCGGAAATATGGGAATTGGCCTTTAAAATGGCATTGCGGATTTTGCTGGCGTCAAACAACACAATTTCGCCGTTGCGCTTCATAATGGTCTGGATCATGGAACTGTTTACCCCTCTCCTATGGTTCATCGTCTTTCGTATTCCAGCCGCACATTTTCCAGAACATTTCCTGCCGCGCAGCTTTTCGGGAATCCTCAGTTTTCTGCTTTCACACACCACAACATGTTGTGGTGTGTGAAAGCAGAAAAGAAAGCGTCTACTATCATAGCGTACTGCTGATGAAAAAGCAAGAGCTTTTTCAAAAAAAGAAGGAATTGGGAGATTTGATTCCCTACCCCATATATCCGGTCTTTTCTTAATCAGCCCCCTATATATAGTATAATATCCGATATTTCTAATTTGTCAAGAAGCGCACTCTATGTATATTCCCTATTGTTATCGTCAATTTTTGTAAATTCCTCCGAAAAGAAATTCTATTTTTCTTTATACTATATTTTGTGGTTTCTTACCGTGGCCATACCTGCGGTGAAAAACCGGCCAAAAAGGGGGAAGAAACGAAAAAACAAAGGTCACTTCTGCTCTTTTTCCGTCGGGGAAGGGTGCTTCCACCTTTTTGTAAGGGCCGGGTACACCTTATTGATTTCCGCCCCAAGAAGCAGGATCATCATGCAGAAATACAGCCACAGCATCATCAGGCACACTGCCGTGAGACCCCCATAGATATATGAGGCCCGGGGAAAATACTGGATATAGAGGGAGTA
>JALENG010000139.1 GCA_022767925.1 Clostridia bacterium
AGCCCAGAAAGCCGACATAGTCATAGGCCTTGTGCGCCGGGATGCCCTTCTTTGTCATCCAATCTATCATCCAGTTGGAATACAGGTCTTTCATTTTTGCGGCCTCCTACATTTTATACAAACGAATGCTGTGATGCTTTCAGCAGTTTGATCTTCTGGCAATTATCCTATGCCACAAACCACTTCCAAGTTTATCCTGATATATTGGCACACTAAACTATTTAACATTATGGCATAATAAATCGAAAGATACAAGATGATCGCGTCACGTTTTCGTTACATGCTTATTCGATTTTGCGGAATTATAGATTCAACTCCCTACGTTCAGTCGATTGTCGATTGCTCCACGGAGAAAAGAATCACCAAAAGTAATACGCATTTTTCACCGCGAAACAGCAAAAACAGGGGATAGTTCGGCCTCGACGACCGTTCCAACCCCTGTTTTGGCGGTATTTTCCTATATTAAGGGCTATTTTGCCCCCGAAAGCATGAAAAAAACCTCTCTTGTCTTGGTAGACAAAAGAGGCTTCTTTCTTGGCGCGCCCGAAGGGACTCGAACCCCTGACCTTCTGATTCGTAGTCAGACACTCTATCCAGCTGAGCTACGAGCGCACATCGCTGTTTGGAACATCGTTCTCAACAGCTTTATTAGTATAGCGCATTTCCCGGGGAAAGTCAAGGGAAAAATCAAATATTTTCGTCCTTTTCCGACGGGGTGTCCTCCGGCGGCTGGGGAATGTCCTCTTCTTTCACCGAGCGGACCCGCACCAGACACGATAACGGCGGCAGACAGCCGTTTTCATCCAGTGTACCGATCAGCGTGTAGCTGTTCTTCCACCAGGGCGCCACCGGAATTTGTGAGGGGGTGTCCCCCTGGTTGACTGCCACCATCAATTCCTGCCCAGCGCCGCGGCGCAGAAAGGAGATGGTGTGGCCGTAGGCCATCAGGGGTTCAAAGCTGCCCTCCCGCAGACAGGGGCAGCTGCTGCGCAGGGCGCCAAGGCGTTGGTACCAATCGAGAAGTTCTTTATTCTCCTGTCCCCAAGGGTAACAGGTGCGGTTAAACGGATCGCGGTATCCCTGTACCCCGACCTCGTCGCCATAATATACACACGGAACACCGGGCAGGGTGTACTGCATCACGGCCGCCAGCTTCATCAGGGTGATGCCGCGGTTGTACTGCTCGGGCGTCATGTGGGTCACGCTCTGCCAGTCGCGGCCGCGGTTCCCGGCGGGCTCACCAGCCAGCGCGGTAATGGCGCGGTCCGTATCATGGGTGCCGATGTGATTCATCAGGATGCGGATCACATGGGGCGGATAGTTCTCCAGTACGTTCAGGATGATCTCCATCATATCCGCCGGGTTGCTGCCCCGCAGAAAGCCCAGGATTGCGTCGCGGAAGGGATAGTTCATCACCGAGTCCAGCTGGCCGCCCAGCAGGTACCGGCGGCGCACACCGTAGGCCGATTTGTTGCTGGCGTCCTCCCACACTTCACCCAGGACCACCGCTTCGGGGTCCTCAGCTTTGGCGGCAGCGTTCATATTGTCCAAAAATTCATCCGGCAGTTCGTCGGCTACATCCAACCGCCAGGCGGATGCCCCCCGGCGAAGCCAGGTGCGGCAGATGCCGTTTTCCCCGTTAATATACGCGTTGAAGGAGGGGTTAGTTTCCGTCACATTGGGGAGGGTGGGGAACCCCCACCAGCAGTCGTACCGGTCGGGCCAGTGGTGATAGGTGTACCAGGAGTAATACGGGCTGTCCTGGGACTGGCAAGCACCGGCTGAAGGATACCGGCCCTCTTTGTTAAAATACACACTGTCGCTGCCGGTGTGGCTGAACACCCCGTCCAGCATCAGGCGGATACCCAGGGCACGGGCTTTTTCGGCCAGACGGCAGAAGTCCTCCTCTGTACCCAGAACCGGATCAATGCGGGAGTAGTCCGCCGTGTCATACCGATGGTTAGAGTGGGATTCAAAAATGGGGTTGAGATACAGACAGGTAACGCCCAGCTTTTTTAGATAGGGCAGCTTTTCCTCAATCCCCCGGAGGTCACCGCCGAAGAAATCCTTGTTCAAAACCTCGCCCCGTTCATTGGGGCGCCATTCGGGCTCCTCCAGCCAGCCTTCGTGAAAATGCCGGTCCTCGGGAACTCCGGCCTTCTCTGTGCCGGAAGAGAAAAACCGGTCGGGGAAAATCTGGTACAGAATTCCGCCCGCCAGCCAGTCCGGTGAGACGTAATCATGGCGGTACACGGTCAGCTGCCAGCGTTCGCAGCCGCCCAAAACGGCTTCGCCACCCATTACTCGCGACAGGCGGATGGGTCCGCGCCAGGAGATGATTTCGAAATAGTAGAAGAACAGGCCGGTTTTTTCCGGCGTGTAGTCGCACTCCCACCATTCGTTAAAGGCATCCTGCTGGCCGCACCAGTACAGGTCGCCGCGGTATACCGGGCCGGCGTCGTTCTCCACAATCAGAGAAGCGGCGGAAACGCGCAGATTGCGCGGAAGATTGATTTTGAAGTGAATGTTGGTTCCATCTGCCACGGCCCCGGTAGGACAGCGGTAGATCGAACTGCGCGAATTGAACATAGGAAGGTCCGTCCTTTATCGTAATCAGGCGGCCGGGCAGACAAAAGGCGGCTGTCGGCCGCCTTTTGTCTGCTGTCCGCCGGGAATTGCGGTCCCGGTTTTATTTCTCGGGGATGGGGGATGCAAACCAGATGTTGTCCGCATACTCGCGGATGGCGCGATCGGCAGCGAAAATGCCGGCATTGGCCGTGTTGATCAGGCCCATGCGGGTCCAAGTCATGGGATCGCTGCGGTACAGGTTCTGGGCTTTCTTCTGTGCCGTGCTGTAGGATTCAAAATCGGCCATGACCATATAGGGGTCGGAATTGGTCAGAGAGTTGTAGATTTCCTCAAAGGTCACGCCGCCGATCCCGTACTTCAGCTCTTCCACGGCACGGCGGATGTCGGCATTGTTCTCCACATAGATGCGGGGATTGTAGCCGCGCTTGAGGGAGTTGACCTCCGGTGTGGTCAGGCCGAACAGGAACATATTCTCGCTGCCGACGGCGTCGTGGATTTCCACGTTGGCGCCGTCCAGGGTGCCCATGGTCAGGGCGGAGTTGATCATGAACTTCATGTTCGAGGTACCGCTGGCCTCCGTACCGGCCAGGGAGATCTGCTCACTGATTTCCGCGGCGGGAATCATCAGTTCCGCCAGCGAAACCGAGTAGTTCTCCATGAAGACAACCTTCAGCTTCTGGTTGACGCGGGGATCATTGTTGATCACGTTGCCCAGCGTTACGATAAAGCGGATCATCTGCTTGGCAAAGTAATAGCCCGGCGCGCTCTTCGCCCCGAAGAAATAGGTGTGGGGCACATAATCGGCGTTGGGATTCTCGCGCAGCCACTGGTATTCGGCCAGAATGTGCAGGGCATTCATGTGCTGGCGCTTGTATTCGTGCATGCGCTTGACCTGCACGTCAAAAATCGAATCGGGATCCAGGGTAAGGCCGTTTGCCTTCTTCACGTAAGCGGCCAGCCGCTCTTTGTTCTCGCGCTTAATCTGCTGCATGCGGGCCAGAACCGAGGCATCATCCTGATAGGCCATCAGCTTTTTCAGCTCGTCGGCATGATAAATATATCCGTCGCCGATCAGCTCGGTGATCAGCGACGCCAGGCCCGGGTTGGCCTGATTCAGCCAGCGGCGGTGTGCAATGCCGTTGGTTACGTTGGTGAACTTTTCGGGCATGACGGTGTAGAAATCATGGAAGACCGAGTCCTTCAGAATCTCGCTGTGCAGGGCCGATACACCGTTGACATGGTGGCTGCTCAGCACGGCCAGGTTTGCCATCTTGACGTACCCGTCATTCAGCGGCGCCATGCGGCCCACTTTATAGCCATCCACGCCGCGGTTGTGCATTTCGGCGCAGAAGCGACGGTTGATTTCCTCCACAATCTGATACACGCGCGGCAGATGGAACTTGAACAGATCCACGCCCCAGCACTCCAGTGCTTCGGCCATAACCGTGTGGTTGGTATATCCCACCGTGCGGGTTACGATGCTCCAGGCGTCGTCCCAGGTGTAGCCACATTCGTCCAGCATAATGCGCATCATCTCAGGGATGACCAGCACCGGGTGCGTATCATTCAGATGGATAGCGGCGCACTCGGGCAGATCATCCAGAGACGTGTGCTTCATCAGATGGCGGCGGATGATATCCTGAATGGTGGCCGAAACCAGGAAGTACTGCTGCATCAGGCGCAGGCTTTTGCCCTCGGCGTGGTTATCCTCGGGGTACAGAACCTTGGTGATCACTTCGGCCATGGCGTCGCGCTCCATGGCGCGCATATAATTGCCGGAATTGAACAGTCCCATGTCAAAGGCATCGGCCTGGGCTTTCCACAAGCGCAGGCGGGCGATTCCCTTGCCGTCCTTGCCGGCCACATACATGTCATAGGGGACAGCCGTCAGCTCGGCATAGTCCTTATGCTCAATCGTGTGGAAACCGTTGCTCCAGCTTTCCTCCACATGGCCGTCCAGCCGGATGGTCACAGAGGACTCAGGCACTTCCTGCAGCCATACGCGTCCGCCCGGCAGCCAAAAATCGGGCAGCTCGGTCTGCCAGCCCTCTACCAGCTTCTGACGGAAAATGCCGTATTCATACCGCAGGCTGTAGCCCATGGCGCTGTATCCCTGGCTGGCCAGACCATCCAGGAAGCAGGCGGCCAGACGGCCCAGACCGCCGTTGCCCAGACCGGCATCGGGCTCCTGCTCAAACAGGTTGTCGAGCTTAATGTTCATCTCCTCCAGGGCCGTGCGGAATGTGTCCTCCAGGTTCAGGTTGAAAAGAGTATTGCGCAGGGAACGTCCCATCAGGAATTCCATGCAGAGATAATATACGCGCTTAGTCCCGGTCTGATCGGCCTTTTTCCGCAGCTCGCCGTAGCGCTGGATCATCATGTCGCGCAGGATCAGGGCGCAGGATTTGTAAAACTGCTCGTCCGTGGCGTTTTCGGGGCTTACGCCGAAATTGTGCGACAACTTATCCACGATCATGGATTTGATCTGAGAAGAAGAAACCTCAAAATTCATAGCAATACCTCCAAAACATGTGCGTACAATCGCGGTATTTGAATAAAGCAATTGTGAGAAGTTACAAAATACAGGGGAAAAATCAGGGAGTAATAAAAAGTGCGTGTAACCCGCAGACCGCATGAACGCATATTAACGTATACTAAAGTATATCGGATTTCTTTGCAGATGGCAAGACGGAACGCGAGAAAAAAGCAAGAAGATGGAAAAATTCGTGATTTTGCCGGAAAAACTGTGAATTTCAAAGCGCCGGGGCTTTTTTCTTTTGGCAAAATGCCGTATAATAAAAGAATCAAAACAGCGGGAGACAGTTCCCATAGGAAGGACGGAGTGACACAATGGGCAAAAACAGGGTGAAGCTGAATGTTTGCGGAATCTCCTGCGCATTGCTGACGGAGGACGAGCAGGAGTATGTGGGGAAGGTTGGAAAAGAAGTGGAAGGGGCGATTTTATCGCTCACCTCGCAGAATGAGGGTCTTTCCCTTGTGAAGGCCGCCATTGTAACGGCCCTGAGTTTTTGCGATGAAAAGCACAAGCAGGAGGAACTGACTGAGGGGATGCGCGCCCAGGTGCGCGATTATCTCAGTGATTCTTCCCGCGCCCGCATGGAGGCGGACGAGGCGAGAAAGGAAATCGAGCGCCTGAAAAAGGAAATTGAGACGCTGCGGGCCCGACTGGAACAGCAGAAGAGAGGCGGCGGGGAAGAAGAACAGGTACCGGTGAAAAAGCCTAACGGCGAGGCGCCCACCCCGGTGCGCTCCAGTTTTTATAATCCCCTGCACCGGGACATAACCCCGGAGCAGGAAGGCTTTATGAGCTTTTTCGAGAAAAAGGAGAACGGGGAATAAGCGGTTTACAAAACGGCTGCCCTGCCGGTTTTGCGGTGCAGGGCAGCCGTTTTTCCGGCAGTGGCGCAGGATAAGGAGAGAAGAGAATGGGGAACGAAGAAAAAATGGCCCGGATTCCGGAAAAAATCCGGGTGCTGGCCCCGGCCGGTGGGATGGAGGCCCTGCAGGCGGCGGTGCGCGCCGGTGCCGACGAGGTGTATCTGGGGGCGGATCTGTTCAGCGCCCGGGCCGGTGCGAAGAATTTCACCCGGGAAGAGCTGGGACAGGCAGTGCGCTACTGCCATGAATACGGGGTGCAGGTGCATCTGGCGGTCAATACCCTGCTGACGGACGACGAGCTGCCCCGGGCTTTGGAATTGATCGAATACGCCTGCACACTGCCGGTGGATGCGCTGATTGTGCAGGATATCGGGCTTATATCCCTGGTGCGCCAGGCGGCCCCGGGCATGAGCGTGCACGCCTCCACCCAGATGAGCCTGCACACCCCGGCGGGGGTGCGGTGGGCACAGCGGATAGGGTGCACCCGGGTGGTGCTGGCCCGGGAGATGTCTCTCGACGAAATCCGGCAGACGGCCGCCCTGGCACCGGAGGTCGAATTGGAGGCCTTTTGCCACGGCGCACTGTGCATGTCGGTCTCCGGGCAGTGCTATTTCAGTGCCGTGCTGGGCGGCCAGAGCGGGAATCGCGGCCGCTGCAAGCAGCCGTGCCGTCTGCCGTTTGCCGCGCCGGACGGAACCGGCCATGATCTCAGTTTGAAGGATCTGTCGCTGATCGGCCGGCTGGAGGAGCTGCGACAGGCGGGAATCTGTTCAGCCAAAATTGAGGGGCGGATGAAACGGCCCGAGTATGTGGCGGGCGCCGCGGCCGCCTGCCGCCGGGATGCGGACGGTTTTCCCGTTTCTCTGCAGGATCTGCGGGATTTGCAGGCGGTATTCTCCCGGTCCGGGTTTACGGCCGGGTACCCCGACGGGGAGAGGGGCCGCCCCATGTTTGGTACCCGCACCTATGAGGATGTGACCGGGGCCACCCGGGAAGTGCTGGGCCATATGCGCGAATTGTACCGCACCGAGCGCCAGAAGGTGCCGGTGGATATGGTGCTGACCGTGCAGGAGGGGGAACCCCTGACGCTGGCCATGCGCGATGCGGACGGATTTTCGGCATTTGTCGCCTCCGATATGGCGGCCGAAGCGGCCCGCACCCGCCCCCTGGAGGAAGAACGCTGCCGAGAGCAGTTGGAAAAGCTGGGCGGCACCCCGTTTTTGCCCGGGGAGATCGTGTGTGAGATCAGCCCCGGGGCTGCGGCGCCCATCTCGGCGGTGAACCGTCTGCGCCGGGAGGCGGTGCAGACGGTGATTGCCCGGCGGCAGAACCGCTCTCCGGTGCCGTTTGAAAGCCCCCGTTTTCCAAAGCCGGGGAACGCTTCCCCGGCTTTGGGAAAAAAGCTGCCGCTGCGGGCCCATTTCCTGCGGGTTTCCCAAGTGCCGGATCTGGCTGCCCGGTGCGAGCGGGTTTATCTGCCGCTGGAGACCCCGCTGCCGGACCTGGAGGCCCTGCGGGAAAAGGGAATCCCAGTGGGCTGTGAACTGCCCCGCGCCTTTTTCGGCGGAGAGGAAGTGGTTCGCCGCCAGCTTCAGCAGAAAAGAGAGGCTGGATTTTCAGAGGTGTGGTGTGGCACGCTGGGAGCCCTGGCC
>JALENG010000154.1 GCA_022767925.1 Clostridia bacterium
CATGGGTATGCCTGTCAGGCGGCCGAAAGGGTGATGTCTTTTGGCCGGGATACTCTGAAAATTACCCACTTTGTGGCCCATTGCGACAGCGAAAATGCAGCCTCCCGCAGAGTGATGGAAAAGCTGGGGATGAAGCGGACCTGCGTGAATGAAAACCGGAAAAACCGCTCTTCCCCGGAAAACCGCCGGGAGTATCAGTACGAGCTGGAAACCGGGGTCCGGTGACGGATCCCGGTTTTTGGGCACAACGAAAACAGCCGGACCGAAAGAGCCTTTCTCTTTCGGTCCGGCTTCTTTATGAAAGTTTTGAAAACGGGAAAAATCCTCACAGTTCCCGCGACCAGTATTTGCGGTCCAGGCTGCGGTATTGCACGGCCTCGGCGGCATGCACGGGCAGGATGACCTCGCTGCCGTCCAGATCCGCAATGGTGCGGGCCACCTTCAGCACCCGGTCATACGCCCGGGCCGACAGGCCCATGCGCTCAAACGCGTTTTTCAAAAGGGCCCGGGCCCTGTCGTGCAGGGGGCAGAATTCCCGAAGCTGCCGGGTGTTCATCCGGGAGTTGGAGGAAATTCCGGTTCCGGCAAAGCGCTCGTTCTGAATGGCGCGTGCCCGGTTCACCCGTTCCCGGATTTTGGCGGAGGGCTCGGCCGCCGCGCTCGATGCCAGCTCGTCAAATTCCACCGGCGGCACCTCAATGTGCAGATCCAGCCGGTCCAGCAGCGGCCCGGATACCCGGGACAGGTACCGGCTGACCTGCTGGGGCGAGCAGGTACACGGGCGGGTGGGATGCCCGAAATAACCGCAGGGGCAGGGATTCATGGCGGCGACCAGCATGACTGAGCAGGGATAGGTGATGCTGCCGTTCACCCGGGAGATGGTCACCACCCCGTCCTCCATGGGCTGGCGCAGGACCTCCATGGCGGTGCGGCTGAATTCGGGCAGCTCGTCCAGAAAGAGAACCCCGTTGTGCGCCAGCGAGATTTCGCCCGGGCGCGGCACTGTGCCGCCGCCGGATAAACCGGCGGGTGAGACCGTGTGATGGGGCGAGCGGAACGGGCGCACGCGGATCAGAGGGCTGCCCGGGGGCAGGGTGCCCGCGATGGAGTGGATTTTGGTGGTCTCCAGTGTTTCGGCGAAGGTCATATCCGGCAGAATGGAGGGCAGGCGCTTGGCCAGCATACTTTTGCCCGACCCGGGCGGGCCGATCAGCAGCACATTATGCCCGCCGCTGGCGGCAATCTCCAGCGCCCGCTTGGCCTCGGCCTGCCCGCGCACCTCGGAAAAATCAGGGACCTCCCACATGCCGGTTTCCTCCGGGCCGGCGGCCGCCGCCTTTGGCAGCTCCTGCTTTCCCGTCAGATGTCGGAGCAGCGCGTGGACGTCCGTTACCCCGTAGACGTCGATGCCCCCGACCACCGCCCCTTCCGCGGCGTTCACCGCGGGGACAAAGGCCCGGGCAAAACCGGCCTCCCGGGCGGCGATCACCATGGGCAGTACGCCGCGTACCCCCCGCACTTCGCCGGAGAGGGATAGTTCCCCGGCAAAAATGCTGTCATCCAGAATGGCGTCCAGCTGGCCGCTGGCCTTCAGCAGGGCGATAAAAAGGGGAAGATCATACAGCGGACCTTCTTTGCGCTTGTCCGCGGGGGCCAGATTCATGGTGATGCGGTTCATCGGATAGGTAAATCCGCAGTTTTTTACCGCCGAGCGCACCCGGTCCTTCGATTCCTTGACCGAGGCGTCCGGCAGGCCGACGATTTCAAACCCGGGCAGGCCGCCGGACAGATCTGCTTCGACCAGAACCGGAAAGGCCTCCATCCCGTGAAATCCCATGCTGTGTATCTGCGTGTACAAAGGACCACCCCATCCCTGCTGTTGATTTTGCTTATGTTGATTTTGCTTATGAGAGTATTATAATGGATTCCCCCGGAAAAGAAAAGACAGAAGTGCAGAAAGAGAAAAGAGAAAATCGTCGTTTTATATGGAAGTAATCGATGGAAAGAACGAAATTTGAGAAAGAAAAATAGACCATTGACTTTTTTCTAAAAGCAGAGTATACTTACGGTAAGTTCATCTATACCTGAGGTGCCTTTACGTGAAAATGTCAGCACAAGAGGAGGCGGCGCTGCTCTCCCGGGTTCGGTCCGGTGATCCGGCGGCGGCGGAAGAAGCGGTTCTTCAATATTCCCGTTTGGTGCATTCCATTGCGGCGCATTTTCGTGTACAGGGGTATGAAGAAGAAGACTGGTATCAGGAAGGGTTGCTTACCCTGCTGACGGCGGCAAAGACGTACCGCCATGATTCCGGGGCTTCTTTTGCTACCTATGCGGGGCGCTGTATTTCCAATCGCCTGATTTCTCTTGCGAGGAAAAGTCATGGAAATGCTTCGCGTGCGCTGAACACTTCCGTTTCTCTGGATGAGCCGGATACCCAGTGGAGAATTGACAGCCGGATGACGGCGGAGGATCTGCAGGGCCGGGTGGAAGCAGAGGCAATGGTGGAGCAGATCCGCAGGAGGATGAAGGAACAGTTTACCGATATGGAAAAACGGATTTTTTCCCTGTATCTGTTGGGGTATTCGTACCGCCAGATTGGCGAGCGGATGCAGATTTCGCCCAAATCGGCGGATAATGCCCTGCAGCGGGTCAAAAAGAAACTGCGTGATTCCATATAGGTCATATATGCCCCGGTAGCTTAGGTTGTAGAGCGTTGATCACTTTTTTCAAAGGTGGCGGTCCAAATCCGTCTACGGGCAAACAAATTATTTATTTTCAAGTGAGGTAATCACAATGTACGAAGACAAGACTCTGGTATGCAAAGAATGCGGTGCTGAATTCGTTTTCACTGCCGGTGAGCAGGAATTCTATGCTTCGAAGGGTTTCGTGAATGAGCCCCAGAGATGCAAGGCCTGCCGCGATGCCCGTAAGAATGCCACCAAGCCCGCCCGCGAGATGTATACTGCGATCTGCGCTGAATGCGGCAAGGAAGCGAAAGTTCCCTTTAAGCCCCGCGAGGATCGTCCCGTGTACTGCAGCGAATGCTTCGCAAAGAGAAGAGAGCTGTAAGTTCCTCTGTTTTTATGGGAAGAAAATCCCCCGAAGAGGTTTCTTCGGGGGATTTTTGTATTGCAATTGGGGAAACGGGGGATTATAATAGAGAAGGTACACGCATGGCGTGTGCGCGGATGAAGAAAGAAAAGCAGCATTGTTTTGTATGAAATGGAGGAAATAGAACATGGCACAGATTACGAAAGATACCCTGATCGGCGAAATCCTGAACTTGGATGCTTCCACCGCCCCCTTCTTCCTGGAGATGGGGATGCACTGCCTGGGCTGCCCCGCTTCCCGTGGGGAATCGCTGGCCGAGGCCTGCATGGTTCACGGTGTGGATCCCGATGTCCTGGTGGAAAAGCTGAACGCCCACCTGGCTGATAAGTAATTTTTCACGCCCAACGGATTGCCGCCCGGTGCCTGTGCTGTACCGGGCGGTTTGTCTGTTTTTCGGAAGGAGTAAGGACCCATGCGACCGCTGTTTCAATTGGATGCACGGCTGCAGATGTGCGCCGATTTTGTTCCCCCGGGGGCCGTTTTGGCCGATATCGGCACCGATCACGCGTATTTGCCGGTGTGGCTGTGCAAAAGCGGAAAAATTCCGAAAGCCATCGCCGCGGATATCGGGCAGGGGCCGCTGCAGAGCGCCGGGGAGAGTATCGCCCGCTATCAGGCGCAGGATCGGATCGAAACGCGCCTGTCCGACGGGTTGGCGGCATTTTCTCCCGGCGAAGCGGATACCATTGTCATCGCCGGGATGGGCGGCGAGCTGATTGCCCGCATTCTGGGGGCGGCCCCATGGGTGAAAAACCCGTCGGTCACCCTGATTCTGCAGCCCATGACGGCGGTGCGCGAGCTGCGCCTGTTTCTCTGGGAAAACGGATTTCGCGTGGAATCGGAGACCTGCTGCCGGGACGGCCGCCATGTGTACACCGCGATGAAGGTCCGCTTTTCCGGGGAGGAGGCGGTCATGCCGCCGGTTTTCCCGTTTGCCGGGGCCATCGCCGGAAAAACCGAGGCCGAACGGGCTTTTTTGCAAAGGGAGAAAGTCCGGCTGGAAAAGGAATGCGGGGGGGCCCGCTGCCGCGGCGAGCAGGAGCGGGAGCGCGTCCTGCAGAAAGCCATCGCAGGCCTGCGGACTATTCTGGGGGAGGAAGAACCATGTACACCGTAAAAGAAATTTATGCGTATATTGACACCTTTGCGCCGTTTGACCGCGCCCTGTCCTTTGACAACGTGGGCCTTTTGGTGGGGGACGGGGAGCAGCCGGTGCAGCGGGCGATGCTCGCGTTGGATATCACGCCGGAAGTGGTGGAGGAAGCGGCGTCCTGGGGGGCGCAGCTGATTATCAGCCACCATCCGGTCATTTTCCAGCCACTGCGCGCACTGCCGGCCGGCAGCGCGGTGTACCGGCTGGCGCGGCATGGGATGTCGGCCATCTGTGCCCATACCAGCCTGGATTTTGCGCCGGAGTACGGGGTGAATACCGAGCTTGCACGGGTGCTGGGGCTGAAAAACGGCCGGTGGATCCTCCCCTGCGAGCAGGTGATGGAGGCCTATCTGGGCGAGCTGCCCCAGCCGTTTTCCGCCAGGGAGCTGGCAGAAAAGGTAAAGGGGGATCTGCAGTGTGAGCAGGTCCGCTATGTGGACGGCGGGCGCCCCATCCGGTACGCGGCCGTTTGCAGCGGGGCGGGGGCTGACTGCCTGAGCCGCGCGGCCGAAGCCGGGGCCGATGCGCTGATCACCGGAGAGAGCAAGCACCATCTGCTTCTCCTGGCCCGGGAGACCGGCATCACCCTGATCGAGGCCGGCCATTTTTCCACCGAGGCGGTGGTACTGCCCATGCTGCAGAAAAAGCTGTCAGAGGCGTTTCCCGATCTCACCTTGCAGTGCGCATCCACCAGCCGGGAGCCCTCCCATTTTGTATAAGAAAAGCCGGAGAGAACCGGTACGAGAGAAAAGAGGGGATTTTTATGGCTCTTGACGGGGCATTTCTGCATCAGCTGCGCCGCGAAATCTGGGACAGGGCGCAGGAGGCGCGCATTGATAAAATCTATCAGCCCAACCGGGATGAGCTGGTTTTTGTGCTGCGCACCCGCAGTGAACGGATGAACCTGCTGATTTCCACCCGGGCCAACAGCGCCCGCGTCCATTTTACCACGGTGGTGCCGGAAAACCCGGCCCAGCCGCCCATGTTCTGTATGCTGCTGCGCAAGCGCTTCACCGGCGGGCGCCTGCTGCGTATTGAGCAGCC
>JALENG010000004.1 GCA_022767925.1 Clostridia bacterium
GCAAAAAAGCAGCAGAAAGGAGAAAACACGGACAAACCGGGCCGCCCTCACCGGGGAGAGGAAGGAGAGCAGCAGGCAGAACAGCGCCTGTCCCCCATCCAGCGGCCAGATGGGGAGCAGGTGGAACAGACTGAGCAGAAAAAAGCCCTGGGCTCCCACCATCGCCGCCGCCCCCGCGCCCCACAGAATTCCCGCCAGCGGCAGGGGCAGCAGCGGGCCGGAGAGAGCGCACAGCGCCTGCCGGGAGAGCGAAGAGAATTCCCGGCCACGGCGGATGACCACCCCCGCCGCCGAAACATGGATCTCCCGTACCGGCATCCCCATCCTCCACAAACAGAGAAGATGGCCCATCTCATGAACCGGCACATACAGGGCCGCCCACATTCCCACGGCGCCGCCCGTCAGCGTCAGCCACGCCATCATTAAAAAGAAACCGGCTGTAAAAACCAGCCGGCCCCTTTTTCCTTCTATAATGATTCTTCCCATGAGCGAATCCATCCTGCTGCCGCATCCCCCAATTCTTCCCACACCGGATTATCAAGAGTCAGCACGGTCTGCCGCTGCTGCTGGTACCATTCCTTCGCCGCCTCATTCCACTCCCCTCCTGTATAGCGCAGGCACACAGCCGCCAGCACCAAAAGCACACAGGCAAAAAGCTGTACCAGAATCACCCGGCCGCCCGCATCCCGGTTCTTCGGGGCCGGCGGTACCTCCGGCTGCACCGGACGATTTTCCGCCGTGTCCATTTTTCTCCCTCCTCACAGAATAATGCAGATCAGGCCGTTGCAGCCATCGTTGATGATCCGCTCAATGGTCTCCCGCACTTTGTCCCTCGCATCCTCCGGCATGCGCAGCAGCTTATTGTGCAGCCCCTCGTTCACCAGTTCGTGCAGGCTTTTCCCGAACAGATTGGATTCCCAGATTTTGGTGGGGTCGTCCTCAAATTCCTGCAGCAGGTAATTGATCATTTCCTCCGACTGCTGCTCGTTGCCCACAATGGGGGTCAGTTCGGTGCAGATCTGGGTGCGCATCAAATGAATACTGGGCGCGGTCGCTTTCAGGCGCACTCCGTATTTTCCCCCCTGCCGGAAAATCTCCGGCTCCTGCAGCGTCAACTCCTCCTGCTCGGGCATGACAATTCCATACCCGGTCTCCTGTACATCCCGATAGGCGCTGCGGATACGGCCGTATTCCTTTTTCACGGCGGCAAATTCCTGCAGGGAAGCAAACAGGTCGTTTTCATTCCGGATCGTCAGCCCCGTATTCTCACTGAGAACCTTGAAGAACAGATCCGGGCGCAGCTGGATGGATGCCGTTGTACAGCCGTTCCCCAGCCGGAATTCCTCCACCTCGGCTTTTTCGATGTATTCGCATGCCCGGCACCGCTGCAGCATCGGCTGCACTTCCCTCAGGCAGGTAAGACTGCCCGCCTCCCGGCGGACCGCGGCAAACACCGCGCTGCGCAGCCAGTGGTCCCGGGGCAGTTTGGCCACCCATCCCGGCATGCGGAACCGGATTTCCCGCACCGGAAACTGATAGAGCACCTGCCCCAGCACGGCGATGATATCCTCCTCCCGCAGGGTCAGGCAGCTCATGGGCAGAACCGGTACCCCGTATTTTTGGGACAGAGCCTCTGCCATTGTGCGGCTTTCCGCCGCATTGGGATCCACACAGTTGAGGATCACCACAAACGGCTTTCGGATCTCCTGCAGTTCCCCGATGACCCGCTCCTCCGCTTCCTCGTATTCCTCCCGGGGAATATCGCTGATGCTTCCGTCGGTGGTGATGACCAGGCCAATGGTGCTGTGCTCGGTGATGACCTTGCGGGTGCCGATTTCCGCCGCCATGTTAAAGGGGACCTCCTCCTCGAACCAGGGGGTTTGCACCATGCGCGGCTGATCCTCTTCAATATATCCCAGCGCGCTGGGGACGATATACCCCACACAGTCGATCAGACGGGTGCGAAAGGTGATATTCTCCCCCACCGTAACCGGAATGGCGCTTTCGGGGATGAATTTCGGCTCGGTGGTCATAATGGTCCGGCCCGCCGAGGATTGAGGCAGTTCATCCACCGCCCGGGCACGGAGATCCTCGTTTTCAATCCGCGGCAATACAACCTGATCCATAAATTTCTGAATAAAAGTGGATTTGCCCGTGCGGACCGGCCCCACCACGCCGATATACACATCCCCGCCCGTACGGGTGGCCATATCCTGATAGATCTCATAGCTTGCCATATTCATTCCTCCGCCATCATTCGTTTTCTTGCTATAAGGATACGAGCTATCACGGAAGAATATGACCGGGAGCCCCGCCATTCTTTCCGCTTCTGCCGCAAGGCTCCCGCCCGGCGCCGTTTTTCACCCGGCCGTCTTACATCGGAATCAGCAGCATCCCACTCGAGGACGCATCGGGGCCGCAATCCAGGGGGATCTCGTTTTCCTCGCAGATGGCCTGCACCGAGGAACCGTACCGCTTGGCGATGTCCCACAGCCGCTCGCCGTTCTGGGCAAAATACAGCACCAGCGGAGTATCCACCGTGCGCAGTTCTTCCCCATTTTGCCCCAATCCCTGCAGAACCCGGCAGGGGCTGCTGCCCTGCAGCAGAGTACGCACCTGCAAATCAGCCCGCACCTCCACCGAAGAGGCCGAGAGGATCCGATATTGCAGCCTCACAATGGGGCTAAGGGGCAGCAGTTCTGTCCCGTCGCTGATCTCAGCGGGGAAAGCCGCCGAAAAATCCATCACTTTTTCCCGGTAAAAAGGAGTGCCCTCCCGATTGACCGCCAGCAGGCAGACATTCAGTTTTCCCGTATAGACCAGCTGACCGGAGGCCGCCTGCGCGCCCACCGAGGTAATTTCATTCCACAGATCAATCACGCCGGTCAGCAGCTCGCTGCCGGATTCCACCGTGGCCGTCTGGGAAAAGGAATCCTGCCGCTCTCCTATGGGGCGGGGCAGCATTAGATTCTGATACTGGGGTGTCGTCGCATAGATCGTCGAATAAGCATCTTCGACGATCGAGAAATCCTCTTCCCGATAGACGCGCACCAGGGCCGTCAGCTGCAGGTGCATTTCCAGGCGGGTATTCTCGCCCAGGTTATCACTGCGTGGCTGCAGTACCGGGTCCTCGGCCCGCATCTCTACGGTGCAGACGCCGTCTTCCCGGGCACCGGGAGCCTCGATCATCTGTGAAAACGGGATGGAGAATTCCATTTTCTCCGGCAGGGGGGATTCATTCCCGGGAACATACAGTACCTCCAGCATCACCCGGCCCCGCAGCAGAATCGAATCGGATACCACCCGCGTTTCCTCGCACAGGCACTGGACCCGGCTGCGCAGGATGGCCTCCATCGGGGGTTTCCCGCTTCCCAGCTCCAGGGTTTCGCTTAAAGGAAAGCGCTCACAGCACAGGCATTGCAGAGCGCCGCCTGGCACCACCCGCACCCGCTGCTGGACATCATCCCCACAGATAGAGGTGGTCAAATCCACATTCTGCCGTTCCATCACTTGCAGACACAGGGAAAATGACCCCCGCACACTGACCCGCCGGGGGCCGGATAACGTGCAGCTGACAAATTCCAGCCGCGGACGCACGTCGCAGACCGTATGCTCCGGGTTCTCCAGTCCCTTTACCGGCAGAGAGGCGGTGAAGGGCTGTACTTCCTCAAGGCTATGGGGCATTTTCCCGTCATTTTCCAGATACAGAATGCGGATCCGCACCGTACCCCCGCACTCGACCCGCTCCCCCGAGAGATTCGAGTGCTCCACCTGCGGAATCACCTGGCATTTCAGCACCTTTCGGATATCCCGGACCTCCTCCGGCAGGCTCAGCTCCCGTTCCACGGACTGCTCCGTACAGCTTTCAAAAACCGTACGGCACACCTGTACCGTTTTCTTGTCACATGTATAATCCATAACGGTTTCTCCTTTTCGTGATTTCTGTCCCATTCCTATGCAGACAACCGCCCTGCTATTCCCTTTGCCCCAGGTTTTTGGGCACAAAAAAGGGAGCTGTGCCGGTCTTTTCACCTGCACAGCTCCCTTTTTACTTTTACGGTGCCTGCACCGACTGGCGCCGAATTCCAAATGCGCGGCGCAGAAGAAAGCCCATAATTCCTTTTCCACGGACCACGATCACTTTCATTTCAAACGCACCCCTTTCACCGGTGGGCCAATGTAAACCCCATCGCCACAATAATCACAGCCGCCAAAAACAGAACCAAACCATTGGGACAAAAGCAGGAGAGAGTCAACCCCAGGCCGAAAGCGACTGCACAACTGCCGCAGCGCCGGCAGACCGGCTGCGAAATCCGGCATCGTTTCACACCATCGCCCCCCTCTCTGTTTTATCATATACCGGGAAGGCAAAAAGTGTTCCTTCTTCACAGATTCTTCTATTGCTTTACAGCCGGCGGCCCAGGAATTTCCAGGCATCCGAATACTCTCCCTGACGCACTTGATTCTTCAGGTTCATGCACTGTTTCTCCAGATTCTGAATCTGACTGCGAATCTGTGCGATTTCGCTGCGGCGCTGTTTATACTCACTCACCAACAGCTGGGCATTGTGGTCCGCCTGACGGCACTGCGAGCACTGAGTACGCAGGGCCGAAGCTTGCTGGCTGCGGTCACACTGATTGACCAATGTGCTGTAGGCCCCCTGCACCATCTGCCGCAGTCGGTTCAGTTCGGAAATACGGGAAGCGGCTTTAGCCGGATCTTTTTCCTGATGGAAATAGTTCACGGCCTGATTATATTGCTGCTCGGCCTGACCGACCTGCGCCTGAAGGGCTGCCATGGCCTCTTTCATCTGGCTGAGCAGCTGCTGCAGTCCCCGGGACTGCTGCTGCAGGATTTGCCGCTGCGAGGCATTCTGCGGACTCCTTGCCTCCAGGCCTTTCTGAATTTCCTCCGCCTTCTGTTTGAAGTCCTCCCCGTTAATCCGGCGGCACAGTTCCGCGTCCAGCGCTTTGCAAACACTGGTCACCCGCTCTTCTATCGCCTTGTGTACCGCCACGTACGTTTGTTTCAGTTCGGCCGGTGCAAAACGGACGGCATTTTTATAAGCAATTTCCCTATCGATCGGCTTTCCATAGCGGATCAGTTCGTCGGCAGTGCGGCACTTGCGTCTGCACATCAGCTGCCCCCAATAGGCTCTGGCATTCTCCGGATCCTTATCCAGCACGCGATTGTAATACGAGGTTGCTTCGTCAAACTGGCCGTTATCCAGGAAAATGTCCGCCCGCTTCAGCAGCGCCTGGGCTTCCTGACGGATGGTGCTCCCGGCCGGGGCCGCTGCCGCTGTGGGGGCAGCCATGCTGCCGGTTTTCTGGGAACGGACCAGCTTTTCCACATATTCAATCAGCTGCAGTTCGCCCACCGGCGTTCCCATATTGACGGCCTGCAGGCCCATAACCTCCCGGGGCAGATCCATCTCGGGGATCAGATCCCAGTACGCCGGGATCAGGGTTTTCTCTTCACCCTGATTGATCAGTTCCAGATAGCGGGCCCATTCGTTCTTAACCCATACCGCTGTAAAATATTCCGGTTTCGAGCCCATCAGCACCATCACGCGGGCGCTGTGCAGGGCCGAGAAAATAATCGGCTCGTAGTTCTTGCCCAAGGGCAGGGATTCCGGTGCATAGAACGTGCGGATCCCTTTTGCCATCAGTTTATCGTACAGAGACCGGGCCCGGAAGCTGTCCATGGTGCGCACGCCGTTATCCTGCTCTTTATAGCTGATAAACACGTCGTATTTTTCCTGCTTGGCCGCGATCGTCAGGATTTCCTGCATAATCGTGTTGATCTCCTGGGCCTGCGCCTGATAGCGGGCGCGGGCATCGGGGTCGGCACGCTTCAATACCTCGAGGAAATCCGCATCATTGAGGATCGAGCCATATTTGGCACGGTGACAAGTGGGCACATATTTTCCCGTTGCTGGATCCGTTACATATTCAATACCGTATTTGCACAGCAACAGCCCCCAGTAGGCCTCGGCGTCCTTGTCATCCTCTGCGATTACTTTCTCATATACGGAAATAGCCCGGTCAAATTCACTGTTCATGCGCAGGTCATTGGCGCGGTTGTGCATACTGACAATCCGCTCATCCCGGTCATTGGGCAGAGTGGAAATCGAATCGCACGAATCACAGGTTGCGGTTTTCCCATCCGGATTGGGGATCAGGTTCCCGCCGCACATTTTACACTTGAATACCGCCATGGTTCTTTTCCTCCGTTTATTTCAAGATCTTGCACTTCATATTGCGTTCCCGCAGCTGAGCCCGAACCAGTGCGCACACCTGCTGGGCTTCCTCCTCTTTTCGGCCGCGTACACAGGTATCCAGGTAGGCGATGCGGTCCGCGATAAACTGCTCGGCATTGAGCAGGGCCTCGTGGCTGACCGGATCGCTGTAGCGCAGTTCTTCCGCCAGCCGCCCCAGATTCTTTTTCAGATCCGGATTTCCGGCATACTGGGCCATGGCCTGCACATCGGTCATCAGATTGCGCACATAGAAAACCCGTGCTTCATCTTTGGCCTGTAGTTTTTCCACATGATCCTTGGCAATCAGCCCGGAAACCAGGAAAGTAACCTCAACGCCGAACAGCAGAATCTGGATAATAAAGCTGACTTTGACATCGCAGGCCGGAATCAGCATGATCACCGTACCGGTAATCAGTTCGGCCACCAGATAGATCACGGCACTGCGGCTGATGGGATACCCCAAAAACAGGTCCCGCGGGCGCACACCATGGCGCTTATAGGTCACGCAGGTTACCAGGATCTGCATTAAAAACGCCACCAGAACAAAAATGTACGAACACCAGAACGACGGCGTCATCTGCATATTGCCGATCAGAACAAACAGAATCAGGTTATAAATCAGGAAAGCAGTCAGCCAGCCGATCGCACCCAAAATTACTTTTTTCTCTATTTTCATCTGCCATTACCCTCCGTTCAGAAAAGGTTTTCCATCCGTTTTGGTTCAGGTTTCTGTATCCTTCGGATCTTACAGATTCCGGAGCATCTGCGTAATCTCCGAAATGGCTTTAGCTTTTTGCTCGCCCTGCTCTTTCGCTTCGATTCGCTCCGCAGCTTTCCCCTCACTGGAATACTGATTGATTTCCAGAAGCAAATTCAGAATTTCATCCGCTGCACCGGCTTCCTGCACTTCCAGCTGATGCACGGTGCTCTCCAGAGCACGAATGGCATTTGCGGCATCCTTTTCATAGGTACCCGCCTTCTCCTGCATCGGCTGGATGGCCGCGGTAAAGGCATTCTGGGCCCCGTTTTCCTCCGCGACCAATTTCTTGACTTTTTCCAGCCGCGCCTGCTTATCCAGCGAAATTCCGCGGGCAACGCCGGTAATCGCACCGATCAACGCGCCGACCACGAGAATATAAATCACGGTCTGCATGACAGATTCATCACTGGTAAAGATCTTACTATCGATCCACTGGGAAATGCCCACACACGGTGCGAACACACAACTGCTGCCCGTAAACCAATCACAGGCCTCGCCAAAACAGGATCCGGCCGCTATAAACAGAGCCAGGGCCACAGCAATCAGGAACGCTGCAATAGCCCCCTTGATAACCCCCTTGATCGCCTCTCCGAATGTTCTCATGAATACCCCTCCGTTTGTGCTGTTTTTCTATTTTTATACTCTATAATGATCAGGGCTGGTTTTCCGCCCATTTTTCCGCTGTCTGCGCGCTTTCCGGTTCCGGGCTGCCCGCTCTTCTCTTCTTTCTGAACCAACGGATCGCCAGAATCAAAAGGAGAACCGCACTGACAATCTGGCTGAAGGATACGCCGAAATAGAGGCCACGCACTTCATCCCCCCGCAAAAATTCGATCAGGAAGCGGCACACGGCGTAGCACCCCAGGTACCGGAACACCAGCTCTCCCGGATGCTTTCCCCGGACATACAGAACCAGCATCCCAAGAAAAATCAGGAACAGGCATCCCGCCTCGAGAATCTGCACCGGAAAACAGAAGCGCTCTCCGCCATCCTGAAGAAAATAGTGAACCATAAGCGGTCCGTCATACTCGACCCCATAGCAGCATCCGGCAAACAGACAGCTGAACCGGGCGGTCCCGTGGAACAGAGGGACAAAAACCCCCAGCACATCCATCTGCACATCCTTACGAAGGAATGTATCCCGGTGTTTCTCCAGCCAGCGAAGGGAGAGAAAATAGACCAGCAAAAAGCCGAAAATTCCCCCATACGCCACAAAAGCACTATGACCTACATCCGTCAGGGTGAGACCGCGCCCCTCGTACAGGCAATTGAAAACCTCGACCAGAAAGCCGAAGAAGCGGCCTCCCAGCAGCAGTCCAAACAGCGAAAAAAGAAACTGCCATCCAAACCAGCGCAGGTCCTCTCCCTTTTTCAGCATGACCACCACCGCCGGAATCATGGCAATCAGCATAGCCAGACCGGCAAAAAAGTAGTAGGGCGTTACCCCCAAAAATCGGATTTCTCCGAGAGTAACCGTTATCATTGCTCGTCATCCCCGGGGCTTTCCACACTCATCACAGAACTTGCCGGTGTTCCCGGTTTTGCCGCATGAACAATCCCAGGTTTTTGGCCCCTCCTCCGGACGGGGTTTGCCGCAGTTCTGGCAGAATTTTCCGGTATTTCCTTTCTGGCCGCACTCACAGTCCCAACCGGCCGGTTTTTCAGGCCGGGGCTTGCCGCAGTTTTGACAGAACTTGCCGGTATTCCCCTTCTGGCCGCACTCGCAGTCCCAGGTCTCCGCCGGGGCCGGCTGCGGTTTGCCGCAATTCTGGCAGAATTTTCCCATATTGCCGGCCTGCCCGCACTCGCAGGTCCAGCCGTTCAGTTGGGCGGCGGCGTTCTGCTGCATTCCCTGAGCGGTACCCATCATGGGATTGAGAGCATCCTTTGTCATATTGATAACCCCGCCCATCATGCCAAGGCCGATGCCCAGATTGGCGATATCGCCCACACCTCCGGCACCGCCGGCCAGGCCGCCGTTGGACACGGCGCCCACGCCCACCTGACGGGCCGTCTCCTGCTGATAGGTATAGCCCTTCATGCGCATTTCCTCCGCCTCGGCCTGCGCCTGCATGCGGTAGCTCTCGGCCTCGCCCTGGGCTTTGGCCATCTTCATGCGGGCCTCTGTCTCGGCGCGCAACACCTGGCGCTCCATATCCACGCGTTCGCGCTCGAGGGCCGCCGCACTGGTCTCCTTCTTGATCTCCTCTTCCCGAACATTTAAGTACCGGTCGGCATACTGCTGACGCAGCCGGCGGACATTCTCGTCATCCGGCAGCACCACCGTGGTCACAAAGAATTCCGGCATCTCCAGGCCGTATTCGTACAAATACTCGTTCAGGCTGATGCGCAGCCCCTCCGACAGCAGGGGGAGCTGCTCGTCAATCTCCAGAATATTGATCTGATTCTGCTTGATAATCTGGGGCAGGCGGCTTTTCACCTGCGTGAGAATCATGGGCTTAAAGGAGGACTGGAACGAAATCACGTTGGG
>JALENG010000011.1 GCA_022767925.1 Clostridia bacterium
CGCCGCTGGAAACCATGCCCCAGATTGACGAGTATTTTGCCAACCTGCGCGAGCAGCTGAAAAAGTAAATTTTCAAAAGACGGCCCCCGCTCTCCGGAAAAAGGAGAGACGGGGGCTTTTTTCATTGACAAAAAAGAGGGATCTCCCTTATACTGCTTATACGGAAAAGGAACGACCGGCGTCCCCGGGCTGACGGAAGGCGCCCGAAAAAGGAGGAAAAAAACGCATGAAAAGCATTCCCACCATGATGGATATGACCTGGGAAGAGGTGGACCGGCTGGTAAAGGAGAACGCGCTGGTACTGATGGCCGTGGGGATTATTGAGGAGCACGGGCCGCATCTGCCGCTTTCGACGGATCTCGACCTTGCCATGGCCCAGGCGGAGGATGTGCGGCAGGAGCTGGAGTGCATGGGCAGAAAGAGCGTGATTGCGCCACCCTTTTTCTGGGGTGGGGCGCAGGCGCTGACCCGGCAGTTCCCCGGCACGTTTACCAGCCGTGCGGAGACCATTGCCGAATGCATGTATGAGATTCTGGAGAGTCTGTCGCGCTTTGGCTTCCGGGATGTGGTACTGTTCAACTGCCACGGGGATCAGCTGCACCGACGGGGCATGGTGATGGCCATGGAACGGGCCCTGGAAACGCTGGAAATTCACCCCTGGTGGCCGGTTTACGAGGATGATCTGGAGTGGACGGGCTTTTCAGGAGAAGAGCCGTACCTGCTTTTGATGCCGCCGTACCCCGGGGAGAAGATGTTCCGCTGCCAGCGCCCGCCCCGGGATTCCTTCGATGTCCATGCCGGTGCTTACGAGACCGCCGGGATGATCGAGAAATATCCCGAAAAGGTGCGGCGCGAAAAAATGGAGGGGCTGCTTCCCACCTGCCTGCACGATGAACAGATCGGAAAATGGGTGCAGGGAGAAAAACAGGACCGGCCCCTGATTCCGAAAGGATACTGCGGGGATCCGGCCGGGGCCCTCTGGATGGAATCGGATATGACGACGGCCGACCGGGTGATGGCGCGGGATATCGTCTCTTTTTTGCAGAAAAGAAACCGGATGGAATAACCGCGGTTATGTTTTGTACCCGAAAGCCGCTTGATCCGGGACATCTCCCCGGACCGGCCGGGCTGCGGGAGATCCGGCACTGGGCTGCCGCAGTTCCGATATCCCCTTTTGGCGGAAAGATCCGGGGATTCCCCCGGGTCTTTCCGCCATCGTAGCATAAGGCCGGGTACGCTGGCGGCGAAAATGTTTTTGTTTCCCCTTTTTCTTTATGAAATTCCGGTGGGAACGTGCTACACCCTTTCACAGAAAAAACAGCGGAGGGTCATAAAATATTCATGACTTTACCGCCGCTTTGCCGTATAATAAATAGAGAAAACAGAGAGAATAAAAAGATGAGGAGGATGTTACGGTGCCAAACGGAAAAATACTGGTCGTGGATGACGACAAGAACATCTGCGAACTGCTGCGGCTTTACATTGAAAAAGAGGATTTTGCCGTCGAGCTGGCCTATGACGGGCGGCGGGCGCTGGAGCTGTTCGAGAGCTTTTCGCCGGACCTGATCCTGCTGGATATCATGCTGCCCGAGCTGGACGGCTGGCAGGTGTGCCGTGAAATCCGCAAGCATTCCCAGTGCCCGATTATCATGCTGACCGCCAAGGGCGAGGTGTTCGATAAGGTGCTGGGCCTGGAGCTGGGGGCGGATGACTATGTGGTCAAACCCTTCGAGACCAAAGAGGTGATTGCCCGCATCAAAGCGGTGCTGCGCCGTACCGGCGGGCACAACGACAGCGAAGTGAAAAAGGTGGAATACGATAAGCTGTCGATCAACCTGACCAATTACGAGCTGCGCGTAAACGGCAAGCAGGTGGATACGCCGCCCAAGGAGATGGAGCTGATCTATCATCTGGCCAGCAACCCCAACCGGGTATTCACCCGGGACCAGCTGTTGGACGAGGTGTGGGGCTTTGATTATTACGGGGACAGCCGCATCGTGGATGTACATGTCAAGCGCCTGCGTGAAAAGCTGGAGGGCGTGTCGGATCAATGGGCCCTGAAAACCGTATGGGGCGTGGGCTATAAGTTTGAAGTGAAGCAGGAATGAAGAAAAAAAAGAGAATCCGCGTACATCGTCAGAAGACCCTGTTCCGCAAATATCTGTCCATATCGATGTCGATCGTCATGGTCAGTATCGTTTTGCTGGGAACCGTGATGCTGGCGTTTATCTCCTCTTTCTGGGAAAATGAGAAGAGCGCCCTTCTGCGGACCAATGCGGAGAACATCGCCGAATTGATGGAGACCCAGGAGGAGATCCTGGATGAATGGAAGAAGGAATCCGGCCTTCAGAAGCTGGTCGAGACCTTTGCCGCCAATATCGGGGCCGATATCTTTGTGATTGACGCAAGCGGCACCTGCATTGCGGGGTCCTATGAGAGCAGCGGGCTGACCCATCCGGTCACGGTGGACCCGTGGATTATGAACAGCGTGCTGAAAAACGGGCAGTACCGGGGCAGCGGCACCCTGTCGGGGATGTACAGCGAAAATTACATGGTAATCGGTTGTGCGGTGGAACAGGACGGGGAGAGCGTGGCCGCCGTTTTTGCCACGACCTCACTGGCGGCGTTGAACATCTACCGCGTGGAGATTCTGCGCATGTTCTTGTGGGCGTCAATTGCCGCGTTTATCCTGGCCTTCTTTGCGGCATGGGGCTTTTCCTTCCGCATGGTGCAGCCGCTGCGGAAAATGGCGGATGCGGCCCACAGCTTCGGCGAAGGGGACTTTTCCGTGCGCGTGGATGAGAGCGGAGAGGATGAGATCAGCGAACTGGCGGTGGCGTTTAACGCCATGGCGACCTCCCTCGCGGACAGCGAGTGTGCCAACCGCAGCTTTATTGCCAATGTGAGCCACGAACTGAAAACGCCAATGACGACTATTTCCGGCTTTATCGACGGGATTCTGGATGGGACCATTCCCCCGGAGCAGGAGAAGAAGTATCTGACCATTGTTTCCAGCGAGACCAAGCGGCTGTCCCGGCTGGTGCATACCATGCTGAACCTGTCCAAAATTGACAACGGAGAACTGCACCTGCGGGTGACCCGGTTTGATATGACGGGGGCTCTGCTGGAAGCGCTGCTCTCGTTTGAAAAGCGCATTGAGGAAAAGCAGCTGCAGATTCTGGGATTGGAAAACGCAGAGAGCCTGTTTGTGGATGCGGACCGGGATATGATTTACCAGGTGCTGTATAACCTGATTGAAAATGCGGTAAAATTCACGCCGGATGAAGGTTTTATCTCGGTATATCTCGGCCGGGAGACGGACCGCACCCGGGTGTCCATCCGGAACAGCGGACCCGGAATCGCACCGGATGAAGTGCAGATGGTTTTCGATCGTTTTTATAAAACGGACCGCTCCCGCAATAAGGATAAAACCGGCATGGGCCTGGGGCTGTACATTGTGCGGACCATCGTGCGGCAGCACGGCGGAGAGATTACAGCGGCCAGCGTGCCCGACGAGTACACCGAGTTTTCGTTCTATCTGCCGGATATCCGCAAAGGGACCGCGGCCGATGCACCCCCGAAGCTGAAGGAGCCGGTGAGGAAAAGCCGCCCGGAAAAGAAGACCAAAAACCGGAGAGATTCGGGGGGGCGGCCGGAAGAAAGGCCGGTCCCCGGGGCCCGGAAGAAAAAATGTGAAAGAAGGGGAAGAGAATGAGCGAGGAGAGACAGGACTTTACACCCAATCAGGAAGCAGCTTCCGGGCGGCCGGTGATTCCGCAGGAGAATGAGCCGGCCATGCCGGTGCCCCCCGCTCCGGAAATGCCCACAGGACAGCCGGAGGCAGGGTGGACGGCGGTTCCGGGAGAGATGCCCCCGGCGCCGCCCCAGACTTCCGGAGGGATGCCCCCGGCACCGCCGGTGCCGGACCCGCCCAAAGCGCCCCGTGGCCAGAGAAGGTATCTGTGGTTTGTGGGGATCTTTGCCGCAGTGCTGGTGCTGGTTTTCGTCGGGTACACCGTTTTCTGTGGGGTAAACGGCGGGGATACCGGTCTGGCTCCACAAATGGAGCCGTCCGCGCAGGAAGGGCAGGAAAGTCGGCCTGACTGGCCGGATGTGGACCCCTTTGGAGAGGAGAAACCGGACCCGGATGAGAATCCGGATTCCGGCGACGCGGACAGCGAGCTGGAAAAACCCCTGTATCCCGCGCCGGAGATTGCCTACAGCAACAGCGGCATTATCCTGCAGTCCCATGAGGGGAAACCGCTGCTGACCAAAACGGAAGTGTTCCAAAAGGTGACCGGCTCGGTGGTGGGAATCGCCGCCCGGTACACGGCTTCCAGCGGTCTGCCGACCATTAGCGAGGGCAGCGGCATTATTGCGACGGAAGACGGGTATATTATTACCAACGCCCATGTGGTGGGCGAGACGCGAAAAGCGGAGGTGGTGGTTTACCTGATGGATGGGACCACCTATGGCGCGGTGGTGGTCGGATATGACCGGATGACCGACCTGGCTGTGCTGAAAATTGACGCCCACGGGCTGACCGCCGCCGAATTCGGTGACAGCGGCGAGCTGGAAGTGGGCGAGGATGTGCTGGCAGTGGGCAGCCCTGGCGGCCTGGTTTTCCAGAATACGCTGACGGACGGGATTGTCTCCGCCCTGAACCGCGTGGTGGAAGGGCGCAGCGGCACCTATATCCAGACCAATACCGCCATTAACCCCGGCAACAGCGGCGGGCCGCTGCTGAACCTGTACGGCCAGGTGATCGGGATCAACTCCAGCAAAATCATGGCAACCGGATACGAGGGGCTGGGCTTTGCCATTCCCACCCAGTCGGCCCAGCAGATTGTCAGCGACCTGATCTCCTGTGGATATGTCCGGGGGCGGCCGCGGCTGGGAATTACCGGGTATGATACGGCGGCCTCGCGGGATGGAAGCGTCCCGGCGGGCTTTACCATTGATTCCATCGGAGAGGACAGTGATTTTACCCGTGCGGGTGCCCGCAGGGGGGATATTATCACGGCGGTAAACGGCGAGGAGGTATCCGGCCTGACGGAACTGCAGGGCGCTGTCTTTCAGTATGCGCCCGGGGATACAGTGACCATGACTCTGTACCGGCCTGATGAAGGGCGGTACCTGGATATCGAAGTGAAACTGCTGGCAGATGCGGGGGAGACACAGGATTGAAAAAGAAACGGATGATCAGCCGGACCGCAGCGGCGGTCCTTCTGGCGGCTTGCCTGCTGCTGGCGGTGGGCTGCACCGGATCCACCGAAGAGGATCCGGTCTCCTATTCCGGGTTACAGGAATCTCAGGGAGAGGAGTCCGGTTCTCCGCAGGAATCCGGAAATGAGCAAGAGGGCAGCGGCACCTCCACCCTGGAGGGGATGCTGGGAAGCGCAGACGCCTATCTCTTTGCCGGCAACGCCTGGTATACGGACCGGCAGACCTATCTGCAGACGGCCGGCGAGTGGTTCCCGGTACTGGCCGGCAGCGAGTGGACCGAGGAAGAGAACGGATGGTTCCGGTCCCCGGCCGCCCTTGCTTTTTCCGATATTCCGTACACGGCGCAGCTGGGGATTCAGGTGACCGATACCGATCAGGTACAGGCATGTACGCTGGCTTTTTCTTTTGATACCGGGGAAGAGAGTTTGCAGGCATTTCTGCAGGTGCGCGATATGATGACCGTCAGCTTCGGCGCGCCGGAGGAAACGCTGGAGGCTCCCGCCGGGGATCTGCCGGGAGGGGCCGTGTGGCTGGCTGGAGACGGAAGCCGGGCCCGGCTTTCGATGGAGGAGGACGGATGCCGGTTCTCCATCACGCTGACCGGACAGGAAGTGATGGGATAAAACAGGGGGCGGTACGGTGGTGCTGCCCCTTTTCCTTTATTATAGAATAAAAGGGCCCCTTTTTCCGGGAAAAAGAAGCGAAAAGTGTGCCACGGACAGATGGAAAAAACCACCAAAAAATATTTTGAAACTTTTTGCAAAAAAGAGAATTTTTCGCTTGCAATTCCCCGGGGTGTGTGGTATTATAATCAAGCACGACTGCGACAGATATGCGAAGAAGCGGGAGGTTGCGGCCAGTATGGCCGGTTTTTCCGTGGAGTATGTCCGATTTTAAACCGGGCGAAAAGAGTAAGAGTGCAGAAAAACGACAGAACGGGTAAACTGCGGTCCCAACGGCCGTAAGTACGCGCGGATTTCTGCGGTCTTGACGCTGAGCTTGTTCCGGATTTCACAGCAGTGAATCCGGTTTTTTTATGAAGGGTGGGGAAACACCCGGAACAGTGTTGAAAAGCAAAGCGCCGCCCGCCAATGAAAAGAATTCAGGAGGCGATGCAAAGTGGCAGTCAAAGAAAAAATCAGAATCAGAATCAAGGGGTACGATCATCAGCTGGTGGATCAGTCCGCCGAGAAGATCGTTGCAACCGCGAAGCGCACCGGCGCCCGTGTTTCGGGCCCTGTCCCGCTGCCGACCGAGAAGCAGATCATCACGATCCTGCGCGCTGTTCACAAGTACAAGGACAGCCGTGAGCAGTTCGAGATGAGAACTCACAAGAGACTGATCGATATCCTTCGTCCCACCAACAAGACCGTTGAGGCTCTGATGGGACTGGAGCTCCCCGCTGGCGTTGAAATCGAAATCAAACTCTGAACGATTTTCAACCAACCTGTCGGTCGGGGTCATGTTGGCACAAGCCAACCAATAACCTAACAGGAGGTAAAAAGGAATGCAAAAAGCAATCATCGGCAAGAAGATCGGCATGACGCAGATCTTCGACGCAAACGGCAAGGTCATCCCCGTAACGGTTGTAGAAGCCGGCCCGTGTGTCGTTTCTCAGAAGAAGACCGTTGAATCCGATGGCTACAACGCGGTTCAGGTGGGCTTCGGCGACCTGAAGGCGAACAAGGTGAACAAGCCCATGAAGGGCCATTTCGCCAAGGGCGATGTCGCCCCCAAGAAGACTCTGCGTGAGTTCCGTTTTGAAAACATCGACGCTTACAATGTAGGCGACCTTATTAAAGCGGACGTTTTCGCAGCAGGGGACAAGGTGGACGTAACCGGTACCAGCAAAGGTAAGGGTTATGCCGGCGTGATCAAGCGCTGGAATTTCCACCGTCTGAAGGAAACCCATGGTTCCGGCCCTGTAGCCCGCCATGGCGGTTCCAACGGCGCCTGCTCCTCTCCGTCCCGTGTGTTCCCCGGCATGAAGATGGCCGGCCATCTGGGTGCTGAGCGAGTAACGGTACAGAATCTGACCGTTGCGAAGATCGACGCTGAAAACAATCTGATCGCTGTGAAAGGCGCCATTCCCGGCCCCAACGGCGGCATCGTTGTCATCCGTGACAGCGTGAAAGCATAAGGGAAGGAGGAAACAGCATGCCTACGATTTCTGTATTTGATATGAACGGCAAGGAGATCGAAAAGATCGAACTGGCTGAATCCGTTTTCGGGATCGAGCCCAATGTGGCCGTTATGAACGACGTGGTGAAGAACATTCTCGCCAACCGCCGTCAGGGCACGCAGTCCGCTCTGACCCGTGCGGAAGTTTCCGGTGGCGGCAAGAAGCCCTGGAGACAGAAGGGAACCGGCCACGCCCGTCAGGGCAGCACCCGCGCTCCCCAGTGGACGCACGGCGGCGTTGCCTTCGCTCCGAAGCCCCGCTGCTACAGCTATACGCTGAACAAAAAGGTAAAGCGTCTGGCTATGAAGAGCGCGCTCTCCAGCAAGGTGAAGGACGGCCAGATGGTTGTCATCGACAGCATTGTGACCGAAGAGTACAAGACCAAAACCATTGTCAATATGCTCAAGGCCGTGGGTGCCGACAAAAAGGCCCTGATCGTGCTGCCCGAGGTTGACAAGAAGGTCATCGGTTCGGCTGCCAATATCCCGGGTGTGAAAACCACCCAGGTCAATACTCTGAACGTGTACGACATTCTGGGCGCTGATATGTTCATCGTCGCGAAGGGTGCCGTGGCACAGATCGAGGAGGTATTCGCATAATGACCGCACAGGAAATCATCGTCCGCCCCGTGATCACGGAAAAGTCCATGGCCGGCGTCGGCGAAAAGAAATATACCTTCGAAGTGGCCCCCTCCGCCGGCAAGATTGAAATTGCCAAGGCTGTGGAAGAGCTGTTTGGTGTAAAGGTAAAGAAGGTCAACACTCTGCATGTACGCGGCCGCCTGCGCCGCCAGGGCCGTTTCGAGGGCTATACCAAGAGCTGGAAGAAAGCCATCGTAACGCTGACCGAAGAGAGTAAGACCATCGAATTCTTCGAGTCCATGGTTTAATTGCCGGGAGTTTTTTCGAAGAGGCAAATATGGGAAGGCACGGCAAGCTTCCCGCAAAGCCATATTCATGAGGAGTGTGAAACCGAATGCCGATTATTACCTATAAACCCACCTCGGCAGCGAGAAGAAACATGTCCGTTACGGATTATTCCTCTCTCTCCAAGAAGGGTCCTGAAAAGAGCCTGCTGGCTTCTCTGAAGCACAAGGCCGGCCGCAACAGCTACGGCCGCATCACCGTCCGCCATCGCGGCGGCGGCAACCGCACCAAGTACCGCATTATCGACTTCAAGCGCCAGAAGCATGACATGGCCGCGACGGTACAGACCATTGAATACGATCCCAACCGTTCCGCTTTCATCGCCCTCGTTCAGTATGAGGACGGCGAAAAGAGATATATCATCGCTCCCCACGGCCTGAAGGTTGGCGACGTTGTTTACTCCGGCGCCAACGCCGATATCAAGCCCGGCAACGCCCTGCCGCTGAAGAACATCCCGGTCGGTACCTTCGTCCACAATGTGGAGCTGTATGCCGGCAAGGGTGCCCAGCTGGCCCGTTCCGCCGGTATCATGGCCCAGCTGATGGCCAAGGAGAACGGCATGGCCCTGCTGCGTCTGCCCTCCGGCGAGCTGCGCAACGTATCGGAAAACTGCATGGCCACCATCGGCCAGGTCAGCAATATCGACCATGAGAACGTGAAGATCGGCAAGGCCGGTCGGAAGCGTCACATGGGCTGGAGACCGACGGTCCGCGGTTCCGTTATGAACCCGAACGACCACCCGCACGGCGGCGGCGAAGGCAAATCGCCCATCGGTCATCCCGGACCTGTCACCCCCTGGGGTAAGCCTGCGCTGGGTTATAAGACCCGCAAGCCTCACAACCAGAGCGACAAGTTCATCGTGAGAAGAAGAAACGGCAAATAAGCTGTGCGAAAGGAGCTTGTAAGGAATGAGCAGAAGCGTTAAAAAGGGTCCTTATGTACAGCCTGTGCTGCTGAAAAGGATTCAGGAAATGAATGCGGCCGGTGAAAAGAAGATCGTTAAGACCTGGAGCAGAGCCTCCATCATTTTCCCGGATTTCGTCGGGCACACCATTGCTGTGCATGACGGCCGCAAGCACGTTCCGGTATATGTAACCGAGGATATGGTTGGCCACAAGCTGGGCGAGTTCGCCCCCACCCGTACCTTCCGGGGACATGCCGGCGGTAAGACCACCGGTAAATAAGCCGAAAGGAGTGTAAATGGATATGGAAGCAAGGGCAACTCTGAGATACGCCCGCATTTCGCCGCGTAAGGTACAGATCGTCCTCGATCTGATCCGCAATAAGCCGGCCGATATGGCGATGGCCATTCTGAAGCACACCCCCAAGGCTGTGTGCGAAGATCTGGAAAAGCTGTTGAAGTCTGCCATGGCAAATGCTGAAAATAACCACAATATGGATACGACGAAGCTGTATGTAGCATCGTGCTATGCGGCACCGGGCCCCATCCTCAAGCGTATCCGTCCGAGAGCACAGGGCCGTGCGTTCCGCGTTCTGAAGAGAACGTCGCACATCACTATCGTGCTCAAAGAGAAAGACTAAGCGAAGAGGAGGTACACTATGGGCCAGAAAGTCAATCCCCACGGACTCCGTGTGGGCGTTATCAAAAATTGGGATTCCCGCTGGTATGCCAGAAAAGATGTTTTTGGCGATACTCTGGTGGAAGACTATAACCTGCGTAAAGATCTGAAGAAGCAGCTGGCCGCTGCCGGTGTTCCGAAGATCGAGATCGAGCGCGACGCCAGCCGCGTCCGCATTCACATCCATTGCGCCAAGCCGGGCATCGTTATCGGCAAGGGCGGCAGTGAGATCGAAAAGCTCCGCGTTCAGCTGGAGAAGAGACTGGGCAAGCCTGTGAACATCAACATCGTGGAAGTTCGCCAGCCCGACCTCAACGCTCAGCTGGTCGCCGAGAATATTGCACAGCAGCTGGAAAAGCGTGTTTCCTTCCGCCGTGCGATGAAGCTCTGCATCGGCCGCAGCATGAAGCTGGGTGCCAAGGGTATCAAGACCCAGGTTTCCGGCCGTCTGGGCGGTGCGGAAATTGCCAGAACCGAGCAGTATCACGACGGTACTATTCCGCTGCAGACGCTGCGCGCTGACATTGATTATGGTTTTGCCGAGGCTGCCACCACCTATGGCCGCATCGGTGTAAAAGTTTGGCTGTACAGAGGCGAAGTGCTGCATGACAGCCGTAAGCCCCGCAAGGAAGGAGGCAATAAATAATGTTGCTGCCTAAGAGAGTGAAATACCGCAGAGTGCATCGCGGCCGTATGACCGGTAAGGCGCTGCGCGGCAATACTGTCACTTACGGTGATTTCGGCCTGCAGGCCCTCGATCCCGCGTGGATCACCTCCAATCAGATCGAGGCCGCCCGTGTCGCCATGACCCGTTACTGCAAGCGTTTCGGTAAGGTCTGGATCAAGATCTTCCCCGACAAACCCATCACCGAGAAGCCCGCTGAAACCCGCATGGGTTCCGGTAAAGGTTCTCCCGAGTACTGGGTGGCCGTGGTAAAGCCCGGCCGTGTTATGTTCGAAATCGGCGGTGTGCCGGAGGAGACGGCCCGCGAGGCCCTGCGCCTGGCCGCCAACAAGCTGCCGATCAGATGCAAATTCGTGAAGAAAGAAACGGGGTGTGAGCAGTAATGAAAGCCGCTGAAATCAGACAAATGACGACGGAAGAGCTTTCCGCAAAGCTGAAGGACCTGACTGCCGAGCTCTTCAACCTGCGTTTCCAGCTTGCCATCAACCAGCTCGATAACCCGATGCGCATTACCGCTGTGAAAAAAGACATCGCCCGTGTGAAGACCGTTCTCCGTGAGAATGAGTCCGGCGTGAACGCATAAGGAAAGGGAGGGTACAAGCTGTGAGCGACAGAAACATGAGAAAAACCACGGTTGGCCGCGTGGTCAGCGATAAGATGGATAAAACCATCGTCCTGGCTATCGAGGACAGCGTAAAGCATCCGCTTTACAAAAAAGTCATCAAGCGTACCGTTCGGCTGAAGGCACACGATGAGAATAACGAGTGCCGCGTAGGTGACCGCGTTCGCGTGATGGAGACCCGCCCTCTTTCGAAAGACAAGAGATGGAGAGTCGTCGAGATCGTAGAGAAGGCCAAATAAGTTAGGGCCGCTTGTGAAAGCCAGCTTTGGCTTTGAATAGAAGGAGGAACTCACTGTGATTCAACAGCAGACTTACCTCAAAGTGGCCGACAACACCGGCGCGAAGGAGCTTATGTGCATCCGCGTGCTGGGCGGTACCGGCCGGAGGTACGCCAATATCGGCGACGTCGTGGTTGCTTCGGTTAAAAAAGCAGCACCCGGCGGCGTGGTAAAGAAGGGCGACGTAGTGAAAGCGGTTATTGTCCGCTCGGCTACCGGTGTTCGCCGCGATGACGGAACCTATATCCGTTTTGATGAGAATGCAGCCGTTATTATCCGTGATGACAAGAGCCCCAGAGGCACCCGTATCTTTGGGCCGGTCGCACGTGAGCTGCGTGAGAAAGATTATATGAAGATCCTGAGCCTGGCTCCGGAAGTGCTGTAAGGAGGTGCCCAATATGAATCATGTTCATGTGAAGACTGGTGACACCGTTAAGATCCTCAGCGGCAACGATAAAGGCAAGCAGGGTAAGGTAATGGCTGTCAGCCCCAAAGAGGGAAAGGTCATTGTTGAGAAGCTCAACATGGTTACCAAGCACGTCAAGCCCCGCCGTATGGGCGAGACCGGCGGCATCGTAAAGGCTGAAGGCGCCATGTATGCCTGCAAGGTGCAGATCGTTTGCCCGCACTGCGGCAAAGCCACCCGCGTCGCCCACAAGATTCTTGAGGACGGCAGCAAGGAACGCATTTGCAAGAAATGCGGCGAGTCGCTGTAAGGGAGGATTGAATAATGGCAAGACTGAAAGATTTCTACAAGCAGGAGGCTGCCCCCGCCCTCATGAAGAAATTCAACTATGAGAGCGTTATGCAGATCCCGAAGCTTGACAAAATTGTTGTCAATGTCGGTGCCGGCGAAGCCAAGGAAAACGCCAAGGTGATCGACACCATCAGCGCGGACCTCGCCGCCATCACCGGGCAGAAGCCCATGGTGTGCAAAGCGAAGAAGTCCGTTGCAAACTTTAAGCTGCGTGCAGGCATGAATATCGGCCTGAAGGTAACCCTGCGCGGCGAGCGTATGTACGAATTCATGGATCGTCTGTTCAACGTGGCGCTGCCCCGTGTGCGTGACTTCAGAGGAATCAATCCGAACTCCTTTGACGGCCGCGGCAACTACAACCTGGGCGTGCGCGAGCAGCTGATCTTCCCCGAAATTGATTTTGATAAGGTCGATAAGGTGCGTGGCATGGATATCTGCTTTGTCACCACTGCCGCTACCGACGAAGAGGCCCGCGAGCTGCTCGCTCTGATGGGCGCTCCGTTTGCGAAATAAGGAGGGATTGTTGTGGCTAAAACTGCTATGAAACTGAAGCAGCAGAGAGAACCGAAGTTCTCTTCGCGTCATTATAACAGATGCAAGATCTGCGGCCGGCCGCATGCCTATCTTCGCAAGTTCGGTATTTGCCGTATTTGCTTCCGTGAACTTGCTTACAAGGGCGAGATCCCGGGCGTGAAAAAGGCAAGCTGGTAACGAAGGACAGGAGGTAACAGCATGCAGATTACAGATACCATCGCGGACCTGCTGACCCGCATCCGCAATGCAAGCAGCGCAAAACATGATACCGTTGAGATCCCCGCTTCCAATGCCAAGAAGGCCATCTGCCAGATCCTGGTGGACGAGGGCTACGTAAAGAGCTTTACCGTAACCGAAGACGGCAAGCAGGGCATGATCAAGGTTGTGCTGAAGTATGCCGAGGGCAAAACCCCGGTGATCAAGGGCCTGCGCCGTGTGAGCAAGCCCGGCCTGCGCATTTATTCCGGCGCAGCGGATATGCCCAAGGTCATGAACGGCCTGGGTATCGCCATCGTCTCCACTTCGAAGGGTATTATGACCGACCGCCAGGCTCGCAAAGAGAACATCGGCGGCGAAGTGCTGGCGTTTGTCTGGTAAGATAAGGGAGGTGTACACATGTCTCGAATTGGAAGAAAACCCATAAATATTCCCGCCGGCGTCGAGGTAAAAATCGATGGCAGCGTTGTCACGGTAAAGGGCCCGAAGGGCACCCTGACCCAGAAGGTCCACCCCAACATGAACGTTGCGGTGGAGGGCAACGAGATCGTCGTGACCCGCCCTGATGACGAGAAAGAAAACCGTTCGCTGCATGGCCTGACCCGTACGCTGATCCACAACATGGTGGTCGGTGTGACGGAGGGCTATAAGAAGACGCTGGAAGTAAACGGCGTTGGCTACCGTGCCCAGAAGCAGGGCAGCAACCTGGTGATGAACCTGGGGTTCTCCCATCAGGTTATCGTAAGTGAGGTTCCCGGTATTACGATCGATGTACCGAACGCCAATACCGTTGTGATCTCTGGCCCCGATAAGCAGCAGGTTGGCCAGTTTGCGGCTGAAGTCCGCGAGAAGCGCCCGCCGGAGCCTTATAAGGGCAAGGGCATTAAGTATGATTATGAAGTAGTCCGCCGCAAGGAAGGCAAAGCCGGTAAGGGCTCGAAGAAGTAAGGAGTGAATGACAAATGGTGAATAAGGCTTCCAGTAATAAAGCCAGACTGCACCGCCACAAGAGAGTGCGCGGTAAAATTTCGGGCACTGCTACCTGCCCCCGCCTGAATGTGTTCCGCTCCAACAAGAACATCTATGCCCAGATTATCGACGATGTCGCAGGAGTGACGCTGTGCGCTGCTTCCACCCTGGATGCAGAATTCAGCGGAAATGGCGGTAACAAAGAGGCTGCACACAAGGTCGGCGAGCTGCTGGCCAAGCGCGCTGCCGATAAGGGAATCTCCGAGGTTGTATTTGACCGCGGCGGTTATATCTTCCACGGCCGCGTCAAAGAGCTGGCCGAAGGCGCCCGCGAGGGCGGCCTCAAGTTCTGAGTAAGGAGGAATACTTTTGGCTAGAATTGACGCTTCCGCAATGGAAATGAAAGAGCGCGTGGTTGCGATCAACCGCGTTTCCAAAACCGTAAAGGGCGGCCGTATTTTCAAGTTCGCCGCTCTGGTAGTTGTCGGTGACGGTAACGGCACCGTGGGCTTCGGTATCGGCAAGGCCGGCGAAGTTCCGGATGCTATCCGCAAGGGCATCGAAGACGCGAAGAAGAACCTGACCAAGGTTTCGCTGCGCGGCGACACGATCCCCCATGAAGTGATCGGCGAGTTCGGCGCCGGCCGCGTGCTGATGAAGCCCGCTGCCCCCGGTACCGGCGTTATCGCTGGCGGCGCAGTCCGTGCGGTCGTTGAGAGCGTAGGCATTAAGGACATCCGTACCAAGGCCCTGCGTTCCAACAACCCCTGCAATGTTGTGCGCGCCACGATGGCCGGTCTGCGCCAGCTGCGCAGTGCCGAAGAGGTCGCGGCCATCCGCGGCAAGTCGGTCAAAGAGATTCTGTAAGGGAGGACGCAAGCAATGACCATTAAGTTGATTAAAAGTCTGATTGGCTGCAAAGCGGATCAGATCGCGACCGCCCATGCTCTCGGTCTCAAGAAGATCGGCGACTGCACCACGCAGCCCGATAATGCCCAGACACAGGGTAAGGTGGCTAAGATCTCCCACCTTGTCGAAGTAGTGAAGTAAACAAGGAGGTGCGATTGTCATGAAACTGAATGAACTGACTGCGGTGGCCGGCGCTACCAAAGAGGCAAAGCGCATTGGCCGTGGCCATGGCTCCGGCCAGGGCAAAACCGCCGGTAAGGGCCACAAGGGCCAGAAGGCCAGAGCAGGCCGCGGTATGCGCCCCAGCTTTGAAGGTGGCCAGATGCCCATGGCCCGCCGTATCCCGAAGAGAGGATTCCACAACATTTTCGCCAGCGAGATCGTTGCCGTGAATGTGGGTTCTCTGGAAAAGTTTGAAAATGGTGCGATTGTTGATGCAGAAGCCCTGGTAAAGGCCGGCATCATCAAGAATGGCTGTGACGGTGTGAAGATCCTGGCTAACGGCAAGCTGACCAAGAGCCTGACCGTCAAGGTATCTGCTTTCTCCGCCGCTGCAAAAGAGAAAATCGAGGCTGCAGGTGGGAAGGCAGAGGTGATCTAAGTGCTGAACACCATTAAAAATGCTTTCCGAATTCCGGATCTGCGCAAAAAGCTGCTGTTCACCCTGCTGGTGATCGTGGTCTTCCGCCTGGGATCCGTCATTCCGGTTCCGTTTTTGGATGTATCAGCGCTGTCCGCTTTGATGGCGCGTGTGGATGATACGCCGCTCGGCTATGTGAATATGCTGACCGGCGGTGCCTTTGGCAACGCAACGCTGTTTGCCATGGGCATCACCCCGTACATCAACTCCAGTATTATCATGCAGCTGCTCACGGTTGCCATTCGCCCTCTGGAGAGATTGGCCCGCGAAGGGGAAGAGGGAAGAAAGAAAATCGCTTCCATCACCCGGTATGTCACGGTAGCACTGGGGCTGATCCAGGGAACCGCCTATTATTTCTATCTGCGCAATAACGGCATTACCGAGTATAACGACGGCCTCAGTGCCTGGTTCTCGGCTTTTGTCATTATCTTTGTGTTCACCGCCGGTACCGCACTGATGATGTGGCTGGGTGAGCAGATCAACGTAAAAGGCGTGGGGAACGGTATTTCGATCCTGCTGTTTGCCAGCATTATCGCCCGTATGCCCACCACCCTCGGCCAGGTATGGGCCTATTTCTACAATGGGTTCCTGGATCCGGGTACCTATGGCAAGTACCTCGTTCTTGCCCCGCTGTGGCTGGTCCTGTTCCTGGCGGTCATCTGGGTGATCGTCTTCATGAACGACAGTGAGCGCCGCCTGCCGGTTCAGTATGCCAAGCGTGTCGTTGGCCGCAAGGTGTATGGCGGACAGAGCTCGCACATCCCGATCAAGGTTGCTATGAGCGGCGTTATGCCCATCATTTTCGCTTCCTCGATCCTGTCGATTCCGTCGATGGTCCAGGTGTTTATGGGCAGTCAGGCTCAGACCGGGTTCTGGGCGGCCTTCTTTGGGGCCCTGTCCTCCCGCGGCTGGCTGTACTGCATTCTTTACTTTGTCCTGATTCTTCTGTTCGCATATTTCTATATGTCCATCCAGTATAATCCGCTGGAGATGGCCAATAATCTGCGGCAGAACAACGGTATGATCCCGGGTATCCGCCCCGGCAAGCCTACCGCTGATTTTATCGCGAAGATCCTTTCCAAGTTGACTTTGATCGGCGCTCTCTTCCTTGCGGTGGTCGCGCTGGTCCCGATTATTTACGGCAACCTGGCTGACATGAGCAATATGTCCATGGGCGGCACTTCGATCATCATTATGGTCGGCGTCGCGCTGGAGACGGTCAAGCAGCTGGAGAGCCAGATGATGATGCGCCATTATAAAGGCTTTTTGGATTGATTCTTGAAGGAGGAATGCAATAATGAAGCTGATCCTTTTGGGTGCCCCCGGCGCCGGCAAAGGCACACAGGCTGAGACACTCTGCAACGCTCTTTCGATCCCCGCGATCTCAACAGGAAATACGCTCCGCGAAGCGCTGAAAAGCGGCACGGAGATGGGACTGCGCGCCAAATCCTATATGGATGCCGGCAAGTTGGTGCCCGATGATGTCGTGATCGGCATTATCAAAGAGCGCCTGCAGCAGGACGACTGCAAGAATGGTTTCATTCTGGACGGTTTCCCGCGCACCATCCCCCAGGCCGAGGCTCTGGATGCCATGGGTGTACAGATCGACCGCGTCATCGACATTGAAGTCGCGGATGACAAGATCATTGCCCGTATGTCCGGACGCCGCGTCTGCGAAGCATGTGGTGCCAGTTACCACATGGAGTACTTGAAGCCCGCGAAAGACGGCGTGTGCGACAAGTGCGGCGGCGCCCTTGTTCAGCGCAAGGATGACCACCCTGATACCGTGAAGGCGCGTCTGAGCGTCTATCACGAACAGACAGAGCCGCTGAAGGCTTACTACGAGAAGCAGGGAAAACTGAGAATCGTAGAAGGACAGGAAGACGTAGCGGATACCAAACGCCTGACCCTGGCCGCAGTAGAGGCGGAATAAATGATTGTACTGAAAACGAGCCGGGAACTCGTGAAATTGCGGGAGGCCGGCCGGATTTCTGCACTGGCATTACACACTGTGGGAAAAGCGATCGAACCTGGGGTAACCACCTATGAGCTCGATCGCGTAGCCCGCCAGTTCATTGAAAAGTGCGGCGCCAGGCCGAACTTTTTGGGATACGGCGGGTTCCCCGGCAGTGCCTGCATCTCTGTCAACAACGTGGTAATCCATGGCATACCGAGCAAAAAGATTGTACTGAAACAGGGCGATATCGTCAGCATTGATATCGGTGCCGAGGTGGATGGCTATAACGGCGACAACGCCTATACCTTCCCCTGCGGGGATATCAGCGCTCAGGCGCAGGCCCTGCTGGATGCCACCCGAGAGAGCCTGTACGAAGGAATCGCCATGGCGAAACCGGGAAATCGGATAGGCGATATCGGAAGCGCCGTACAGCGGTATGTCGAAGCGCGTGGCTACTCGGTGGTACGCGAATTTGTCGGCCACGGAGTAGGTACTTCGCTCCACGAAGACCCAAGTGTTCCCAATTACGGTAAGCCGGGGCGCGGTGTACGCCTGATGCCCGGTATGGTGATTGCGATCGAACCGATGATAAACGCCGGTACGAAGAGTGTGCGTGTCCTGGAGGACGGTTGGACGACGGTGACCGCCGACGGCAGCCTTTCGGCACATTTTGAACACACGGTTGCGATTACACCCGATGGGCCCGTCATTTTGACCCGGCCCGAGTGAAAGACGGATGAGTGAAATTGTAACAGGCCAGGTTGTCTGTGTCCGCAAGGGGCGCGGAAAAGGCCGGTTTTATGCCGTGACGGGCATGGAAAAGGGATTGTGTCTTCTCTGTAACGGAGAGGATCGTCCGCTCTCCCATCCCAAGGGCAAAAACCCGCTGCATCTGCGAAAAACCCGCGTATGTCTGGCTGCCTCGTGCCTTAAAACCGACAAACAGCTGCAAGCAGCCCTGCAGGCGTTTTCCTGCAGAAAAAATGGATCGGAGGGTGAACCCGCATGTCCAAACAGGACGTAATTGAACTCGAGGGTATCGTGAAAGAAGCTCTGCCCAATGCCATGTTTCATGTAGAGCTTCCCAATGGCCATGTTATTCTGGCCCATATTTCCGGCAAACTGCGCATGAATTTTATCCGCATCCTGCCGGGCGACAAGGTGACCGTGGAGATGTCTCCTTATGATCTGACCCGCGGCCGCATCACATGGCGAACCAAGTAAGAGAAACGCATTTTTGAAATACCCACTTTTGCCTAAAGGAGGGCGCACACAATGAAAGTAAGACCTTCTGTGAAGAAGATGTGCGAGAAATGCAAGATTATCAAGCGCAAAGGCAAAGTAATGGTAATCTGCGAAAATCCGAAGCACAAGCAGCGCCAGGGCTGATCCCCGGTGCCCGACAATAAATATGGAGGTGCAATTACACCATGCCGCGTATTTCAGGTATTGACCTGCCCAGAGACAAACGCATTGAAATTGCTTTGACGTATATCTACGGGATCGGCCGCAAGACCGCTTCCGATATCTGCAAAAACACTGGTGTTGATCCCGATGTCCGCGTTCGTGACATGACCGAGGATGATGCCGCAAAGCTGAGAGAGTATATCGACCATAACTGCCGTGTGGAAGGCGACCTGCGCCGTGACACTGCTTTCGATATCAAGCGTCTTATCGAAATCGGTTCCTACCGTGGCCTGCGCCACCGCAAGGGCCTGCCGGTAAGAGGCCAGCGCAGCAAGACCAACGCCCGTACCCGGAAAGGTCCCCGCAAGACCATGGCGAACAAGAAGAAGTAATCAGGGAGGGATAAACTGATGGCAGCACAGAAAGGCGGTAAGAAGGTTACCGCAGTACGCAAGCGCCGTGAACGGAAGAATATCGACCGCGGCCAGGCGCATATTCAGTCCACTTTTAACAACACGATTGTAACAATTACCGATATGCAGGGAAATGCGGTCAGCTGGGCCAGCGCTGGTGAGCTGGGCTTCCGGGGTTCCAGAAAGAGCACCCCGTTCGCCGCTCAGACAGCCGCAGAGACCGCTGCCAAGATCGCGATGGATCACGGCATGAAGACCGTTGAAGTGTATGTAAAGGGACCGGGCTCCGGACGTGAAGCAGCTATCCGTGCGCTGCAGGGCGCCGGCCTGGAGGTCAGCATGATTAAAGACGTGACCCCCATCCCGCACAACGGTTGCCGTCCCCCCAAGAGAAGACGCGTATAACAGATCGAAATATAGGAGGTGCCACGAAAGTATGGCAAGATATACTGAAGCTGTATGCAAACTTTGCCGCCGTGAGGGCCAGAAGCTGTTCCTGAAAGGCGCAAGATGCTATACCGATAAATGTGCTCTGACCCGCAGAGCGTATGCCCCCGGCCAGCATGGCCAGGGCCGCAAGAAGACTTCCGAGTACGGCATGCAGCTGCGCGCCAAGCAGATTGCCCGCCGTTACTATGGTGTTCTGGAGGGCCAGTTCCGGGGCTACTATGAAATGGCCACCAAAATGGAAGGCAAGACCGGCGACGCCCTGCTGACCATTCTGGAAAGCCGTCTGGATAACGTTGTCTATCGTCTGGGCTGGGCCAGCTCCCGTGCGGAAGCCCGCCAGCTGGTGGTACACGGCCACTTCACCGTGGATGGTCACCGCGTGGATATCCCGTCCTATCTGGTAAAGGTGGGTCAGGTGATCGCCATCGCCGAGAAGAGCCGTTCCAGCGCCAAGATCAAGGCTGTGGTGGAAGAGAATGCCGCCCGTCCCTGCCCCAAGTGGCTGGAAGTGAACCGCGATAATCTCGAGGGCAAGGTTGTTGCCATGGCCACTCGTGAGGACGTCGATCTGGAAGTTGACGAGACCCTGATCGTCGAATTGTACTCCAAGTAATGCCGGGTACGCATGTAAATGCAAAAAGGCATGCCGGGCTGCCCCAGCAGGGGCGGCCTGACAGGAATTGATAAGGAGGTTCACGAATGATCGAGATTGAAAAGCCCAAAATCGAAACCCAGGAACTGTCCAGTGATGGAAAGTATGGCAAATTTGTAGTCGAACCCCTTGAGAGAGGATTCGGTACGACGTTGGGCAACTCCCTGCGCCGTGTGCTTCTCTCCAGCCTTCCCGGTGTCGCTGTTAAGTCCGTGAAAATTGACGGTGTTGTTCATGAATTCTCCACCATCCCCGGTGTGAAGGAGGATGTCGCTGAGATCATCCTGAACATCAAGGGACTGACTGCCAAGCTGTACTGCGATGGCCCCAAGACCATCGAGATTCTGGCGGAGGGCCCCTGTGAGGTGACGGCTGATGCGATTAAGTGCGACAGCGAAGTGGAGATCCTGAACCCTGAAATGCACATTGCTACCCTGGGCGAGGACGCCAAGCTCTATATGGAGCTGACCCTCGACAAAGGGAGAGGATATGTTTCCAGTGAAAGGAACAAGGCCGCTATGCCCGCCGGCATTATCGGCGAGCTGCCGGTCGACTCGATCTACACCCCTGTGCTGAAGGTAAACTTCAACGTGGAGAATACCCGCGTGGGCCAGAGCATTGACTTCGACAAGCTGACCCTGGAAGTTTGGACCAACGGTGTGATTAATGCACAGGAAGCCGTTTCCCTGGCCGCCAAGGTTCTGACCGAACACCTGAATCTGTTTGTGGATCTGTCCGATAAGGGCAGCAGCACCGAGATCATGGTGGAGAAGGACGAAAAGGGCAAGGAATCCGTGCTGGGTATGACGATTGAGGAACTGGACCTGTCGGTCCGTTCTTTCAACTGCCTGAAGCGTGCGGGCATCAATACCGTGGAAGATCTGCTGAATAAAAGCGAAGAGGACATGATGAAAGTCCGCAATCTGGGCCGCAAGTCCCTGGAAGAGGTTGTGTGGAAGATGGCTTCCCTCGGCTTTAACCTGCGCAAGGACGATGAATAAAGCGCCCGCTATCCCTGCTGAACACTTTGAATGACCGTAAAGGAGTGAATATTCGATGCCCGGAACGAGAAAGCTCGGCCGCGATACGGCCAGCCGCACCGCGATGCTGCGTGCCATGGTAACCTTCCTGCTGGAAAACGGCAAGATCGAGACCACCGTCACCCGCGCCAAGGAAGTCCGCGCTATGACCGAAAAGATGATCACGATTGCCAAGGAGAATAACCTGCACAATCAGCGTCTGGTCATGGCTTTTGTAACCAAAGAAGACGTAACGCACAAGCTGTTTACGGAAATTGCCCCCAAGTATGCCGACCGCAACGGCGGTTATACCCGTATTACCAAGCTGGGGCCGCGCCGCGGTGATGCCGCCGAAATGGCCATCATCGAGCTGCTGTAAGTAAAACGCGAGCGCACAGGCCGTACAGTTCGGTTATCATTTGGCGATAACCGGAAAAACGGTAGGAAAAAGCCGTCTGTTCCCACGGGAACGGGCGGCTTTTTTGCCGGAAAGGCGGCATCCGGTGATTTTTCCGGCAAGGAATCAGGAAGTTTACAGTCTGTTTCTGGTATTGCAGGGGCCATTGTGGTACAATAAGGCCAGAATTCATTGAGAAAGGCGGAAGGTGACCCACTTATGCGTCGTAAGCCCGTGAAAATATGGCAGATCCTTATGTGTGCCGCGCTGGTTGTGCTGGTATTTGTGCTGTTCACCCTTTTTCAGAAGAGTGATTCCATCGCGTTCCAGGACGGCGTTTTTTCCCAGCAGGCGGCGGACAGCATCCGGAAAAATACCGGCTGTGAGGACGTGCGCGTGCTCTCGTTTACGTATAACAACAATGAAAAAGAGAATTTTGTTCTGAAGGTGGCTGCCCAGAAGGAGGGTGAGCGCACCTGTATTTATCAGGTCCAGTACTATGAGGGGGACAGCAAAATGCCCTACCACATGGAAAAAACGGATGATACCCTGGATACCTATACCCAGGAGCCACGGGTTGAGGACTATTTTTCCATTCTGCGCCGGTTGCGGGACCAGCGCAGGGCCCTGTTTGAGATTTACAGTGAGGAGGCGAAGCCCGCAGAGGGAGAGAGCTTCTGCCAGCTGGATCTGCGGGACTGCGTCCATCCGGACAGCATTTTGATCCGGCGCGTAACCCGGGTGATTGATCTGACGGAGAGCAGTGCCAGCGAGCCTTCTGGAGAATCCGCCACTCAGGAAGAAAGCGATTCTTCCGAAGGAGGGGAGTCTCCTGTTCTGGAGCTGGTCAGCGGCAGCGCTGGGGATGTGCAGGGGATGGATCTGGATTTCTGGCGGATTCAGGATGGTGTGTATGAGCAGAGCGGAGGGGATACGGAAATCGGCACGAATACCGTTTTGCTGTACCGCGTTTCGCAGGAAAAGGACAGGATGACGGAGGAACTGATCGCGGTGCTGGACTTCGGTTCGTAAAAACCGGAAAACAGGAGAGTGGATATGGAGCAAATGGAGAGAAGGCCGGAGCGGGCACTGCTGGTTTCGGTGGATACGGGGGAGCTTGACGTGGAGTCGTCCCTGAGCGAGCTGTACGAGCTGATCCGCAGCGCCGGGGCGGATCCGGTGGGCTCGGTGGTGCAGAAGCGGCCGCATGTGGAGGCCGGCACCTGTGTGGGCACCGGAATGCTGCGCGAAATCGCCGCGCACTGTGAGCGGGAGGAGATCGATCTGTTGGTCTTTGACCGGGAACTGACCCCCACGCAGATCCGCAACATTGAAGAGGTGACCGGTGTGCGGGTGATCGACCGCACCCAGCTGATCCTGGATATTTTTGCCCTGCGCGCCCGCAGCCGTGAGGGACGGCTGCAGGTGGAGCTGGCCCAGCTGAAATACCTGATGCCCCGACTGACTGGGCGCGGTGTCGCCATGTCGCGGCTGGGAGGCGGCATCGGCACCCGCGGCCCCGGCGAGAGCAAGCTGGAGACGGACCGGCGGCATATCCGGCGGCGGATTGAATCGCTGCGGGAGCAGCTGGACGATGTGGAAAAGCACCGCGCCCTGCTGCAGAAACGCCGGAAAAAGGATGGGGTGATCACGGCGGCCCTGGTGGGATACACCAATGCGGGAAAAAGCACGCTGATGAACCGCCTGACCCAGGCGGGGGTGCTGGCGGAAAACAAGCTGTTCGCTACCCTGGATCCCACGGCCCGGGCCCTGACTCTGCCGGGCGGCAGCACCATTATGCTGATTGATACCGTCGGCCTGGTGCGGCGGCTGCCGCACCAGCTGGTGGATGCCTTCCGTTCCACCCTGGAGGAGGCAGCCAACGCCGATGTGATTTTGAATGTGTGCGATGCCTCCAGCCCCGAGGCTTCCGTTCATCTGGAGGTTACCCGGCAGCTGCTACAGGAGCTGGGGTGCAGCGAGGACAAGGTGATCCCCGTGATGAACCAGTGCGACAAGGTGCCCGAGATCCATGCGCTGCCGATGATCGGCCGGGGGGTGCGCATCAGTGCGCTGACCGGCGAGGGAATCGACACCCTGCTGCAGAGAATCGAGGACGCGCTGCCTGCCGGTCCGCGCCGGATGGAGCTGTTCCTGCCCTATCGGGAGGGCGAGCTGCTCTCGCGCCTGCATGAGCGCGGCCAGATCGAACGGGAGGAGTACGGCGGCGACGGAATTGCGGTGACCGCCGTGGTTCCGGCCGACTTGCAGGATCTCTGCAAAATGTATGAAAAAGAATAAATATTCATCATCTGTATACGCACAGCCGGGCGGATTTTCATAAAGAATGGCCGCCCCGCATAGTAGAAAAAAGAAAAAATTACAAGGAGGAAACCGCAAATGGCATTTCGCGAAATTACCCCGGAGGAGATCCGGGACAATCTGTTTGTGACCATCAACAAGGAGTGGATGCTGCTGACGGCCGGGGATGAAGCGGCCCACAACACCATGACGGTCAGCTGGGGCAGCATGGGGGAACTGTGGGGGCACTATACGGCTACCGTTCACGTCCGCCCGCAGCGTTACACCCTGCCGTTTATCGAGAACCATGATTTCTTCAGCCTGTGCGTGTTGCCCAAAGAGAACCACGACGCCATGGTCATCTGCGGCCGGGAATCGGGCCGCGACGGCGACAAGGACAAGAAGGCCGGGATCACCCCGGTGTTCGATGAAAAGGCCCCCTATTACCGGGAGGCCCGGTTGGTGCTGATTTGCCGTAAGCTGTACCGCCAGCCCATGCAGGCCGATTGCTTTACCGATCCGTCGCTGGTTCCGGCCAATTACAAAAACGGGGATTTCCACGTTACCTTTGTCGGCGCCATTGAAAAGGTGCTGGTTAAAGACGAATAAGACAAAAAATGCGGGATTGGGGCGCATTTTTGTGCAAAAGGGATATTGCGCATAAATATGCAAAAAACACTTGAAATTCTGCATAAATGGCGTATAATAGACAATGCCGCAAGGAAAGAGCGCTGCTCCTTTTTTGGGGGCGGCGCTTTTGGTATAGAACAACAAACGGAGGAATCATCAAGATGGAACAGTCGATTAAAAAAGTAGTGCTGGCCTATTCGGGCGGCCTGGATACATCCATTATCATCCCGTGGCTGAAGGAAAACTATAACAACTGCGAAGTAATCGCCGTGGCGGCGGATGTTGGCCAGGGCAGCGAGCTGGAGGGCCTGGAGGAAAAGGCCAAGAAGACCGGCGCTTCCAAGCTGTACATTGCCGATCTGAAAAAGGAATTTGTGGAGGATTATGTATTCCCCACCATCCAGGCCGGCGCCGTTTATGAGAACAAATACCTGCTGGGCACCTCGTTTGCCCGCCCGATTATCGCCAAAAAGCTGGTGGAGATCGCCAAGGCCGAAGGGGCCGATGCCATCTGCCACGGCTGCACCGGCAAGGGCAACGACCAGGTCCGTTTTGAACTGAGCATCAAGGCGTTTGCTCCGGATATGAAGATCATCGCCCCGTGGCGGATCTGGACCATCAAATCCCGTGAGGAGGAGATCGAGTACGCTGAGGCCCATCACATTCCGCTGAAGATCACCCGCGAGACCAACTACTCGAAAGATAAGAACCTGTGGCACCTGTCCCACGAGGGCCTGGATCTGGAGAATCCTGCCAACGAGCCGCTCTATAACAAGCCCGGCTTTTTGGAGATGAGCGTATCGCCCGAGCAGGCTCCTGATGAGCCCACCTATGTGACGCTGCATTTTGAAAAGGGCATCTGCACCGCCATCGACGGCAAGGAGATGGACGGCGTGGAAGTGGTGAAGACTCTGAATGAGCTGGGCGGCAAAAACGGCATCGGCCTGACCGATATTGTGGAAAACCGGCTGGTGGGCATGAAGAGCCGCGGCGTGTACGAGACTCCCGGCGGCACCATCCTGTACACGGCCCACAACAAGCTGGAAGAGCTGTGCCTGGACCGCGAGACGTACCACTACAAACAGCAGGTTGCCCTGCGCTTTGCTGAGCTGGTTTACTACGGTCAGTGGTACACCCCCCTGCGCGAGGCCCTGTCCGCTTTCGTGACCAGCACGCAGCAGACCGTGACAGGCGACGTGAAGCTGAAGCTGTATAAGGGCAACATCATCGACGCCGGGACCACCTCGAAGTACAGCCTGTATGACGAAGAGATCGCCACGTTCGACGAGGACGAGGTTTACAACCAGGCCGATTCCGCCGGATTTATCAATCTGTTCGGCCTTCCCATCAAGGTGCAGGCGAAAAAGCGCCAGCAGCTGGAAGCGCAGGAGAAGTAACCTGCATTTCCGCAACGCACATGACAGCTACGTCCCGCACACCCCAAAACGGTGTGCGGGCGGTTTTGCATCAGGAGAGAGAACGGAGGAACGTAAATGAAGCTGTGGCAGGGCTCTTTTCACGGGGAGCTGGACCCCAAGACCAACGATTTTAACTCATCCATTTCGTTTGACAGTCGGATGTTCCGCGAGGATATCGAGGGCAGCATCGCCCATGTGACCATGCTGGGGGAATGCGGCGTGATCGACCCGGAAGAAGCCGGAACGATCCGGCAGGAGCTGTGCCGGATCCGCGAGGATATCGAGAAAGGCCGCATGCAGATCGATCCCAACGCAGAGGACATCCACACGGTGATCGAGGAGGAGCTGACCCGGCGCCTGGGCGATGCGGGCAAGCGCCTGCACACGGCCCGCAGCCGCAACGATCAGGTGGCCGTGGATGTGCGGCTGTACCTGCGCAAGGAGTGTGACAGCCTGACCGCGCAGCTGCGCGAGCTGATTGAAGTGCTGTGCGACAAGGCCGAGGAGGGCAGCGAGATGGTCATGCCCGGCTATACCCATCTGCAGCGGGCCCAGCCCATCACCTTCGGTCACCACATGCTGGCTTATGCAGAGATGTTCCTGCGGGATATCGGACGGCTGGAGGACGCGAAAAAGCGCATGAACGTCATGCCCCTGGGCAGCGGCGCCCTGGCCGGTACCACTTATCCCATCGACCGGTTCCGTACGGCGGAGCTGCTGCATTTCGATGCTCCCTGCCGCAACAGCCTGGACGGCGTGGCCGACCGGGATTTCTGTGCCGAGATCACCGGCGCCATTTCCCTTGCCATGGTGCATCTGTCCCGTTTTTCCGAGGAGCTGGTGCTGTGGTGCAGCTGGGAATTTCGGTTTGTCCGGCTGGATGACGCCTTTTCCACAGGATCGAGCATCATGCCCCAGAAGAAAAACCCGGATATCGCCGAGCTGGTACGCGGCAAGAGCGGCCGTGTGTTCGGGGATCTGATGGGCCTGCTGACCATGATGAAGGGGCTGCCGCTGGCTTATAACAAGGATATGCAGGAGGATAAAGAGGCCGTATTCGATGCGGTGGACACCCTGCGCATGTGCCTGACCGCCTTTATCCCCATGGTGAAAACCATGACCCTGCTGCCGGACAATATGCGGAAAGCGGCCGCAGGCGGCTTTATCAATGCCACCGATGTGGCCGACTATCTGGTGGAGCAGAAGGGGCTGCCCTTCCGCGATGCGTATCGGATGACGGGGGACTTGGTGGCCAAATGCATGGAGAGCGGCGAAACGCTGGAGAGTCTGCCCCTTTCCGAGTATCGGAAGGTGTGCCCCCTGTTCGATGAAAAGGTGTACGACGCCATCAGCCTGGCGGCCTGTGTGAACGGCCGAACCGTTTACGGCGGACCGGCCCCCGAAAATGTGCGGGCCATGGCCAAGGCGGTGCGGGAGGAAATCACCCATGAATAAGATCCGCGTTTTTATTGACGGCAGCGCCGGGACCACTGGCCTGCGCATTGCCGACCGGCTGAAACAGCGGGAGGAGATTGAACTGCTGTCCATCAGCGAAGAGGGGCGTAAGGAGGAAGCCGAGCGCGCCCGGGTGATCCGTTCAGCGGATCTGGCCTTTTTGTGCCTGCCGGATGCGGCGGCCAAATCCATTGTACCCCTGGTGGGGTCGAAGGTGCGTCTGCTGGATACCAGCACGGCCCACCGGGTGGACCCGGGCTGGGTCTACGGCTTTCCCGAGCTGCACGGGTACCGGGAAAAAATCCGCAGCAGCACCCGTGTGGCGGTGCCGGGCTGCCATGCCAGTGGGTTTATCTCGCTGGTGGCCCCGCTGGTTACCACCGGGATACTGCCCGCCGGATATCCCTTTACCTGCCACAGCCTGACCGGCTACAGCGGCGGAGGGAAGAAGATGATCGCCGCGTACGAGGCGCCCGCGCGCCCCGTGGAATACGACAGTCCCCGTTCCTACGGCCTGACGCTGCACCACAAGCACCTGCCCGAAATGCAGCGCATCAGCGGGCTGGAGACCCCGCCGGTCTTTGTGCCCATCGTGGCGGACTACTACAGCGGAATGCAGGTGACCGTGCCGCTGCGCATGGAGCTGCTGCCCGGTCTGTCCCCCGAAAAAATCGCCCGGGCCCTGCGGGATTACTACCAGGGGGAGGAGCAGATAGCGGTCCATCCTCTGGGACAGCTGCCGGAAGACGGATTTTTGGCGGGGAACGGAAACCGGTGCACCGACAAAATGGAAATTTACCTGACCGCCTCCCCCGATGAGAAGCAGATGCTGCTGATCAGCCTGTTCGACAACCTGGGAAAAGGCAGCAGCGGAGCGGCGGTGCAGTGCATGAATATTATGCTGGGCCTGACGGAAACGGCCGGGTTGGAATAAAGAGGAGAGAGAAACATGAAATTTACCGAGGTAAAGGGCGGCGTGTGTGCGGCCAGGGGCTTTTCGGCCAGCGGCGTGCACTGCGGCATCCGTCCCCATCACGAGAAACTGGACCTGGCCCTGATCAGCGCGGACGTGCGCTGTGCAGCGGCCGGCGTGTACACCACCAACAAGATCTGCGGGGCCCCTATCACGGTGGACCGGATGCATCTGCAGGACGGCTATGCCCAGGCCATCGTGGTCAACAGCGGCAATGCCAATACCTGCGCGCCGGGCGGGGTGCAGCTGGCGCTGGATACCTGCCAGCTGGTGGCCGATGCGCTGCACATCGCCAAAGAGGATGTGCTGCCGGCTTCCACCGGGGTGATCGGGCAGCCCATGCAGCTGACCCCCTTTGCCGCGGGTATTCCGCAGGCAGCGGCGCAGCTGACCCACGAGGCGTCCGGCAGCCTGCAGGCCGCCACCGCTATCATGACCACCGATACATACCCGAAGGAGTATGCCTTCTCGTTTACGCTGGGAGGAAAAACCTGCCATCTGGGCGCCATCGGAAAGGGCAGCGGCATGATCGCCCCCAATATGGCCACCATGCTGGAGTTTTATACCACCGATGCGGCCATCAGCCCGCAGATGCTGCAGAAGGCGCTCTCCGATGTGGTGCCCGGCACCTATAACCAGATGAGCGTGGACCGGGACACCTCGACCAATGATACCCTGATCCTGATGGCCAGCGGCCTGGCCGGGAACGAGCCGGTTACCGGCCCGGGGGAGGATTACGATACCTTCTTTGAGGCGCTGACCGCCATTGCCGAGCACATGTGCCGCGAGCACGCCGGCGACGGCGAGGGAGCCAGCAAGCTGCTGGTGTGTGAGGTGACCGGCGCCCCCAGCCTGGAGGTGGCCCGCGCCGTGAGCAAGAGCGTGGTGACCAGCGACCTGCTCAAGGCCGCCATGTTCGGGCAGGACGCCAACTGGGGCCGGATTCTGTGCGCCATCGGCTATACCCCCGGCGATTTCGATGTCAGCCGCATTAACGTAACGCTGAAAAGCGCGGCGGGAGAAGTGTGGGTGTGCGAAAACGCCGCCTATCACCCCTATAGTGAAGAAGAAGCGGCCGAGGTTCTGAAGGAGAAGGAGATCGGGATTCTGGTGGATATGAAGACCGGGCCGTTTTCCGCCAAGGCATGGGGCTGCGATCTGACCTATGAGTATGTGAAGATCAACGGTGACTACCGCACCTGAGGAGGAAAAAATGGAACCGATGAAAATTTCCAATGCCGGCCGGGCCCAGATCCTGGTACAGGCCCTGCCGTACATCCAGCGCCTGGCCGGGAAGACCATCGTGGTCAAATACGGCGGCAATGCCATGATCAACGAGGATCTGAAAAACGCCGTGATGAATGATATCGTCATGATGAAGGCGCTGGGTATCAATGTGGTGCTGGTGCACGGCGGCGGCCCGGAGATCAACGCTATGCTGAAAAAGATCGGCAAAGAGAGCCGGTTTGTCAACGGGATGCGCTATACGGATGAAGAGACCATGGAGATTGTGCAGCAGGTGCTGGCCGGAAAGGTGAACAAAGCGCTGGTCCAGCTGCTGGCGGCCCACAATGGCCGGGCTGTGGGGCTGTGCGGGCTGGACGGCGATATGCTGATGGCCGACAAGCTGATTTCCGGCGGGGACGATTACGGCTTTGTGGGGGAGATCCGGGAAGTGCACACCGAGGTTATCGAAAATGCCACCCGGTCCGGGTATGTTCCCATCATCGCCACGGTGGCCGGGGGTTATCACGGGGAAGTGTACAACATCAATGCGGATGTGGCGGCGGCCCGCATCGCGGCCGAGCTGGGCGCGTGCAAGCTGCTGCTGATGACCGATGTGTGCGGCCTGCTGCGGGACAAAGACGACGAGAGCACCATTATCCCGGTGGTCAACGTCAGCGAGGTTCCCAAGCTGAAGCGCGAGAACATCATCAGCGGCGGCATGATCCCCAAGATCGACTGCTGTGTGGAGGCAGTGCGCCGCGGTGTGCAGCGCGCCCATATTATCGACGGCCGCGTGCCCCATTCCCTGCTGATCGAGCTGCTGACGGATGAGGGCATCGGCACGATGTTTTATTGAGGAGAAAAAAGGGGGAACTGTTATGAATTTTGAGGCGATCCGGCAGCAGGAAAAGGAGAACCTGATGCCCACCTACGGCCGGTTTCCGGTGGCGCTGGTCCAGGGTAAGGGCGTGTATGCCACCGACAGCGAGGGAAAGACGTATCTGGATTTTACCAGCGGCATCGGGGTCAATGCTCTTGGATGGTGCGATGATGGCTGGGTGAAAGCGGTCAGCGAGCAGGCCGCCACGCTGCAGCATATCAGCAACCTGTACTATAACCCGGTGCAGACGGCCCTGGCCGAGGAACTGTGCCGCCTGTCCGGTTTTTCCAAGGTGTTCTTCGGCAATTCTGGCGCCGAGGCCAACGAATGTGCCATCAAGCTGGCCCGGAAATTCGGGGAAACGAAAGCCCCCGACTGCAAGCGTATCCTCACGCTGGAGAATTCCTTCCACGGCCGTACGGTGACCACGCTGGCGGCAACCGGCCAGGATGAATTCCATCACCACTTTGATCCCTTCACCGAGGGGTTTGACTATGCCCCCATTGATGACATGGAAAAAGTGCGCGCGGCGGTGACCGAAAAAACCTGCGCTGTGATGATCGAGCTGATTCAGGGCGAGGGCGGCGTGTTCCTGCTGGATCCGGAGTTTGTGCGGCAGCTGCGGCAGCTGTGCACGGAGAAGGGGATCCTGCTGATCGCCGACGAAGTGCAGACCGGTATCGGCCGCACGGGCAAGCTGTTCTGCTTTGAGCGGTACGGTATCCGCCCGGATGTGGTCACCTCGGCCAAGGGGCTGGGCGGCGGCCTGCCCATCGGCGCCTGCCTGTGCAGCGCGGAGCTGGGGGCGGTTCTCTCCGGCGGGATGCACGGCTCTACCTTCGGCGGCGGCCCGGTGGTGTGCGCGGCGGCCCGTTATATGCTGGGGCGCATTGCCGATCCGGCCTTTTTGGCGGAAGTGGAGGCAAAGGGCGCGTATCTGCAGGAAAAACTGCGGACGATTCCGCAGCTGACCAACATCCGCGGGATGGGCCTGATGATCGGCGCCGATGTAAAGCCGGAAACGGGCCTTACCTCGCTGGATGTGGCAAACCTGTGCCTGAAGAAGGGAATGCTGGTGCTGACCGCGCACAAAGCGGTGCGCCTGCTGCCCCCGCTGGTCATGACCCGGGAGGAGATGGATCAGGGTGTGGCGGTCCTGCGGCAGGCCCTGAAGGAGGCGACGGCATGAAACATCTGACCCGCCTGATGGATCTGACAGAAAAGGAGATCCACGACATCCTCAATACGGCCGACCAGCTGAAATACGAGGTGCAGCACGACATTCCCCACCCGCGCCTGCAGGGGAAAACCCTGGGCATGATTTTTGAGAAAGTCAGCACCCGTACCCGCGTGTCCTTTGAAGCGGGCATGTACCAGCTGGGCGGGCATGCACTGTTCCTCTCCTCCCGGGACCTGCAGATGTTCCGCGGCGAACCGGTGGAGGATACGGCCCGCACGCTGGCGCGATATGTCAACGGCCTGGTGATCCGCACCTTCGATCAGAAGGAAGTGGACGATTTTGCCCGCTATGCCGGGATTCCCGTCATCAACGGGATGACCGATGCGGCGCACCCCTGCCAGGTGCTGGCGGATCTGATGACCGTGCGCGAGTACAAGGGCAGCCTGGAAGGGCTGAAAATGGCCTACATCGGCGACGGCAACAATATGTGCAGCAGCCTGATTGTGGGGGCGCTGAAAACCGGGATGCACATCCGGGTGGCCTGCCCTGAGGGGTATGACCCGCCGCAGGAGATTCTGGATTTTGCCGCTGGATACGGCAGCCGGTTCCTGTTGACCCGCGATCCCATCGAGGCGGCCGAGGGTGCCGATGATGTGCAGACCGACGTGTGGGTTTCCTCGGGCATGGAGGCTCAGACCGACCGGCGCCGGTGCGATTTTGCGGGGTATACCGTCACCGATGAGGTGATGGCCGCTGCCAGGGCCGATGCTATTTTGCAGCATCCGCTGCCGGCCTGCCGCGGGGAAGAAGTAAGCGGGGAGATGTTCGAGCGCCACGCCGCCGAAATTTTTGACGAGGCGGAAAACCGCCTGCACGTGCAGAAGGCCGTATTGGTGAAACTGCTGGGCCGGGAGCCGGCCTCCGTATAATGGCTGGGAGGAAGAGAAGATGGAGAGAAAACCGGTTATCGGAATTGTGATTGGGTACGAACCCCTGGTGGGATCCCCCAATGTGGGTTCGTATGTGGAGAGTGCCGATTACGTCCGGTCCGTTCAGCTGGCCGGGGGGATCCCGGTGCTGATACCGGTTATCGGGGAGATGCCCGCCCAGTGGATCCCTGGAATCGACGGGCTGTTGCTGCCCGGCGGGGGCGACATCGCTCCGCATCTTTACGGACAGGACCCGATACAGGGGATGGGCAGCACCTGCATGGAACGGGACCGGTTCGAAATCGAGCTGGTAAAGGCTTGTGTGCAGGCCGGAAAACCGGTGCTGGGCATCTGCCGGGGGATGCAGCTGATCAACGTGGCGTTCGGCGGCACACTGATCCAGGATATTCCCACCCAGACCGCCACCCGGCAGGCTCACCGGGGCTGTATGGATACCCGGGATGAGCCGTTCCACCGGGTCTTTCTGGAAAAGGGGACCCGTCTGCACGAAGTGGTGGGGCAGGACAGCCTGCTGACCAATTCCTATCACCACCAGGCGGTGGACCGTCTGGCGGCGGGCTTTCGCATTTCCGCCCGCAGTGAGGATGGAATCATTGAGGGGATGGAATCGGA
>JALENG010000025.1 GCA_022767925.1 Clostridia bacterium
ATGGCCCCAGGAGCAGACCGCCCGCCTGGAAAAAGCCCTGCAGCAGGAGGATTTTTGGCAGCAGTGGGAGCGGAAAGCTGCCGGCAGCCATCCGCTGGTGCAGGCGGCCGCCTCCCAATTGGGCCAGACAGGGGGTGAGCCATACTGGAGCTGGTACGGATTTTCCCAGCGGGTGGAGTGGTGTGCCTGCTTTGTTTCCTGGTGTGGGGAACAATCCGGACTGTTGCAGCAGGGATGCCTGCCAAAATTTTCCTCCTGCCGCGAGGGAATGCAGTGGTTTTTGCAGCAGAACCGCTGGCGGGAGGGAGGAACCACCCCCCAGCCGGGGGACCTCATCTTTTTTGACTGGGATCAGGACGGTACACCCAATCATGTGGGTATTGTGCAGGGGGTGAAAAACGGGCAGGTGCACACCATCGAGGGAAACAGTGAGGATGCCTGTCGGAAAAGGACGTATGAAAAGGATGATGAGAGGATTCTCGGCTATGGCATGACGAAGCGAGAAAAATGACCCGGAAGAGGGGTTCTCTTCCGGGCCGTTTTGCCGAAGAAAATTTACAGGGTCGAATAGCCGTAGCTGTTGGCCAGAGCGTCAATCTTCTGGCCCGCCTTGCAGAAGGGGCACTCCCGCGCGCTGTAGCTGGCGTAATCCGGCAGGTCACGGGTGTGGAAAATCGAGGTGACCGGGAAGCCCTCGCACTCATCCAGGGAGGAGAAAATCGCGGAGATGCCCGAGACCTCACCGCCGTAATAGCGAACCGCCTCCACGGCTTTTTCCGCCGTGTACCCGGTAGACACCGAAGCGGCCAGGATCAGAACATGCTTGTTCTTCACCATGGGGATGATGTTGTCCCGCAGCAGCAGCTGACTGCCGGAGGTGTGCTCGGGAGTGACGATATAGATGGTCTGGTGGGCGTTCATATTGATAAAATCATCCTTGGTCAGATCATCGGCCAGACAGGCAGCGATGACCTCGGTTCCATCCAGACACAGAATCGTATCCACCACGGTGGAGGTGCGATAAGCGGATACCAGCGCCTGGGCGACCGCCTTGGCCTCGGACAGGCGGGACTTCTGCATGGTTACGTCGATATAATAATTGATGTGGCTGTGACTGGTCGCAAAGTGACCCTTTACCGTGCGGAGATACAGATCCTCCTGTTTGGTGGGAAGTTTGACCATATTCATTTGCATAGCATTCACTCCTTTATCGGGAACCCCCTTGTTTCTTCTATTTTATAGAAAAAACAAGGAGAATACAAGGAAAACAGAAGAAAAACTATAAAAAATCCGTGTTTTTTAATTTCCTTATGCGAAAATAACAGCTTTCGGGGGCGGAAAGCGGGGTAACGGGGGAAAAGCCGCTGGACAGTAGAGCAAAGGTCTGCTATACTGACAGAAAAAAATACAGAGAAAAAAGGAGTGGAATGTATGGCGGATTGGAACTCGGAACAGTACCTGAAATTCGAGAAACAACGTACACAGCCCTCGGTGGATCTGGTAAACCGGCTGCGGGACCTTTCCCCTAAAAAAGTCGCAGATCTGGGGTGCGGGCCCGGAAACAGCACGGCGGTTTTGCACCGGGCATTCCCCCAGGCTGAACTGGTGGGAATTGACAGCTCACCCAATATGATTGAGAAGGCCAGGGCAAGCTATCCCTCCCTCTCTTTTTCCTTGCGTGACTTGCAGGAACTGGACAGCGGATATGACCTGCTGTTCTCCAACGCCTGCCTGCAGTGGCTGCCCGACCATGAGACGCTGCTGCCCCGGTTGATGGAAAAGCTGAACCCGGGTGGTGTGCTGGCTGTGCAGGTTCCCTATAACCCCCGGGAGCCGCTGTTCCAGATTATCCATCAGGTAGCGGCTGATCCCGCCTGGGGGCTGCAGCGCGTATTTTTTGAGGCGAACGAAGCCCTGACACCCCGGGAGTATTTTGAGGTGCTGTCGCGCTGCTCATCCTCCTTTACTCTCTGGGAGACGGTGTATCACCAGGCGATGCCCTCGCATCAGGCACTGCTGGAGTGGGTGCGGAGTACCCGGCTGCGCCCGTATCTGCAGGCGCTGAGCGAGGAGGACGGCCTGCTCTTTCAGGAAGAGATTCTGCGGCGGGCGGAAAAGGCGTATCCCCTGACCCATACGGGCGAAGTGATCCTGCCGTTTAACCGCCTGTTCTTTACGGCGGTTAAGTAACGGTCATTCGGCGCAGTACCGCTCGATGGCCTGCTGCAGGAAAGCGGCGCCGCCGGGGATTACCCCTTCATAATAGGCGAAAAACCGCTCGTCCTGCACATACATGGCGGCCAGCGCCCGATGGGCCTCTTTGGTATAGGTGTCGTCTTTCCAATAACTGCACAGCCATTTCCGATGCAGCCGGGCCAGCTCCATCGCTTCCGGCGAGCCCGGATCGCTGGTCATCAGGGCCCGGCGCAGGGCATCGTTCACGCACTGCTGCAGCGCTTCCCGATCCTCCCACTGCTTTTCGGACAGGCTCCGTGATTTTTCATTGGCACCGTCCATTGCTTCGTCCCCGAAGCGGCGGCGGATTTCCCGGCCGTAGCGGGCCTCGTTTTCTTCGACTGCCCGGCGGCGCAGTCCCTCAAATTTTTCAGAGTCTTTCATGGTGCATTCTCCTTTCAATTGCTGAAGGCTTTTCTCCACGGTTTGGATGACGGTATCCAGCTGTGCCCTTTTTTCCCGCAGGGTGGCCAAATGGCCGTTCAGGGCCCTTTCCCGGTCAAATCCGGGATCCTGCAGCATCTCCCGGATTTGAGACAGGGGAATCTCCATGGCGCGGTATAGCAGGATCTGCTGCAGACGGTCCACTTCCCGCGAGCCGTACAGGCGGTATCCCGCAGCGGTCAGGCGTGCGGGGGATAACAGCCCGATCTGATCGTAATACCGCAGCGTGCGGGCGCTGATTCCGGCCAGCCGGGCACATTCGTTTACTGTGTATTCCATGGGGAACACTCCTTTCCTCTGTGGGGAATTTCCTTCTGCCGTCTATGGTACAGGATGACGCAGCGGCAAGGTCAAGGGGGTTTTGAAAATTTTTTTGCGATATTTTTCGGAAAAGCAGGCGCCCTTTGTGGGGTTCAGGCCGGCTTCAATCGCGTAGTTGGAATTAATCACCGCGTAGTCCACGTCGCTTAACACATTGGGAAGCTGAGCGGCCTCAACTTCTTTAAATTCGATATTGTAGGGATTTTCTTCAATATCCAGAATGGTGGCGGTAATGCCGGCATCGTCTTTCAGCGTAATGTAACCCAGGTCCTCCAGCAGAAGCAGCGCCCGCGCTTCGTTGGTGGTATCGTTGGGAACGGCAACGGTGATTTTTTCCGACTGATTATTGCAGCCGGAGAAGGCAAAAGCGGCGGTCAGGGCCAAAATGGCAGTCAATGCCAGGGAAACAATTTTCTTCATGATAAAAACTCCTTTTGACATCAATCAGTTTGGTGTTTTACGGGGATCAGCCCGCTTTCAGGGAAAAAGCCCGCGTTCCGGTCGGAGTGGACACAGGCCGTTGGGAACAGCATGGATTTGCTGCCGGCACATTCGCCCGAAGCGGTAATTTTTTCTCACCAGTTTTTCAAAGGAATGGTTCATAATGGATACCTGCCTGTAAAAAAATAAACCGGGGAACTTTTTGCAAAGTTCTCCGGTTTTGGCCATGGAAGTGGGCGTGGGCTTACGCCGTGCC
>JALENG010000043.1 GCA_022767925.1 Clostridia bacterium
GGGTCACGATCGTGCCGGGGCACACCGCATTGCAGCGGATGTTCTGGGCCTGGAAGCGCAGGGCCGTGTGGCGGGTGATGCCCACGATGGCCGCTTTCGAGGATACGTACGCGGCGCCGCCGCATCCCATCACACCGGCTACCGAAGCCACGTTGACAATCGAGGCACCGGACTGCATCCGGCTGGAAGCGGCGCGCATGCAGCGCATAGTGCCCTTCTGGTTGGTCTCGACAATACGGTCCAGATCCTCATCGGTAAAGCGGTCGATGGGCTTGAGTCCCTCTTCCAGAATACCGGCGTTGTTGACCAGCACGTCGATCTTCCCGAATTTATCCATCACCAACTGCATCAGCTTTTCCGGATCCTCGGGCTTGGAAATATCGGTGGCCACGGCCAGAACCTTGCCGCCCTTTTCCTCGATTTCCCTGGCTACATCCTGCAGGGCCGCTTCCCGGCGGGCCGTGATGACCACGGTAGCGCCCTCGGCCGCAAACAGTTTGGCGGTAGCAGCACCCACACCCGAATTGCCGCCGGTAATAACGGCTACTTTATCCTTTAAACGATCCATTTTGCTTCCTCCTGTTTGAAAATTTGGGGGTTTTTTTCATTGTAGAACTTCGTTAAATAAAAAGCAAGCAGATGAATCTATTCTATATATTTTCTACGGAAATTCCCCCTCCCCGCCGAAAAAACAGGGGTGCAGATTCAGATTTTGGGGGCAGATGACTGCCGTCCCGGATACTCGAATTCAAAGCTGGCCTGGTTGCTGGTCTCCTCCCACAGCACCTTCCCCCCATGGGAGAATATATAGTGCGCCCGGCAGGCGGCACTCTCGCAGATGGTGCGGTTCATCTGCCCGTCTACCGGCGCCAAAAGGGGCTGGGTACGCTCCTCCAGCAGGATAGCACAAAGCCGGTACCCGCCCTGACGGACCATCACGGTGGGATAATCGGTCCGCACGGCTGTGGCTCCCAGATAGGTGGCCAGGCGGTGCTCCTTCCCATTGAGCCGGATAACCCCGATCACCCCGGTCAGACAGCCCCCCGGCATGGGCACATCGGCCACCGCCAGCATCAGCGAACCGTTTTTTAAAAAGCTCTGGGTCCAGATATACCGCCGGGGAAAGGACCGGCCGCTGTCCCCCTCCATATAGCCCTGTCCGTTCCGGAAGGAAAACCGCTGCCCGTTGACCGTAATCTCCCCGTCCACCCGGTGGTGCATGCTGTAAACCTGATGACAGCACGGCAGAAACGGAACAAAGCGGAACGGCCCCATAATCGGATACCGCAGGGGCGTTAGCTCCCGAAAGTGAAGCATCCCCCAGGCACACAGCCCCTCCTCCTGAATCTGAAGGCGGATTCCCTTGCGGGAAAAGAAGCAGTCCCCCATTTTGACCGGCAGCGTCCGCCCTCCGTCCGGCGGAACCGCCGCCTCATAGGAATACGCCGCCCCCTCGGTGAGAATCTGCAGCGAGGCCGTCTCGCCCCGGCCGTCCCGGTGAACCGCCGGAATCAGCGCCACGGTTCCCTGCGGGCCGCAGCATTTAAAATACCATCCCTTAAAAAATTCTTTTGGCAGCACCTATGTCGCCCCTTTCTCCTTTTTCCATAGCATTTCGAATAAAAAAAGGGATATACTGGGGGCAGAGAAAAAAGAAAGGAGAGCGCCCATGAGCAACCATCTGAAGGGGCAGTTGAGCCCCTATCTGCTGCAGCACTCGGAAAACCCCGTGGACTGGTACCCGTGGTGCGAAGAGGCGTTTTTGCAGGCAAAGGCCCAGGACAAGCCGGTTTTTCTCAGCATCGGGTACAGCACCTGCCACTGGTGCCACGTGATGGCCCACGAGAGCTTTGAGGACAGCCGCACCGCCCGGTTTTTAAACGACCACTTTATTTCCATCAAGGTGGACCGGGAAGAGCGCCCGGATATCGACAGCGTGTATATGGCGGTATGCCAGGCGTTTACGGGCAGCGGCGGCTGGCCGCTGAGCGTTTTCATGACGTGGGAGAAACAGCCGTTTTTTGCGGGCACCTATTTTCCGGTGCATTCACAGTACGGTACCCCCGGCTTTCTCGAGCTGCTGACCGCAATCGTCCGCCAATGGGAGCACGACCGCCATGCCCTGTTCCGCTCGGCCGGGGAACTGGTGGAGCAGATGAAAAAAGCGGCGGCCGCTCCGGCTACTGCGGGCAGGAAAGGGGAGAATCTGCCCAAAACTGCCGTATCCATGCTGGCCCGGCTGTTCGACAGGGAAAACGGCGGGTTCGGTCCGGCGCCCAAATTTCCCACCCCCCACAATCTTCTGTTCCTGCTGCTGTATGCCAAAATCAGCGGGGAGAACGCCCCGCTCCAAATGGCGGCGAAAACTCTGCGGCAAATGCGCCGCGGCGGCCTTTTCGATCAAATCGGCTACGGCTTTTCCCGGTATTCCACTGACAATCGCTTTCTTGTCCCCCATTTTGAGAAAATGCTGTATGACAATGCCCTGCTGATCATGGCATATGCGGCGGCCTTCCGCCTGACGGAGGACCCGTTTTTCCTGAACACCGCCGAACAGACGGCGGAGTATGTCCTGCGGGAGATGACGGCCCCCGGCGGAGGCTTTTACAGCGCACAGGATGCCGACAGCGAGGGCGACGAGGGGAAATACTACACCTTCACCCCCGGGGAAATCCGGGCGGTTCTGGGAGAGGAAAAGGGCAAGCGGTTTGCCCGGGCCTTCGATATCACCGACAGCGGCAACTTTATGGGAAAGAATATCCCCAACCGGCTGAAAAGCAGGGAGGAGGATTCCCCCGGGGTCTTTGAGGAGGAGCGACAGTGCCTGTACCGCTACCGGAAAAACCGCTTTCCTCTTTCTCTCGATGATAAAATTCTCCGGTCGTGGAACTCACTGATGATTGCCGCCCTGTGCATGCTGCACCGGGTTTCCAAGAAGGAGGAATATCGGCGGGCCGCCTGCCGGGCCCAGCGGTTCCTGGAGGAAAACCTGCAGCGGGGCTCCCGTCTTTTCACCAGCTTCCGTGAAGGAGAGCGAACGGACCGCGCATTTCTGAATGATTACGCCTTTTCCATCACGGCTCTTCTGGAGCTGTACGCCTCCACACTGGATCGGGAAACCCTGCAAAAAGCCGAAGCGCTGTGCCGGGAGACAATGGAGCGGTTTGCCGACCGGGAGGGGGGCGGTTTTTTCCTGTGCCCCACGGGCAGTGAGGAGCTTTTCCTCAACCCGAAGGAGACCTATGACGGGGCCATTCCCAGCGGGAATTCCGTCATGGCGTACAACCTGGTGCGGCTGTACCAGCTGACCGGAAAGGATGAGTACAGGGTTCTGTTCCAAAAGCAGTGTTCCTTTTTGTCGCCCGCAGCGCGGGAGTACCCCATCGGCCATGGCCTGTTCCTGCTCTCCCTTCTGCTGTGGGAGAACCCGCCGCCGCACATCACGGTGGTAATGAAAGGCGCCCGTACCTTTCCCCGGGAGCTGCCGCCGGACCTGCTTTGCAGCCTGCCGCTTCTCTGTGATGTGCAAATCGTACCGGAGAGCCGGGAGTACCCCCTTGTAAACGGAAAGGACACTTATTATATCTGTGAAAACCACGCCTGCCGGCCGCCGGTCAACATTCTTCCCCCCGATTTGTCATAAAACCGAAAAGGCCGCGGAGCCGTGCAACCCCACGCACAGCCCCACGGCCTTTTTCACCGGAAATCTTCCGGGTTTTGATCGGAGAGCCAGCGCACCGACTGCCTCAGCCCCGCGATAGTTTTGGTCTCCAGCACAACCCGGCAGTGCCGTTCCTTTGCCAGTGCCAGGTACCCGGGGATATCCAGTTCCCCTTCCCCCAGGGCCAGGTGATTTTTTCCGCCCTGCGCGTCGTGCAGATGTATATGATACAGCTTCTCCTTCTGTTCCCGTATGTACGGCTCATCCATCCCGCCGCAGCTGTGGTTGTGCCCCACGTCGAAGGTCAGCCCGAATACCGGCGACGGCAGAAGCAGGCGCAGTGCCTCTTTTTGAAAGTCCGTAAACCCGTCGCTGTTTTCGATGCAGATTTTGATCCCCGAATCCCCAATGGCCTCTTCACACAATTGCCGGAAAGCGGTCATGCTCTGCAGGTACGTTTCCCGGTACGCCGAAAAAAGATAAACCCGCCGGTCGGGCAGCGTAAAATACACCCCACGGGGCAAATGCATATTCAAAAGCGGGGCGCCCAGCACTTTGGCCAGCGCCACCGTTTCCTCCACGGTGCGCCGGTACGCCTGAGCCACATGGGGATTAAAATCACTGACGTTCAGGTTTTCATCCAGATGGATCGTATAGAAAAGGCCGGTTTTCTCTGCGATAGCCCGACAGCACGCTGTTTTTCGTGCTGCCGGGGCTTTTGAGATTATTATAACGTTCCGTACAAAAAAGTCGAACAGAGAAACCCGGAACATCCACAGGCTTCCCC
>JALENG010000080.1 GCA_022767925.1 Clostridia bacterium
GGTAAAATTTAACTTCACCCTCCGTTGTACTGTTTGCCGGTACATCCACACTCATAACCGGCTCTACCACAAAGCCGTTCACGGCGCAGCGCGACGCCATCATATACAAATCTTCGGCCGTTTTATTTTCGATTTGAAGATTCAGAATATAAAAGGAGTTGTCGGAAGTTAAGCTCTGTGCCGTAATCTTGATATCATCGTTGTCCCACATGACAGTTTCTTCCACGGCTGCGGCAGCTACATCCGTTCCGGTACCTTCATCCGTTTCTGTACCCTCATTTTCTGTACCCTCATCGGTCTGCGACTCGGATGAAGTCCCGCTGTCAATCGGTGTTTTTTCTGTCTCGCCGTAACCGCAGGATGCCAAAGAAAAAAGCATCGAAAGCATAAGGGCTGCGCATAGAAATCGGATACATTTTCCCATTATATACACCTCTATGAAAGTATTTTTGGTTATTATAATGGCTTTTATGGAGTTTGTCAATGCGTAAAAGCCATAGCAGCCGTTACCCCCGGCATCGCCGCCCTGCGCGTGATAGGCCCGCATCGCATCAGGGGAGCGCATCGGGGAAAAGGCGCTTGGCCCGCTCCCACTGGTGGAACCGGCGAATCAGCTCTCTGGACATATCCTCCGAATGGAAAATGCCTTTTTTCCGAAAAGTGCGGTACAGTTCCCCCTGGGGAGAGAGAAGGTGGCTGCGGATATAGGTGCCCAGCCCGAAGCAGCACGGGTTCAGCCGGTTGATCGGGGTGCGCACAAATTTCTCCAGTTTTTCCGGCCCCAAAAAGGTTTCCAGTGCCTGAAAGCAGGGAGATACGTCTGCCAGCATCAGCATAATTGAAATTCCTCCAGGAAATACTACTTTCTACTACTTTATGCTTTTTTAGGCGAAAAATCAATCTGTAAAGCGATTCTATCGTATAATTTTTTTGGGTGATGCTATGAAACCGCTGAAACAGAAAGTCAGTATTACGCTGGACGAGGAGATTATCCGGAAAACAAAACGGCTGGCCGAAGAAAATGACCGTTCTTTCTCCCAGTATGTCAATCTGGTGCTCCGGGAACATCTGACCCATTTGGAGAAGAAAAGCCCCCGCTGACCCCGTGCTTTCCGGCGCAGGGGGAAAAAGGAAATCGGAAATGGCAGAGAGGATGCTTCCTCCTGCCGTTTTTTCGTCGGGAAGGAAACTCCTCTTTGTTTTTCTCCCGCCGCTGTGGTATACTGGAAAAAAGAAAGGGGAGAAGCCGTATGCAGGAGAGTATCCGGGTGACCCATGCGTTTTCCCCGGTTTTCCGGGAGGACAGTCGGGTGCTGCTGCTGGGGACCATGCCGTCGCCCAAATCGAGGGAAAATGGTTTTTACTATTCCCATCCCCAAAATCGCTTTTGGCCGGTGATGGCCTCCCTGCTGGACGAGCCCCTTCCCCGCACGCCGGAGGAAAAGCGGCAGCTGGTCCTGCGCCACCGCATCGCCCTGTGGGATGTGCTGCACAGCTGTGAGATCCGCGGGGCCGAGGATGCCAGCATCCGAAAGCCCGTGCCCAATCCCATCGACCGGCTGCTGGAACAAACGCAGATTTGCGCCGTGTTCGCCACCGGGCAGAAGGCGGCGGCCCTGTATACCCGGTATTGTTTCCCCCACACCCGTCTGCCAGTCCACACCCTGCCCTCCACCAGCCCGGCCAACTGCCGGGTGGGTATGGAAGAGCTGCTGGAGAGCTACCGGGAGATTCTGCCGTTTTTGAAAGGGGAGAAAGAGGATGAATGAAATTCTGCTGACCAAAAGCCGCGCCTGGGCGGTGCATACCCTGCAGGTTTGCCGCCGGGCACCGGATTATAAAACCGAGGCGGTGCTGCTGCAGCTGATCCGCTGTGCCACCGGGGTGGGCGCCATTCTGCACGAAGCCGCGTTCGGGGTTCCTCTGCGGGAACAGCTGGAAAAGCTGTCGGCCGCTGTACGAATGACCTCGGGGGCACTGTACTGGCTGGATCTGTCCTTTGCCGCCGACGTAATCCCGATGGAGGAATACGAGTCCCTGAAGGCCGAGGGGGAAGAGCTGCGGCTGCTTTTCAGCGGTGAAATGCGCGTGATGGTAGAGCGTATGAGTGAAAAGGGCGCACAGTAGCAAAAAGGGCCGTTTTTGCCGGAAAATGCCGATTTTTTTCTTGACAGCGCAGGCCCGCCATGGTAGAGTAAAAGGTAGAAAGCAGAGGTGCGAAACGGGATGAGTCCCTTTTTCCACACACCGGCGGCCGCCGGGGGAAAAGGAAAAGGCCCTTTCGCCGAAGAGGAGAATCGCCGGCCGGCACTTTCCTCTGGATGCCGTACAGAAGATGGCGGTGTCTGTCGCATGCAATGCGGAGCGCTGTTTTGTAAAAGACAGAAGTTTTGAGGGAAGCATGAACTGTTTTTCAGTCCATGCTTTTTTCTTTTTCCGCAAAAAGAAACGGAGGGTTTTTCTTGAGTAAGACAAAGAGGATCATCATGGCGGTGTGCCTGGTGATCGGTGTGGCGGTGCTGATTCTGTTCAGTGTGCAGAATCCCGGTACCGTCGGGGAAGAGTACATGCCCGGCATTTATGCGACGGTGTGGTCGCTGCTGCCGCCGGTGGTGGCCATTGCCCTGGCTCTGATCACCAAAGAGGCATATTCGTCCCTGTTCATCGGTATTCTGACCGGCGCACTGCTGTACAGCAACGGCAACCTGGAACTGATGATGAACACCATGTTCTTCCACGAGGACGGCGGCATGGTTACCAAGCTGGCAGACAGCTGGAATGTGGGTATTCTGGTGTTCCTGGTGGTGCTGGGTATCCTGGTGGCGCTGATGAACCGCGTGGGCGGATCGGCGGCGTTCGGCCAGTGGGCCAGCGAGCACATCAAAACCCGCATGGGCGCCCAGCTGGCGACCATGGTTCTGGGTGTGCTGATTTTTGTGGACGACTATTTCAACTGCCTGACCGTGGGCAGCGTCATGCGCCCGGTTACCGACCGGCACAAGGTCTCCCGCGCCAAGCTGGCGTATCTGATCGACGCGACGGCGGCGCCGGTCTGCATCATCGCCCCCATTAGCTCGTGGGCGGCGGCGGTCACCTCTTCGGTGCCGGAGGACAGCACGATCAACGGCTTTGCCATGTTCCTCAGCACCATTCCCTATAACTACTACGCTATTCTCACGCTGATCATGATTATTTTCCTGTGCGTGACCAAAATGGATTACGGCCCTATGCGCACGCATGAGAAAAATGCCCTGGCGGGCGACCTGTTCACCACGGCGGCCCGTCCCTACGGCGAAGCGGATGAGGAAAACGTCTCGCCCAAGGGCAAGGTCATCGACCTGGTGTTTCCGGTCATCATTCTGATTGCCAGCTGCGTGTTCGGCATGGTGTACACCGGCGGCTTCTTCTCGGGCACCGATTTTATCACAGCTTTCTCCGGATGCGATGCCTCCATGGGCCTGGTTATCGGCTCGTTTATCACCCTGATTGTCACGTTCTTTTATTACATGCTGCGCGGCGTGATGAAGTTCCAGGATTTTGCCGCCTGCATTCCAGAGGGCTTCAAGGCGATGGTCGCCCCGATCCTGATCCTCACCCTGGCCTGGACGCTGTCCGGTATGACCGGCCTGCTGGGCGCCAAGTTCTTTGTGGCCGACCTGGTGGCCGGTGCCACCACCGGTCTTGCGCTGCCGGCCGAGCTGATGTATGCAATCATCCTGGTCATCATCTTCGCGGTGGCGGCTTTCCTGGCCTTTGCCACCGGTACCTCGTGGGGGACGTTCGGCATCCTGATCCCCATCGTGTGCAACCTGTTTGCCACCCCGGATACCCAGCAGATGTTGGTCATTGCCATTGCGGCCTGCCTGGCCGGTTCGGTGTGCGGCGACCACTGCTCGCCCATCAGCGATACGACCATCATGGCCTCGGCCGGTGCCCACAGTGACCATGTGAACCATGTGTCCACCCAGCTGCCCTATGCCCTGACGGTGGCGGGCGTGTGTCTGGTCTCGTACTTTATCGCGGCGCTGGTGCAGAACGTGTGGATCAGCCTGGCTATTGCGGTGGTCCTGATGATCGCCACCCTGGCGGTCATCCGCACCCTGACCCTGCGAAAGGAAAAGGTCGGCTGAAAACAGACTGACAGATAAAAATCCCTGTCCGCTCTAAAAAACGGACAGGGATTCTTTCGCTTTGACAGCTTGTCATCCTGGCTTGACATCCCGGCTTGACATCCCGGCTTGACAGCCGGGGGAAAAAGAGATAGGATAACAAAAACAGATGAGCAAAAGGAGAAGGTACGACATGGCGGTCAGCGCGACGAAAAACCGGCAGGCTCCGGAGACACTGGAGCGCATGGTAAAAAAATGCTTTGGAGAGGAAACCGGGATTCTCACCCTTCGCGACCTGGAAGATGGGTTCTGCAATATGGCCTACGCTCTCACCCTTTCCAATGGACTTTCGGTGATCTGCAAAATTTCTCCCAAAGAAAAAAGCCGTCTGCTGCGGGTGGAAGTGGAGCTGATGGAGGCCGAGACCCGCGCTATGCAGCTGGTCCGGAAGCAGACAAATCTGCCGGTCGCAGAGGTGTATGCCTATGACCGCTCTTGCCAGGTGTGTTCTTCCCCCTATTTCTTTATGCAGGCGCTGACAGGAAATGGTTTACATAAAGAGAAAGCGGCGCTTCCCCCTGCGGTGCTGGAGGGCATTTACTGGGAAGTGGGGCAGATGGAGCGGCAGATTTGCACCATTTGTCACGATACCTTCGGTTTTGTGGGGGATACGCGCCAGTTTGCCGACTGGTTTTCGGCATTTTCCACGATGATGGCTGATCTTCTGCAGGATGCCCGGGAGAAATCCATTGACCTGACGGTACCCTACGAGGACATTCTCCATTTACTCGCCCAGGAAAAAGCGCTGTTTGACGAGGTGGACACGCCGCGTCTGGTCCACTGGGATTTGTGGGACGGCAACATTTTTGTTCGGGATGGTCATGTCAGCGGCCTGATCGACTGGGAACGTGCCCTGTGGGGGGATCCGCTGATGGATGACCGCTTTCGCCGCCACGAGCGAAACGAGGCGTTTTTGGCCGGATTCGGGAAACAACAGCTCTCCCCCGGAGAATACCGTCGCATTCTGTGGTACGATGTGTTTCTCTATGCAGTGATGATGACCGAGGGTGCGTACCGCGGTTATGCGGATGACAGCCAGTATCAGGCGGTCCGCCCCTTGTTTGGCGCCTCTTTCCGCGAATTGCAGGGGGAAAAATAATGGAAACTTATCCCAATTGGAGCAAAAAAAGACGGCTGGCCTTTTGAAAAAGTGCCAACCGTCTTTTTTGCTAAATCACGCGGCCTGTTCTACTTTCGGGGACTCGGCTTCCTCCCATTTTCCGAAATGGAAGTACAGCACCGAGGGGATCAGCCCCAGTATCCAGCCGACCGGCGCGGCAAACCAGATGCCGTACCAACCGAACAGGAAGGAGAGCAGAATGGAGAGACCGACCTTGCTGAACAGCTCGACCATGGAGGAGACAAACGTAATCCCCACTTTTCCGATCCCGCGCAGGGCGGAATTGTAAAGCCAGATCATACCCAAAGCCGGATAGAACCACGCTTCGATACGGATCATCGCAGTGGCGGCCGGAAGAATTGACGCTTCACCGGCATCCAAAAACAAAAGGGCAATGGTATCACCGAACAGAAGAATGACTACCATGGAGACAACCGTCAGTCCCAAAACTAGTAGCAGTGCCTTCTGTACTCCCTCCCGGATGCGGGCATACTGCCGGGCACCGAAATTCTGTCCGGCAAATACGGAATAGGAGAAGGCAAACTGCGAAATGGCCACCACCGCCAGTTGCTCCACTTTGCTGCCCACGGTGAAGGCCGCGACGATATCCGACCCATACCCATTGATTACGCTGGTAATGGCCAGCATCCCGATGGAGAGCAGGGAGGACTGCAGGCTGAGCGGCAGGCCCACCCGCATAAAACTGCCGAACAGATGCGGATCAAAGGCGGTCTCTCTCCGGGAAAAACGGAGCTGCGGGTATTTTTTGATCATGTACGCCATGCACATACCGGCCGAGACGAATTGCGAGAGAATGGTCGCCCATGCCACACCGGCCACACCGGCCTGCAGTCCCAGAACAAACCAGAGGTCCAGCCCGATATTCAGAAATGTGCAAAAAATCAGGAAGAACAGGGGCGTCTGACTGTCGCCGATGGCCCGTAGAATCGCCGCACTGGCATTATAGAAGATGGGACCAACGGTCAGCCCGCAGGTGATTTGCAGGTACAGAACGGCGTCATCCAGAATATCCGGGGGCGTACCCAGTAACTGGAGAAGTGGACGGGACAGGAAGAACGAAAGTACCCCCAGCACACCCCCGGTGATCAGACCCACATACAGAGCATGAGCGGTGGCCCGGCGCACCTTTTCTGCGTCCCCGGCACCGCTTGCCTGGGAAATGATGATGGAGATGGCGTTGGTCATTCCCTGTCCCAACATCAGAACCATGCTGTATGCCGAACTGGCAGCCCCAATACAAGCCAGCGCAGTGGCGCTGACAAATTTCCCCAGAATAATGGTATCCGTCAGATTGTATACCAGCTGAAAAATGCCGCCGATCAGAAGAGGAATGGCGAAGATCGTCAATTGGCGAAGAATATTCCCCTGGGTCATATTCATAGCTCTGGATTTTGAATTCATATGCATAGAAGCCCTCCTGCTTACTAACATATAAAATAAAAAGAACCCGTCGTTTTGTAAAGGAAAACCCTTTCATAAGTAACAGGTTAATTTGATACTATCATGGACAACACCCTTTGTCAAGCATATGTCAAGCAAAAGAGAGCGGACCTCCTGAACCGCTCTCTTTCACAAAATGTTCGTTGTCTTTTTCAAGAAAATGCGGTATACTGGATACCAATTTACGAGAAGGAGAAGGAGAAGGGGAGAGTATGAAGTGTAAACAATGGATCACAAAATACCGGGAGATTCTTTTTTATCTAATTTTTGGGGTGGCCACCACGCTGGTCAATCTGGTACTGTTTGCCGCCATGAATTCTCTGCTGGGGGAGCAACAGTATCTTGTTTCCAATGTAGTCGCAACGGTGTTGGCGATTCTGTTTGCCTATGTGACCAATAAACTGTTTGTATTCGACAGCAAAAGCTGGGAATGGAACGTGCTGAAAAAGGAGATCCCCTCCTTTTTTGGGGCGCGGGCCTTCACCTTTTTTGTGGAAGAAGCGGGCCTGTGGCTGCTGATCGACTGCCTGGAGATGGGAAACCTGCAGATTTCTCTGTTCTCCTTTGTCCTCACAGGTACCATGTTGGTCAAGCTGGTGCTGCAGATTGTGGTGATCGTGCTGAACTACCTCTTTTCCAAATTTCTGATTTTTGCAAAGAAAAAGCAGAAATCGTAAATTAAATGCTTTTTTGTATAAAAACACATATATTAAGGGGATTGCCGAGGAAATTTTTTTTACCAAAAAATAAAATGAATTTTTTGAAAATTCTGCTGGCAATTTTCTTTTTTATCATGTATAGTATATGTATCAATGAAGGCAGAGTAAAATCATGCTTTCGGCAAATTTCACTACAGGGCTCCCTGAATACAACCAGGGCCCGGAAAGAGGGGTTTCTATGAAAAAAGTACGCAAGTGGTTCTCCGTACTGCTCAGCGTTCTGCTGATTGCCGGCATGCTGCCAATGGCCGCCGGGGCGGCTGGTCCGGACGGAGCGACAGAGGCCGTTTCGCAGATTGTATATTCGGGTGAAGAGGTTTCAGTAGCCAATGACCGGGTGAAGGTGAGCAAGACAATTGCGCCCACAGATACAGAAAATGTATTTGACATCACAGTTCAAGCGGTCACATCTGAAGATTTGAAAAAGGTTGAGATTTCACCGGATGCAGCCGTTGTGCTGGTGATGGACGTATCCAACAGCATGGATGACTGGGTCTGGATTGATCGGAAATTGACAACCCGTCTTGCAGCAGCCAAACAGGCAGCGAAAAAATTTGTTACCAGCTATGTAAAGGATGCCGGTACTTCCAAACGCTGGGTTTCATTGGTTACTTTTGGCAGCGATGCCAATACGGTTCTTCCCTGGACAAATGCCAA
>JALENG010000081.1 GCA_022767925.1 Clostridia bacterium
AGCAATTTATATACGTTTTCCGGCTTTTCGCGGTTAGCCACTGGCTACCATTAAAATCGCCTCTGTGCAACCAAAGAGCCTTTTCCCGGTTCTCGCGGTTGCACGGCGGTTGCACGGCACCATTCCCGCCAACTCGTCAAAACTCGGAATTGCCTGTAATTACAGGGTTTTTCGGCGTTTTTTGTGCAACCAGCAAGCCTTTACGTTCTACTCCCACTCAATGGTTCCGGTAGGCTTGGGGGTCAGATCATACAAGACGCGGTTGACGCCGGGGACTTCGTTTACAATCCGGGCTGTGATGTGCTGCAGCAGGGCAAAAGGTACGTCCTCTACCGTGGCAGTCATGGCATCGCGGGTATTCACCGCGCGGATAATAACCGGCCAATCGAAAGAGCGCTTATTCTCACGGACACCGGTCGATTTAAAGTCTGGCACAACCGTAAAGTACTGCCACACTTTCCCTTCCAGTCTGTTTTTGGCAAATTCTTCGCGCAGGATGGCATCCGATTCGCGGACGGCCTCCAGGCGATCGCGGGTAATGGCACCCAGACACCTCACTCCCAGACCAGGGCCCGGGAACGGCTGACGGAATACCATCGCGTCCGGCAGACCCAACGCTTTACCAACCACGCGCACTTCATCCTTAAACAGGAATTTCAGCGGTTCCACCAACTCAAACTGCATATCATCCGGCAGACCGCCCACGTTATGATGCGCTTTTACCGGGCCACTCTCCAGAATATCCGGATAAATGGTCCCCTGGGCCAGGAACTCAATTCCCTCCAGTTTGCGGGCTTCTTCTTCAAACACGCGGATGAACTCTCCGCCGATAATCTTGCGCTTCTTCTCGGGATCGGCCACCCCGGCCAGCTTGTCCAGGAAGCGATCCACCGCATCCACATACACAAGGTTGGCATCCATCTGGTTTTGGAATACCTCGATTACCTGTTCCGGTTCCCCTTTGCGAAGCAGACCGTGGTTGACATGCACACAGGTGAGTTGTTTGCCGACCGCCTTGATCAAAAGGGCCGCTACAACTGAGGAATCCACCCCGCCGGAAAGGGCGAGAAGAACCTTTTTGTCACCAATCTGCCCACGCAGTGCCGTAATCTGTTCTGCAATAAAACTCTCGGCCAGTTCCGGTGTGGTGATGCGCTCCATCGTTTCAGGACGAACATTGTTTGCCATCTTACTATCTCCCTCCGATTTGTATCCACTCATGTTCATTTTTCATGAGATACCTTCATTATACGTTTCTTTTTTCAATTGCACAAGGGGTTCTTCCCAAAGGACTTTCCAGCTGCCGTAACAAGCATTTCAGGCGTTGGCAAGGCCAGATTCCCCCCTACCCTTGAGCCCACCAAAAATCATCCCGCTGCAAAATCACCGGAGTGATCGCCGAGCCGTGAAAGAAAGAAGAAGCCCCTATCACTTTTCCACCCCATTTTCCATCAGCTTTACCGTTGCATCCCGTGCCCCAAGATAAATGGCATCCACCTGCTGGGGAAACAGATCCCGCAAGGAGTACAGCGCCAGCTCCTGACCGATATGCTGCCCCCGGTACTCTTTTTTGACCGCAAAACGTCCCCAATGAATCTTTCCCTCTTCCCGCCAAGCCGCCACCGCCCCAATGGGTACGGAACCCTTCACTGCGCACCAGTATTGCGGAGCAAGAGAAGGCAAAACCGGAACTTCCTCCGGGGGAATCCCCTGCTCACCGGAAAAAACGTCAATCTGCAGCTTTTGCAAAGCGGCTTTTTCCGAAGGAACCGCCCTGCGAAAGAGTACCTCCTTATTCTCCTCTGTCATCTGACTCTCACGGCCTTTCACATTTTGAAACACAGTCCTCCCAATAGGCGCACACGGCATTCGCTGTTATGCTGTCGCAGTCAATCCCCTTCCGCCCGCATATTTCCTCAAAATCCTGCAAAAACCAATGGATGGATTGCCACAGCTGCTCCCGGTTTTGGAAAAAATCCACACTGCAACCATACCTTTTCAGGTGTTCCTGCTTTTCCTTTGGGAGAAAGGCGGATTTGTTGGCGGGGTCTCCCCACCGAATCGGATCGTAGGCCGTCAGCAGCAGGGACTGATGGGTTTCAAACAGGGTTTGCATAACACCGCGCAGCTTAAAATAATCCCTTCTCCGTAAATACTTAGCCGACATATGCACGTGATACCAGTAGGTGCGGCACAGACGGTTGAGATCGCTGTCCCAATACTGTCCCTGAGGGCTGTTTCTACAGAGCTTGTGTACCTCTCCATACGGATCCCATACCACATCTTTTCCCTGCAGATTCGTGTAGTGAATCCGGCACATAAAGTCATCCAGATACGCCTGATTCAGTAGAAATACGTCAAACTGAAAAACCTGTACCCTTTTTTCAGCAGGTACCCGTTATTGACAATGCACTCGCTGTTAAATTCCTCTTCCCAGCACAGCAGAACCTGGTCGCACAGTGCGTCGAGAAGCACCGGCACACGCTGCTCGGTTTTCTCAAAAGAGTTCTTCTCCACCAAAAACACGATGTCCACATCCGAATACTCGTCGGACAATCCATGCATCGCCGATCCGAAATTCCAGGCACCTAAAATCCCCGGTTCTGCCTGCATCTGTCCCATAAAGCCGTCAAAAATCCGAGATAACTCCTGATTCATACATGGTTTCTCTTTCTCTCATCGGATCACCGAATGGCTGTGAATGTAAAACTCCTCCTGACTAGGCCGGAATTCCTTTTTCTTTGGCGCAAACTGTTCATCGAAGCGCCGTCCTCTTCTTCCACTCTTTTTTCCGGAGTTTTTATGAAAACAGAAAGTCACCTTTTTCCCGCTTTCCTTTAACGAAAGCATGGTAAAAGGCGGCTTTCCAGTACCGTATGGATGCATTTTGGTTTCTCCCCGCAATACGGACAACAGGGGCCGCCGTTTGAGAGACAGTCCCAACGCATGACCGCACAGCGGAGCGTGATACCTCCAAAAATCACCCCGCACAAACAAGGATTTTCTTATCCCTGCCTGTCTCCATACAAAAGCGGGCGCAGTCTTCTCATTTCTTCCCACACGTCATCCCCGTAATTGCTCATCAAAACCGAGATCGTACCGCTTTGGGGATGATATTCCGAGAGAAAGCTCACCCCTGGATCACAGCCCTGAAAGTAGGGGCAGTTTTCTCCCTCGGGATTTTCCCAGATCCACACGCCATAGCCGTAGGCTTCTTCGCCGTCTCCTGCCTGCTTCTGCAGCATGGCCGCCACCATTTCTTTTGAGAGCAGGCTGCCATTGAGCAGGTTTTCCCAAAAGCGCACAATATCTTTCACCGTCGTGTAGGCGCCGCCCGCTCCGGTTCCCTTGGCATCCACCGTGAAAATATGGGTGCGGAAGTCCCCGGTATCGGGGCAGAAGATATAATGATTGGCGCACTTTTCCGGCAGCCTGTCCAGTTCATAGTAGCCGGTAGAATGCATATGGCACCGGTCAAAAACATTCTCCTGCAGGTACCGGTCAAAATCCTGCCCCGTAATGGTTTCGAGAATCAGGGCAAGCAGTACATACCCCGAATTATTGTATTGGAACTTTTCTCCTTTGGGATACATCATGGGCTTTTCGATAAATAAGGGAAGCAGATCACTGTTGTGCCGGATTCTGTAATTGGGAAAATCCACCCACAGTTCTTCGTATTCCTCCATCGTACTCTCGTCAAAATAATCGGGAACCCCGGAGGTATGGGTCAACAGCTGCCGCACTGTCACATCCCGGTCGATAAGGTTCCACTCCCTGTCTACCAGTTCACCCAATGTATCCTCCCACCGGAGTTTTCCCTGCTCGATCAGCTGCAGAATTCCCACTGCAACAAACACCTTTCCCGCAGATGCACTTCCAAACCGGGTATCCAGTGTATTCGGGATGCGATTGGCCCAATCGGCAAAGCCGCTTGTTTTTTCCAACAGAACCCGTCCGTCACGGAAGGACTGTCCTTCGCTAATGATTTGTTCATTTCTGATAACGTAAATATTTCCCCGGAAGGGTTTCTCCTTTTTCTCTTCTGTTTTCACTGGCTCTCCTCCTTAACTCTGCATGGTAAATATAGTCCTTTTGCTCCTTCTTTAAAAGAGGCATACAGGCAGGGTCATTCGCCTGTCGATAGGAAATCAAACAGGTAATTCTCCCTCAAATACTTTTCCATATATTTGGATGGTCTCGCGGCAGTTTCCTCCAAAATTCAGGGTAGGATACGATCTGTATGTTCTTTTTCTCCTTCTTCTCCGGCTGCTTTCCTGTTTTTCTCTTCCTGATCGCAAAAAAGGCAGTACCCATTTGAGGGTACCGCCTTTTTCTCAAGAAAACGAAATCTTATTTCTGGGGACCGGCCGAGACAAGCGCCTTTCCGGCTGCATTGCCCTCATACTTTGCAAAGTTCTTAATAAACCGGTCTGCCAGATCCAGGGCCTTACTCTCCCACTGGGAAGCATCGGCATACGTATCGCGCGGATCCAGAATGGCGGGATCCACACCGGGAAGCTCAGTGGGTACTTCCAGATTGAAGTACGGAATCTTCTTGGTGGGCGCATTCTTGATGTCACCGTTAAGGATCGCGTCGATAATGCCGCGGGTGTCCTTAATGGAGATACGCTTGCCAGTTCCGTTCCATCCGGTATTCACCAGATAGGCCTTGGCGCCGCTCTTTTCCATCTTCTTCACCAGTTCTTCCGCGTACTTGGTGGGATGCAGCTCCAGGAAGGCCTGGCCGAAGCAGGCGGAGAAGGTCGGGGTCGGCTCGGTAATGCCGCGCTCAGTACCGGCCAGTTTGGCGGTAAAGCCGGACAGGAAATAATACTGGGTCTGCTCCGGCGTCAGAATGGATACCGGAGGAAGCACACCGAACGCATCGGCGGACAGGAAGATTACGTTCTTCGCTGCCGGCGCCGAGGAAACCGGACGGACAATGTTCTGAATGTGGTCAATAGGATAGGACACACGGGTATTCTCCGTCACGCTCTTATCCGCAAAGTCAATCTTCCCGTCGGCATCCAGCGTGACATTCTCAAGAAGAGCATTGCGCTTAATCGCATTGTAGATATCGGGCTCGGATTCTTTATCCAGATTGATTACCTTCGCATAGCAGCCGCCCTCAAAATTGAATACACCGTTGTCATCCCAGCCGTGCTCGTCGTCGCCGATCAGCAGACGCTTGGGATCCGTGGAAAGAGTGGTTTTGCCCGTACCGGAAAGACCGAAGAAAATAGCGGTATTCTCGCCGTTCATATCCGTATTGGCCGAGCAGTGCATGGAAGCAATACCCTTCAGCGGCAGATAGTAGTTCATCATGGAGAACATACCCTTCTTCATCTCGCCGCCGTACCAGGTATTGATGATTACCTGCTCACGGCTGGTGATGTTGAACACAACCGCCGTCTCGGAATTCAGTCCCAGTTCTTTGTAATTCTCCACCTTCGCTTTCGAAGCGTTGTAAACAATGAAATCCGGCGTAAAGCTCGCCAGTTCTTCCTCGGAAGGACGGATGAACATATTCTTCACAAAATGGGCCTGCCAGGCGACTTCCACAATGAAGCGGATCGCCATGCGGGTATCCTTGTTGGCACCGCAGAAAGCATCCACCACATAGAGCTTCTTATTGGAAAGCTCATCCAGGGCGATTTTCTTTACCGCTTCCCAGGTTTCAGGGCTGGCCGGATGGTTGTCATTTTTATACTCGTCAGAGGTCCACCACACCGTATCCTTCGAGTTTTCATCCATCACAATAAATTTGTCCTTCGGAGACCGGCCGGTGTAAATGCCTGTCATCACATTTACCGCACCGAGTTCGCTCTCCTGTCCCTTTTCAAACCCCTCCAGACCGGGTTTTGTCTCTTCTTCGTACAACAGCTCATAAGAAGGATTGTGGACAATTTCCGTGGTTCCGGTAATACCGTACCGGGTCAAATCGATTTGTGACATCTTGCATTTCCCTCATTTCATTGATGATATTATGGATACCGGCTGCAAGCGCAGGGGGCTACCGATGGTGAAAAGAAAAAACTGCCTTTCTGAATTTCATTATAGCCCTTCCAAAAGGAAATGCAAGAATAAATCGTGAATTTTTCATTAAATTCCCATAAGTTTCCCCCTTTGATTTGTCCCCTGATGATTCACAAAATTCCTCCCCATTTTGCCTGCCGGGCTTTATCCCTGACCAGAACCCTTCACAGCGGCAATCACCGAAAACTTTTGGCAGGAATACACACACTTGACCGTTTGGAATCCGCACATAAGTAACATTTCGGTCTCCTGCTCCACCGAGCATTCCCGGTCCAGCTTCTTCCTCTCCTGCCACAGTGCGATATCATGCTCCGTAAGTCCGCTGTTCGCCAACTGATTCTCCCAGTACGAGTCAAACCAGCGGTTCATTTCCGGCTGTCCTGCGCAGAACTGATCGTAATTGACAAACACGCCCCCAGCGGGAAGGGCCTCATAAATCCTTGCGAACAGTTTTCTCTTCTCCTCATTCTCCAAATGGTGAATGGATAACGCGGAGACAATGACATCAAAGGGCCCCTGCGGCAGCTCCCGGCAGTAATCCATGGTTTGGCAGAGGACATTTTCCTGACCGGCAAATCTCTGGCGGGCAACCTTCAGCATCTCCCCCGCAATATCAACTAAGACATACTCCGACTGCGGAGCATGGGGAAACCAGAATGCCGATAAAAGCCCTGTTCCGGCCCCCAGATCCAGGATCCTTTTGGGTGTTGCAATATTCGCTGCGATAAACCGGGTTGTACCCTGATAAAAATCATCAAAGCAGGGGATAAACTTTCTTCGGTTCCCATCGTATTCCTGGGCTACCTGATTAAACTGTTTTTCGATATTCATTTTGATTTCTTC
>JALENG010000085.1 GCA_022767925.1 Clostridia bacterium
GTGCGGCTGTTTTTGCCCCGGGAATTCTCCCGCTTCTCCTATACGGGATACGGTCCGCTGGAGAGCTACTGCGATAAGCACCTGGCCTCGTCCCTGGGATATTACCGCAGCCGTGTGGAAGACGAATGGGAGGGCTATTTAAAGCCGCAGGAGAACGGCAGCCACTTCGGAACCCGCCGGCTGAAAATACGCGGCGAGGGCCTGGCGCTGCGGGTGTATGCCCCTACGCCGTTCTCGTTTAGCGCACTGCCGGTCACCCAGGAGGAACTGACCGAAAAGAAGCACGATTTCGAGACCGAGCCCTGCGGCTGCACGGTACTGTGCCTGGATTATAAGCAGAGCGGTATCGGTTCGAACAGCTGCGGCCCCATGCTGCGGGAGGATTTGCGCCTGCAGGAGGAGGAATTCACCTTCTCGTTCCTGCTGGATCCCCGCTGAAAAACTCAAAACAAAAAGGACTTTCCCTCAAAAGGGGAAAGTCCTTTTTTGCAGGGAGGGTTTTCCTTTCCTCTCTGCGAAGCCCTTTTCACAATTTCTTTTCAAAACAGTGGGTCGGGAAAAAACACGCTCCCATCCCTCCACCGGATTTTGTCCGCTGATTCCGGCGATCCTTTTTCTGTCTACCAGTGTACCGGAATTTATTTTAAAAAACAAGATTGCAGCACCTTAAGAATTCTTAAGATTTTGCAAAGAAACTGCAAACGGTGCGCCTCTTTCCTCATTCCGCCGGTACGGCAAGGGGCTTGTCCAGCGGAAGGAGCATCTTCCGGTAGCAATAGACAAAAAGCCCTATGCTGGCGATAAACGAGACCACCTCGGCAATGGGGAACGCATACCACACCGCCTGCACGCTGATGGAAGAGAGCAGATAGGCCGTGGGGACCAGCACCACCAGCTGGCGCAGCAGCGAGGTCATCAGGCTGTACGTCCCCCTGCCCACCGCCTGGAACAGGGTGGAGAAAAGGATTCCCAGCGCCGCCGGCAAAAAACACAGGCTGATAGTCTCCAGGGCCGGAATCCCGATGTCCATCATCTCCTGGGAAGCATTGAAAATCGCGAGGAAGCGGTCGGGAATCAGCCAGAAAAGGGCCGTTCCCACCGCCATAATGCAGGCAGCAATCAGCGTGCCAATCCGCAGGGCCGCCAGCACCCGGCGGCGGTTGCGCGCGCCGAAGTTATAGCCCATCACCGGCATCACCCCATGGGTTAAGCCGAACACCGGCATGAAAACAAAGGACTGCAGTTTGAAGTAGACGCCGAATACCGCCACCGCCGTGGAGGAAAAGCCCACCAAAATGGCATTGATCGCAATATTCATCACCGATCCGATGGCCTGCATAATGATGGAGGGGGCCCCCACCGCATAGATGTTGGCGATGGTTCTGCCATGGGGGCGGAACCCCCGCAGATGGATATGAACGGCGTGATCCTTCAGCGCGATGACCAGCCCCGCTACCAACAGCGCCATGTGCTGGCCCATCACCGTGGCAACGGCGGCGCCGGACACGCCCATGGCGGGAATTGGCCCGAAACCGAAGATGAATACGGGATCCAGCACAATATTGGTCACCGCGCCGGTCAGCTGGAAAACCATGGGCCAGATCATGTTGCCGGTGGCCTGCAGCGTTTTTTCAAAATTGCACTCGATGAACACCGCCATGGAGCACACACAGCAGATGCTCAGATAGGAAGTCCCTCCGGCGTAAATCTCACTGCCGGGCTGGGCATACAGCCCGATAAACCCGCTCGCGAAGAACAGGCCGAACACCAGGAACAGCACCCAGGTGCACACCCCCAGAAAAACTCCATGAGTGGCCGCCGAGTCCGCTTCCTCCTGATTGCCCTCCCCCAGGCGGCGGGAAATCAGGGAGTTAATCCCCACACTGGTGCCCACGGCGAACGCAATAAGCAGCAGCTGCACCGGATACGCCAGAGAAACGGCTGTCAGCGCGTGCTCGCTGATCTGCGAAACAAAATAACTGTCCACCACATTGTACAGTGCCTGTACCAGCATGGAAAACATCGCCGGCAGCGACATGGATACAATCAGGGGAAACATCCGGGCTGTACCCATTTTATTCTGTGTTGCTTGCATAAATCCAATCTCCTCACTGTTTTAACTATTTAACAGTATAGTAGACTTTCCCCTGTTATACAAGCCGCAATACCCGCCGATTTTCTTCCTCTTTCGCGCGGGGTTTTTAGAATTATTCATGAATTATTCCTTTTCTTTCCTTTGGGGGTATGATATAATGGAAAAGAATATGGCCCAGATTCCATAACCAATGATTACAGAGGGATTTTCCCCCAGAAGGAACGAGGTATCCCATGAAAAAAAATATTCTGACGGCCCTGTTTGGAAACTACAGCCAGCGCGAATTAAAACGCCTGCAGCCCATTGCGCAGAGCGTGCTGGATCTGGAAGACCACTACAAGGCCATGACCGATGAAGAATTGAAAAGCCAGACGGGTATTCTGAAGGACCGGCTGAAAAACGGCGAAACCACCGACGATATCCTGCCCGATGCCTTTGCCGTCTGCCGCGAAGCTTCCGACCGCGTGCTGGGCATGCGCCATTTCCCGGTGCAGATTATCGGCGGCATCGTCCTGCATCAGGGGCGCATCGCCGAGATGAAGACCGGCGAAGGCAAAACCCTGGTGGCTACCCTGCCAGCCTACCTCAACGGCCTGACCGGTGAGGGTGTGCATATCGTCACGGTCAACGACTATCTGGCCCGCCGCGACAGCGAATGGATGGGCAAGCTGTACCGCTGGCTGGGGCTGAGCGTGGGTCTGATTGTCCACGACCTGCCCAATGACCAGCGCCGCCAGGCGTATGCGGCCGATATCACCTACGGCACTAACAATGAGCTGGGATTTGACTACCTGCGGGACAACATGGTCATTTACAAAGAGCGCCGCGTCCAGCGGGGCCATGTGTTCGCCATTGTGGACGAAGTGGACTCGATCCTCATTGACGAGGCCCGTACCCCACTGATTATCTCCGGCCAGGGTGAGGCTTCCACCGAGCTGTACACCATCGCCGACCGCTTTGCCCGCACCCTGAAGTGCCAGCGCGTGACCGAGCTGGACCAGAAAGAGGACAACGACGCCCTGTACGACAACTGCGATTATATTGTCAATGAAAAATCGCGCACAGCCTCGTTGACCCGCCGCGGCGTAAAGAAGGCTGAGATCTATTTTAATATCGAAAACCTGACGGATGCCGACAACCTGACCATTGCGCATCACATCAACCAGGCCATCCGGGCCCACGGCGTGATGAAGCGCGATATCGACTATGTGGTCAAGGATGGGCAGGTCATCATCGTCGATGAATTCACCGGCCGTCTGATGTACGGCCGCCGCTTTAACGAGGGCCTGCATCAGGCCATTGAAGCCAAGGAAAACGTGAAGGTTGCCCACGAGAGCAAAACCCTGGCCACCATCACCTTCCAGAATTTCTTCCGTCTTTACAAAAAGCTGTCCGGTATGACCGGTACCGCCATGACCGAAGAGACCGAATTCAATCAGATCTACCGCCTGGATGTGGTGGAAATCCCCACCAATAAACCCGTCATCCGCGAGGATCTCCCCGATCAGGTCTATAAGACGGAGAAGGCCAAGTTCAACGCCGTGATCGATGATATCATCGCTCACCACGAGAAGGGCCAGCCCGTGCTGGTGGGTACCATCTCCATCGAAAAATCCGAACAGCTCAGCGCCATGCTTAAGCGCCGCGGCGTCAAGCACGAGGTTCTCAACGCCAAGTACCACGAAAAGGAAGCGCAGATTATCGCCCAGGCCGGCAAGAAGGGCGCCGTGACCATCGCCACCAACATGGCCGGCCGCGGTACCGATATCATGCTGGGCGGCAACGCCGAGTATATGGCCAAGGATGAAATGCGCCGCATGCAGTACAGCGAGGAGCTGATCAGCGAAGCCACCGCCTTCGGCGATACGGACAACGAGGAGATTCTCGAGGCCCGCCGTACCTTCAGCGAACTGAATGCCAAGTATAAAGAGCTGATCCGCCCCGAGGCCGACGAGGTCCGCGCCTGCGGGGGTCTGTATATCATCGGTACCGAGCGGCACGAGTCCCGCCGGATTGACAACCAGCTGCGCGGTCGTTCCGGCCGTCAGGGTGACCCGGGCGCCAGCCGCTTCTATATCTCGCTGGAGGACGATCTGATGCGTCTGTTTGGCGGTGAGCGGATCGGGGCGATGATGGACCGCCTGAATGTCTCGGATGATACCCCCATCGAGGCCAAGATGCTGACAAAGACCATCGAGAACGCTCAGCTGAAGGTGGAGGACCGCAACTTCTCCATCCGCAAGAACGTTCTGCAGTACGACGACGTGCTCAGCCGTCAGCGTGAGGTGATCTACACGCAGCGCAATGCGGTTCTGGACGGTGCCGATCTGAAGGAAGCCATTCTCCGCATGATCGACTCGGCCCTGCAGACCAAGGTGGACCGCTATCTGCCAAAGAACACCGAGCACGACAACTGGGATCTGGAGGGCCTGCGCGAGCAGTACCTGGGCTGGCTGATCAGCGACGATGATCTGGTCTTCACCAAAGACGAGCTGGAGGATCTGGATCCCGAATTCGTCACCAGCGAGCTGCAGAAGAAAGCCCATGACCTCTATGAAGTGCGCGAGCAGGAGTTCACCCCCGCCATCACCCGCGAGCTGGAGCGCGTGATCCTGCTGAAGAACGTGGACCGCTACTGGATGGACCACATTGACGCCATGGATGAGCTGAAAAAGGGCATTAACCTGCGCGCCTATGCCCAGCGCGACCCCGTGGTGGAATACCGCGTGGAGGGCTCGGATATGTTCGATGCCACCATTGACCAGATCCGCGAAGACACGGCCCGCATGATGCTGACCGTGAAGCTGCGCACCAAGGAAGAGCCCCAGCGGGAACAGGTGGCCAAACCCACCGGAACCGGTGGAGGCGGCGACGGCAGCGACAAAAAGCGCCCGGTGCGCATCACGAAGAAGATCGGCCGCAACGACCCGTGTCCCTGCGGCAGCGGGAAGAAGTACAAAAAGTGCTGCGGACGGAACGAGGAATAAAAAGAGAAACAGAAAAGGCGCCTGGCCGGGGAAAACCGGTCGGGCGCCCTTTTTATCGGGATCAATTTTCGCCGTATCGCAGCAGTTCGGTCACTTCCTCCAGGGAGCGGCAGATCACATCGGGCTTTGTCTCGCTTTTCTCCACGTCCTCCCGATGGGTTTCGCCGCTGAGCACCAGGATCGAGACCACATCGGTGCCGTCGGCCACCTTGATGTCGGTGTACAGCCGGTCACCGATCACACACAGTTCCTTTCCTCGGCAGCCGGTGTGTTCCTCCATATAGTGCAGAGTGTGCGGCGACGGTTTTCCAAAGAACTCCGGCATCACCCCGGTGGAGGCTTTTACCAGCGCCGCCATACTGCCGCAGTCGGGGATAAATCCGGTCTCGGTGGGACAGTTCAGGTCGGGATTCACCCCATAAATCGGTTTACCCGCCCGCACCAGATCGCAGGCGATGACCAGCTTTTCATACGTCAGGGTGGTATCAAACCCCAGCACCACATAGTCGGCGTCCTCCCGCTTCAGTAGAATGCCTCTTTGCCGGAACGCCTCCTCCAGATAGGGAGTTCCCACCACATAGGCCGCCTCCCCCGGGTGGTTCTCCTGCAGCCAGTCCAGAATCACCCCGTTGCTGATCAGCATTTTTTCCTTTTCGATATCAATGCCCATGCGGTGCAGCTTTTGCAGGTACGCTTCCTCATTTTTACTGCTGTTGTTGGTAAAAAAGCAGAAGTCCCGCCCCGTGCGCCGCACCGTCTGCAAAAATTCGATGGTATAGGGAAACAGCTGCTCCCCCAGATAGATCGTGCCGTCCATATCCAGCACGAAGGTTTTTACCCCGGCAATCTTTTCCCATTTTTCCCGCTGTGTCATATGGCTCCTCCTCCCGTTATCCATGCATCATCATAGCATGAAGGCGGAAAAATCGCAACGGTTTTGTATAGACATTTCCGCTCCTGCTCTGCTATACTGAAGGAAAGAATTTCGGAAAAAAGAGGGGGATCTTCATGGAACGAAAGCAGGATTGGATTCGGGACCTGGTGGTGTATCAGGTCTATCCGCGCAGCTTTATGGATTCCAACGGGGACGGCATCGGGGATCTGAACGGGGTGCGGCAGAAGCTGCCGTATCTGAAAAAACTGGGGGTCAACGCCCTGTGGCTGTCCCCCTTCTTCTGCTCCCCGGGGGACGATAACGGATACGATGTCTCGGACTACGACGGCATCCAGCCCGAATTCGGCACCATGGCAGACTGCGAGGCGCTGATCCGGGAGTGCCACGCTCTGGGCATGCGGTTTATTATCGACGTGGTGGTCAACCACAGCAGCGACGAGCACCCCTGGTTTATCGAATCCGCTTCCAGCCGGGAAAATGACAAGTCCGATTTTTACATCTGGCGCGACCCGGTGGACGGGCACGAGCCCACCAACTGGTGGTCGGTCTTCGGCGGCAGCGCGTGGGAATATGTTCCCGCCCGGGGGCAGTACTATTTCCATCTGTTCTCCCGCAAGCAGCCGGACCTGAATTGGCGCAGCCCGCAGCTGCGGCAGCAGATCTTTGCCATGATGAACCGCTGGGCGGACCGCGGGGTGGACGGGTTCCGCCTGGATGCGGCCAGCCATTACGCGAAGCCCGAACATTTTGTGGACTCCACCCTGCCGCCTATGCCGGACGGATATGCCCCAGCCTTTGACCAGCTGAGCAACACACCGGAGACCCATGCGATTGTCAACGCCATGAATCAGGCGGTCTTCACGCCCCGCCAGCTGTTCACCGTGGGGGAGGTGGGATGCCAAACCCCACAGGACATGCAGGATTATGCCCTGCCCCAGCGCCAGGAATTCGATGCTATCATTCCCTTTATCCCTCCCCAGGAGGAAGTGGGGAAAAAGGTGGCCGAGGTACTGCGCAGCCGGTACCAGAGCCAGTATGACGCCCTGCACGACGGCAGCCGCTGGGCGCTGTTCCTCTCCAACCATGACAAGCCCCGCCAGGTATCCAGCTGGGGAGACGAGGGCGCACTGTGGGAGGTTTCCGCCAAAGCGCTGGCCCTGTGTCTGCACGGGCTGCCCGGCATTCCCTTTGTCTATGAGGGGGAGGAGCTGGGAATGACCAACGCCTATTTCCCCCGGATCGAGGATTACCGCGATATCGACAGCCGGAACGTGTACCGCACCCTGCTGCTGGAGGGGAAAACGCCCCAGCAGGCCCTGCAGGGCGTGTGGGAGGTCAGCCGTGACCATGCCCGCACCCCCATGCAGTGGGATGACAGTGAGAACGCCGGCTTTACCTGCGGCACACCGTGGATCGGGGTGAATCGGAATTACCGGGAGATTAACGCCGCCCGTCAGGAGGCGGATTCTCTCTCGGTGCTGCATTTCTATCGGGAGCTGATCGCCCTGCGCCGCCGTTATCCGGTTCTGCGCGACGGGGATCTGGCTTTTCTGCCCATCGCGCCGGAGGACCGGCTGTTGGTTTACCGCCGCCAGGATCAGGGGATTCGCCTGCTGGTAACGGCCAACCTGTCCCATCAGCCCTGCGCGCTGCCGGACAGTCTTTCCTCCCACCTGCGGACCTGCACCCCACTTCTCACCTCGTATAACCGGGAGGGCAATCCCGAAGCGGGCACCCTGCGCCCCTTCGAGGCCATCCTCTGGCAGGAGACGGCGGAAGAATAACCCCCAATAAAAAGGAGAGTTTTTCATGGATTTTTTGCAGATTCAAAACGGGGCCGTCGTGCGGGAAAACGGCGAGCCTATCCGCCTGCGCGGCACCAACATCGGCGCCTGGATGAATATGGAGAATTTTATGAACGGCATGCCCGGCAGCGAGCACCGTATGCGGGAGACTGCCCGGCAGACGCTGGGAGAAGAGATGGGAAGCTGGTTTTTCACCTCGATGCTGTCGCACTTTTTTACCGAGCAGGATGTCCGGTACATGAAAAGCCTGGGCATGAACTTCCTGCGCATTCCGCTGAACTACCGCTGGTTCGAGGATGACATGGCCCCCTATGTGTATAAGGAAGAGGGCTTTGCCATGCTGGACACCGCCCTTGACTGGTGCGAAAAGTATGAGGTGTATGCCGTTCTGGACCTGCACGCCGTGCAGGGGTGGCAGAGCAGCGACTGGCACTGTGACAACTCCTGCCGTACCGCGCTGTTCTGGCGGATGAAGGATTTTCAGGAGCGATACTTCGCTCTGTGGAAGGTGCTGGCCGCCCGCTATAAGGACCGCAGCGTGGTGGCCGGGTACGACATTATGAACGAGCCCTGCACTATGAACGATTACGGCCGCCTGCCGCTGATTCCGTATCAGGCCCGCTGGAAGGATATGAACGCCATTTACCGCCGCGTAACCGAGGAAATCCGCTCGGTGGACCCGCGGCACATCCTCATTATCGAGGGCGACGATTACTCCCGCCGGTTCTGCGGGCTGGAGGCCCCGTGGGATGAAAACCTGATGATCTCCAGCCATGCGTACACCACCCTGTTCGACCACCCCGAAATCACCTCGGATCAGGGGAAACGGGAGTATCTGCGCAAGGAATTCCTGGAATCGGAGGGGTACAAGTACAGCACCCTGCACAATGTGCCTCTGTGGGTCAGTGAATTCAGCTTCCTGCCCGATCAGGTAGAGGTCTACGAGGAGAACAACGTGCACTGGACCACCTGGAGCCTGAAGGGCTGCGATGATTTCTTCCTGCTCAGCCCCAAAAAGGAGCGGCCGTACCGCACCCTGACCGAACCGGTAGCCCGCAAGGCACTGATCTGTATGCCTGAATGGGGCGGCGAGTACAACCGCACCCTGCGCGAGCAGCTGAACAACACCGCCGACCTGCTGAAGAAGACGGTGGATTACCGCCGGTTTGACAACGCGGAGAACCCCATGTTCTTTATGATGACCGTGGGAGATGTGTACTATAACAATCTGCTGCAGTATCCGTACATCGAGCTGTTCCAGGGGATGGACCGGGAGGAGATTGACGCGGTGATGGCCGATTTTGATACCGAAAACTGCGCGATCAACACGGAGCTGGAGGACCGGTTCCGCAAATACTGCCTGTAATTTCAAAAGACAGAGCGGAGCCGCGTGCCCCCTGTCACCAAAACAGCAGCGAAAAAGAGGGAGGGCCCTTTTGGGGCTTCTCCCTCTTTTTTATCGGTCCCGCTTTTACTCCGGCACTCCGTCGAGCAGGGTTTCCCGGTTGGTACCGTAAAAAATATCATCCCGCCCGGCAATCCAGCGGCAGAACGCTTCAAACGGTTCCCAGCCGTACGCGTCAAATTCATAGCTGTGGCCCCAGATATAGAACAGCTGCGGGGTTTGGGGCGTACTGCGAAGGAATTTTTCCCCCAGCTCCTGCAGCCGGTCCATATCGTCGATATGGGCGGTGGGATCAAACTGCAGCAGATCCCGCTGCCGGTCAAACCGGCCGTTATCCCGCACTGTGCGGGAATATCGGATGCCGGTATGCTGCCGCAATACCCCGGCAATCCGCTCATCACAGTCTCCAAAGGGATAGGCCATTCCCACGATCTCCCGACCGAACAGCTCCTGCAGGGCCAGACGGTCCCCTTCACACTCTCCGATCAGCTCCTCCTGCGACAGGTCATACAGGCCGGGATGGGTGCGCGTATGGGCGGCCACCTCGTGGTTCTGATAAACCGAGCGGGCCTGTGCGGCGGTCAGGCGATGATGCGCCACCTCTTTCCCGGCGACCACCAGGGTGCGCTGTTCCCCAAAGGATCCGGAATTGAGGTTAAACGTGCAGCGCAATCCATACCGGTCCAGAATTTCGATCAGGTGGATATCCTGCTCGACACCGTCGTCAAAGCTGAAGGTGACCGCTTTTTTCTTTCCGTTCCACATGGTGCGCTCCCCCTCACATTCCCAGGTCCTCGCCCACCAGGATCACTTTGATCTTCCCATGGGGGCGGCTGATCCGGGTGGCCACCATATAGGCACAGATGCAGTCCGGACCAGTGCAGTCTGCGCACAGGCCGGTCTGGAAGCAGGGGGTGCTGGTTCCGGCAAAGCGCTGCACGTTGCTGGGGGCCGCCGTATGGCGGGCGCGGCTGACGGCATCCTCCATGGTTTTGACCACTTTGTTCATGCCCAGCACCACCACCACGCTTTTCGGCCCATAGCACAATGCCGCCACGCGGTTTCCGTTTCCATCAATATTGAACAGCTGCCCGTCCTCGGTGGCGGCATTGCTGCTCATTAAAAAGGTATCGCACAGCAGCGCCTGGTGCATCAGGCGGTCCCGCTCCTGGGGATTCGCGGCGGTATCCCGGTCAATAACCGCATACCCGGCCTGCTGCAGGGCTTTCTGTACGCCCAACTCCTGCAGAGTGGCGCTGCCGCCCCATGAGACCACGTCCGTTTTGGGGATCCACTCCAGCACTTTCTGCACAGCTTCCTCCCGGGTAGAGACGTAGCACGCCTCAAAATAGTGCTTGCGGAACGCCTCGGCCACACGGGGGCCCGCTTTGTCATACCGAATCTGTACCGGTGTTTTCTCACTCATCTGTATTCCTCCCTTTTGTCCCGGATGGTTTCATTATACGGTGGTTCTTCATCGGAAACAAGGGGATGGGGGAAAATTCTCCTCTCCGCCCATGGAAAAGATCCGCCGTTGCCCACAAAATCCGGGAAAAATCCGCCCTGTTTTGTATATTCCAGGCGGATATGCGCATACTGTGAAAAACAAAGAAAGCGAGGAATCCGATGATGTCCCATTCTGTTGGTCCAAAGGAATACAGCCGCATGGTAGAGAAGGCCTCGCCCCCCTCCCCTCTTTTAAAAGACTGCCTCTGGGCCTTTTTTTCTGGCGGCGCCATCTGCTGCCTGGGGCAGCTTCTCAGTGTTTTCTGGATGCAGACCGGCTTTGCCCTGATCGAATCGCGGGCCATGGTGTCGGTCACGCTGATCTTTTTCACCGCTATTCTCACGGCGTGCCACTGGTTTGACGATATCGCCAAGCACACCGGCGCCGGCACGCTGATCCCCATCACAGGCTTTGCCAACTCCATGGTCTCGTCCGCCATCGAGTTTAAATCCGAGGGATATATTTTAGGCGTAGGTGCTAAAATATTTACCATAGCAGGTCCTGTAATTATGTACGGCACAGTGGCGAGTGTGGTGTATGGAATTATATATTGGATAACAACCCTGTTCTAAAATAATAAAAGAAGGCAAATTCTTGCCTTCTTTTAAAAACAGAATTTACTGCCTTAAGACAGCTTGATTTGTATATGGGCGATGCTATGCTTGGGTAAAACAATCTTTTGTAAAACCATATCACTTTCCAAAGGCAGTGTGCTTTGTTCGAACACGGTATTAGGCACCACATCATCGGAAAAATAAAGCGTTGCGTTGGTAATGATTCCCGGGTTGGAGAAATAAAAGGTCTTATTTTTGTCAAATGTTCTATTGATGAACGTGCAATTTAAAACATCCTCTTTAAGTGTGGCAATCACATCATCCTGAAGTGCGCAAACCTTCCCGTTTGCGTGATGCTTCATAATGGAAAAAACCTGCCCCGTGGGAGTAAGGCTTACTGTGTCGGGATGAACTTGAATCGCTCCTTCATTTACAGATTCAAAATGACAGCAAAGCGCAACACCATACTGATCGGCGTTCATAAATATCATATTCAAAAATGATGCTGCAAAGATCCCTTCGGTCACACTACCGCCTCTATACCAGGCATACCATGCATTCCACTCATCAAACGATATTTTAATGTCATCATCCCGCAACATGGTACGCAGCATTTGAATTCTCGGTAAATACTCGGTATATACCTTGTCAATGTAAGTATAGTACTCTTCTTTGCGTTTTTTAGAATCAATGTATTCCGGATAGGGAGAGGCATAATGATGTAAGGATACGTTCGGCACGATATCCTTTAACACTTTTGCAGAATAATTTACCCATTCTTCCCGGGGGTAAATACCGGATGAGCATAGGGTAAGCGTTGGCGATACCCGCAACATTTCGTTCGCATGGGAACGGGCAATTTTTGAATATTCAGTCGGAGAATTCGGGCCTTCCATGTGGCCGTATCCAAATTCGTTGCCAAGTGACCAAAATTGAACATTATAAGGTTCGCTGTGTCCATTTTTCGCACGCAAAGCACCATACGGCGTATCCTTGCTTCCGTTGCAGTATTCAACCCATTGCGCACTTTCTTCCGGAGTGTCCCAGGCAGGATTGATCGTTATAAAAGGCTCAGCACCAATCTCACGACAGAGTGCGACAAAATCATCCGTGTTGATTTCGTGAAAATCATAGCCATGCGTATGTGGCTGTGTTTCAAGCCCTAGATATGACTGAAATGGAGCACGTTTGTCCCGAGGCAGCAGGCCGTCTTTCCAACTATATTCCCCTGCAAAGTTGCCGCCCGGCCAACGCAATAATTTGATTCCGATCTCCTTCATTTTTTCAATAACGTCAGGACGCATACCCCTGAAGTTATTCGTCGGCATCAAAGAAACGGCGCCGATGTAAATTGTGCCCTGTGTGGTAAAAAAGATTTCAAGCACAGCATCAGCATCCGATGTATCCGGAATCAAAACGGTTTGATATGAGGAAAAATCGCCACTTCGAATCAGAAACTGATGTTGGCAATAAATCACCCCCAGCGAAGAAACGAATCGGACGGTGACCGTTGTGTCCTCAAATGCTTTGGCAACTATGCCAAAATCATACTTTTCATTTGCTCTCAGAAAGATGTTTTTTTGACCGATACCTGCAGCCGTGTTATTTTGATAATTAGTGACCACCTGCGCATTGCATTCGTGTGCACGGTTCATTTTATAGCCTTCATAATGACAGGTATAGGGGTTTCCAAAGGTTAGATAGGATTGATTTCCTATTCGGAACCAATCCAATGCGCAGCCGTATCTGCCGGGCTTTCCAACAAATTTTCGGTTTTTCAGCATCTGGGCAGATATACCGCCGTTGACACAAGCGCGCGTGTGCTCCAAGTTATCACCGAACAGAAAGGGTGATATATATTTCGTGGAGTCAAAATCAAAATCCACATTCACATCGCAGTTGTAATTTTTGTTCATGATTTCTTTTTTTATATCAGAAGGCAAATTGGATGAATAACGGGCATCTTTCTCAGTGCCATAAATGATTTCCGACAGCGTTTTGTTGAACAATAAAGCCATATTTTTTAAATTGTCCACATCAGGACACGAAAGCCCTCTCTCCCACTTGGAAACAGCTTTATCAGTAACGGAAAGGTATTGGCCGAGCTCTTTTTGCGACATATTTGCTTTATTTCGCATTTCTTGAATGAATTTTCCTGTTTTTTGTAGATCCATATTAAGATGCCCCCGTTTATTCAAGTTGAATATAATTATAAGGGAGGAAACTCAGCATTGCAATCGACTAACAGTTTACCATTAAGCGGTGTCCTATATTGACAGCAACAGAAGGATTTATCCTTGGCGTCGGCGCCAAGATGTTCACCATTGCCGACCCGGTGCTGGTCTTTGGGATTTCCTCCAGCGTTGTATACGGGCTGATCCTGTGGATTCTGTCCCAGATGCGACAAAAGCCGGTGCCGTTTTTAAAAGCGGCACCGGCTTTTCATGTCCCGGTCTTCTCCTTCTTCCATTTGGGACGTTATGCTTTCAGCTGCTGCATCCAGCTTCTTCGGCGGAATACCACCACCGTAATGGCAAAACGGATACATTCCTCCAGCGAGAGGATGAAATAGACCGCGGCAATGGGCAAATGGAAGACAAACGCGGTCAAAAGTCCCAGCGGCACCCCGAACACCCAGGTTCCCACCAGATCAATCACCATAATATAGTGGGTTTTTCCTCCGCTGCGCAGCACTCCGCCGCCCAGAATCATGTTCTGAATCTTAAACGGGCTGATAATGGCATAGGCTACCAGAATCTGCTGCACCATGATTTTTACGGAATCCTCCACCGAATAGATCTCCGTGTACAGGCCGCGGGTCAGCACAATCAGGGCCGAGAGAATCAGCGATCCCACAAATCCGTATTTCACCAGCTTGATGGACGAGCGGTAAGCATCCTCGTTCTCCCCATTGCCCAGTTTCTTTCCGATAATCACGCTGGCCGCCTGGGACAGGCCGCACAGCGCCCCGATCACCAGACTCTGGACCGGCGTGGTCAATGTCATCGCCGCACTGGCATCGGTACCCAGATGGCCATAAATGGCGGCATACACGTTCTCTCCCACGCTCCACATCAGCTCGCAGATCAGGATGGGCAGCAGCATCACCGCGTACTGCTTCCACTGGAAGCGGGTGCGCGCCGTTTCTCCCGCTTTCTCCCGGCGCAGGGCGCCCCCGCACGCCGGCAGCATGGCCAGCATACACAGGCAGTTGGCAAACTGGGAAATCACCGTGGCAATGGCCGCCCCCCGGATGCCCATGGGCGCAAACCCCAGTTTTCCGAAAATCAGCACATAATTCAGCCCGGTATTCAAAAGGGCCGCCGCAATGCTGGCATAAAGGGGCAGGCTTGCCTTTTCCATGCAGCGGAACAGGGTGGCCAGCAGGGTGGCGCCGGCCATGGGCAGGAAGGACCCGGCAAGCAGGAACAGGTAATCGGCTGCGGCCGCAATCGTTTTGGGATCCTCACTGTATATTCCCATCACTGCCTGCGGCGCAAAAAAACACAGCAGGGTAAACAGAAGGGCCAGCCCCACAGAAAACACCAGGTTGACATAAAAACTGCGGCGCACCTCCCGCCGGTTTTTCTGGCCGATGTACTGGGAAATCATGATCCCGGCCACCACGCCGATAGCGGCGACCACCACGGAAAAAATCGACGAGAATTTTCCTGCCAAACCGACGCCCGCCACATTAACGCTGCCCAGCTGTCCGATCATAATCTGATCCACAATGCTGAACGAAGCCTGCAGCATAGACTGAAGGGCCACCGGAACCGCCAATGCACAAACAGACCGGAAAAAGCTCTTTTCGCGTTTCATTTCTTTTCCTCCCATCACACTTTCTAAAGAAAATTGTACGCCCGAAACGCGGTTTCTTCAAAGGTTAAACGCATAACCTAAGCCAAAAATAGCGGGGTTTCTTTTCGCTTTCTGCACAAAAGAAACCCCGCTTCCCCTATTTTCCCCTTTTTCGGGTGCTGTCCCGTTCCACCAGAGTGACCGGCAGCCGGATCTCCCCCTGAATCTCGCCCTTCTCCTTCAGCTCCCGCAGCTTTTGCAGCGCCATTTTGGCCCGGACCGCCACATCCTGCCGGACCGAGGTCAGGGTGGGCCGGATCATCCTGCACACAGGCGTGTCATCAAATCCGGCGACCGACACCTCCTCCGGTACCGGGATCCCCTGCCCGGCCAAAAACTGCATCAGATCGATAGCGTAGTAGTCTGATACGGCAAAAATACAGGTGTACCGGGAGAAAACTGCCCGGTTTTCCCGGTAAAATTCCCAGCGGGCCTCTTTCTGCATGGGCACCAGCAGCCGCCCGGTCCCCTCTTCTCCGAAGGCCGCCCGGAAGCCCTCGTACCGCTCCTGATCCATACAGATGGAGTTATCGGCGATGCACAGGGCGCGGCGGTGGCCGGTATCCCGGAACAGCACCCCCACCTGAAAGCCACCGCTGTAATTGTCCACCGTAATGTTGCAAAAGCGCTGGGGACCGCTGCCATATCCATCGTACACCACGAACGGAATGCGCATATGGGTGCGCAGATAGGTGTAATCTTCATCGCAGAAACCCATCAGCACCAGCCCCTCCAGGTTCCACATGGAAGCAAAGCGGATGATTTCCCTGGGAACCGTGGTCTTTTTCACCATCATGAACAGGCCGCTTTTCTCAATCTCCTCAGACAGGCTGTTCAGGCAGGCGGCAATATAGCAGTCCTCCAGCGTGTGGCCTTCATACTTCTCGTGGTCATTAATCACCACCCCGATGATCCGTGAGCTGTTCTGTGCCAGAAGGATCCCCGCCATGCTGGGGATGTACTGCCGCTCTTCCAGCAGAGCCTGTACCCGTTTGACCGTCTCGTCGGATATTTTTTCGGTTTTCCCATGCAGTACATTCGAGACCGTCGCCGTGCTCAGCCCCAGCTCCCCGGCGATATCACAAATTCGCACGCGCTTTTCCCCCATGGTTCTCTCCCCCTTTCCCGTACTATACCACACTTTTCCCTCCATGTAAAAGGAAACGGAGAAAGCCACTGTTTTCTTCCCTGCAAACAATGCGGGGAATAAAATCCCCGCCTTTTTTCCATACTACCCGCAAAAGGATCTTGAATGTTGGAAAGGAGCGTGCCCCTTGTGATTCAGCGCACCGGTCAATACACCCTTCATTTTCCCTCGCCGCCCGGCATCCTCAGCTTTGCGGCCGTGGCGGGAAAAAAGGAGGCCGAAGGGCCCCTGGGAAAGAATTTTGACGCCGTTTTTGATGACACCACCCTGGGGACCGACAGCTTCGAAAAAGCCGAGAGTGCCCTGCAGGGAGAGGCTTTGCTTCACGCCCTGAAGAAGGCGGGACTGCAGCCGCAGGACCTGTCTCTGCTTCTGGCGGGGGATCTGCTCAACCAGTGCATCTCCTCCACCTTCGGCCTGCGGGAATTCGGTATCCCGTTTTTAGGGCTGTACGGAGCCTGCTCCACCATGGCGCTCTCCCTGGGGCTGGCTGCTGTACTCACCGCCTGCGGGGCGGCCGACCGAGCCGCAGCCGTTACCTCCTCCCATTTTGCCAGCGCCGAGCGGCAGTTCCGCCTGCCGCTGGAGTACGGGGGACAGCGGCCTCCTACCGCCCAATGGACAGCCACCGCCAGCGGCTGTGTGATCCTCACCCGGGAGAGCCGCCCGCTGACGGTACAGGACGTCTGTTTTGGTTCCATCTGTGACCTGGGCATCACTGATATGAACAACATGGGGGCAGCCATGGCACCGGCCGCCGCCCAGACCCTGACCCGCTATCTGCGGGATACAGGCACCTTTCCCCAGGATTACGACGCCATTTTCACCGGGGATCTGGGCTATGTCGGCTCGCAGCTGCTGATGGACCTGATGGAGAAGGAGGGCTTTTCCCTGCAGCAGAAGCACCACGACTGCGGGATCATGCTGTTCGACCGGAACAAACAGGACGTACACGCCGGCGGATCCGGCTGCGGCTGCTCGGCCGGCGTGCTGGGCAGCACCATTCTGCCCGCTATGCAGCAGGGTACACTGCGCAATATCCTGTTCATGGCGACGGGCGCGCTGATGTCCCCCACCTCCAGCCAGCAGGGCGAGAGCATCCCCGGGATTGCCCACCTGATCCATCTGTCCCGGGCGGAAAACGGGTGAAAAAGGGAGCCGCACTTCAAAAAGGGAACCGGTTTCCCCACCCCTTTTCCCGGCCAAAAGGCAAAAAATTCCCCCTTCCCCATGATGGGGAAGGGGGAATTCAGTTACACAAAGAAGCGATCAGAGAACCGTTCTCTTATTCACCCTTGGCGCGCTCGGCCAGCTGCTCGTACCGCTCGGCCGCACGCTTCTCTGCCTTATCGAACAGATCCGCAGCGCGATCCGGGAAGGAGCGAACCAGACGGCTGTAACGGGTTTCGCCAGCGATGAAGTCCTTGTAGCTTGCCGTTGCGGGCTTGCTGTCCAGGATGAAGGGATTCTTGCCCTGGGCCTTCAGAGCCGGGTTGTAACGGAACATGTTCCAATATCCAGCCTCGACAGCCTTCTTCATCTCGGTCTGGCAGTTGGTCATGCCGCCCTTGATGCCGTGCATCTCGCAGGGGGCATAGCCGATGATCAGCGACGGGCCATGATAAGCCTCGGCCTCGGCCAGAGCCTTCAGGGTCTGGTTGCGGTCGGCGCCCATGGCGACCTGGGCCACATAGATGTAGCCATAGCTGATGGCGATATCCGCCAGGCTCTTCTTGCCGATGGCCTTACCGGCGGCCGCGAACTGAGCAACCTGACCGATCTGGCTGGCCTTGGAAGCCTGTCCGCCGGTGTTGGAGTAAACTTCGGTATCGAATACGAAGACATTCACGTCTTCGCCGGAAGCCAGGACATGGTCCAGACCGCCGAAGCCGATATCATAGGCCCAGCCGTCACCACCGAAGATCCAGATGGACTTCTTGGCGAGGTAGGACTTCTTGGGCAGGATAGCCTTGCTGAAGCGGCAGTCGGGATCCTTCTCCAGCTCTTTGATCAGAGCTTCGGCCGCGGCACCGTTCTTCTTGCCGTCCTCCAGGGTATCCAGATACGCCTGGCAGGCCGCCTTCTTCTCTTCCTTGGTGGTCACTTCGGCCAGTTCCTTCACCTGCTCGATCAGAGCATTGCGGATAGCCTTCTGGCCCAGATACATACCAAAGCCGTGCTCGGCGTTATCCTCAAACAGGGAGTTTGCCCAAGCCGGGCCGCGGCCGCTGACCTTGTTGCGGGTGTAGGGAGACGTTGCGGCGGGACCACCCCAGATGGAGGAGCAGCCGGTGGCGTTGGAGATATACATTCTCTCGCCGAACAGCTGGGTTACCAGACGGGCATAAGAGGTCTCGGCGCAGCCGGCGCAGCTGCCGGAGAATTCAAGCAGCGGCTGGTTGAACTGCGAACCCTTCACGGTGGTCTCGGCCATCATGCCGGGCTTCTTGTCGATGTTGGCCACGCAATAATCGAATACGGGCTGCTGATCTTCCTGAGAAGCCAGAGGCACCATTTCGAGAGCATTGACCGGGCACACGCCCACGCACACGCCGCAGCCCATGCAGTCCATGGGGGATACGGACATGGTGAACTGATATTCCTCGCAGCCCTTGCCGACCATCTTCTTGCTCTTCAGCTCGGCCGGAGCGGCTTCCACTTCGGCAGCGGTCAGCGCGAAGGGACGAATGCAGGCATGCGGACAGACAAAGGCGCACTGGTTGCACTGAATGCACTTCTGTACATCCCAAGTGGGAACGGTTACGGCCACGCCGCGCTTCTCATAAGCGGAGGCGCCCAGCTCGAACTGACCGTCCACATGATCTACGAAAGCGGAAACCGGCAGGCTGTCGCCGTTCATGGCGCCCACAGGGTTCATGATCTCCTTGACCATCTTGACAGTGGCGGGGTTACCGGCCAGAGCGGCATCGTCGGCGGCATCCACGGCGTCGGCCCAATCAGCGGGCACGTCCACCTTGTGCAGCGCATCGGCGCCGGCATCAATGGCCTTGTAGTTCATCTCAACAACGGCATCGCCCTTCTTGGAATAGGACTTCTTGGCGGCTTCCTTCATGAAGCGGATGGCATCGTCCTTGGGCATGATATCTGCCAGAGCGAAGAAGGCGGACTGCAGGATCGTGTTGGTGCGCTTGCCCATACCGATCTCGATCGCCTTGTCGATAGCGTTGATGGTGTACAGCTGAATGTTGTTCTTGGCGATGTAGCGCTTGGCCTCGGCCGGCATATGCTGGTTCAGCTCTTCGTCGCTCCACTGGCAGTTGATCATGAAGATACCGCCGGGCTTTACATCGTTGACCATCTTATAGCCCTTGATGACATAAGAGGGGTTGTGGCAGGCCACGAAGTCCGCCTTGTTGATGTAATAGGGGCTCTTGATCGGCTTGTCGCCAAAGCGCAGGTGGCTGATAGTAACACCGCCGGTCTTCTTCGAGTCATACTGGAAGTAAGACTGGATATACTTATCGGTATGGTCGCCGATGATCTTGGTGGAGTTCTTGTTGGCGCCGACGGTGCCGTCGCCGCCCAGACCCCAGAACTTGCACTCGGTGGTACCGGGAGCCGCGGTGTTGGGCGCGGGCTTCTCTTCCAGAGACAGATAGGTCACATCATCGTCAATGCCGATGGTGAAGCGGGACTTGGGAGCATCCTTCGCGAGCTCTTCGTACACAGCGAAGATGCTGGCCGGAGGCGTGTCCTTCGAACCCAGGCCATAACGGCCGCCGATGACCTTCGCCGCCTTGCCGCCTTCGCTCAGAGCGGTGACGACATCCAGGAACAGGGGCTCGCCCAGGGAGCCGGGTTCCTTCGTGCGGTCCAGAACCGCGATCTTCTTGGCCGTCTCGGGGATGGCTTCCAGCAGCTTCTCAGCTACGAACGGACGGTACAGGCGAACCTTGACCAGGCCGACCTTCTCGCCCTTGGCAGTCAGATAATCAATGACCTCCTCCGCGACGTCGCAGATCGAGCCCATGGCAACGATCACGCGCTCAGCATCGGGAGCACCGTAGTAGTTAAACAGCTTGTAATCGGTGCCCAGCTTCTCGTTGACCTTGTCCATGTACTTCTCAACCACGGCAGGCAGAGCGGTATAGTACTTGTTGCAGGCCTCACGGTGCTGGAAGAAGATGTCGCCGTTCTCATGAGAACCGCGCATGGCGGGATGCTCGGGGTTCAGGGCATGGTCGCGGAAGTCCTGGATGGCATCCCAGTTGACCATTTCAGCCAGATCCTTATAATCCCACACGTCGATCTTCTGGATTTCATGGGAGGTACGGAAACCGTCGAAGAAGTTGATGAACGGAACCTTGCCCTCGATGGCGGACAGATGCGCCACGGCGGACAGATCCATAACTTCCTGCGGGTTGGTCTCGGCCAGCATGGCGAAACCGGTCTGACGGCAGGCATACACGTCGGA
>JALENG010000087.1 GCA_022767925.1 Clostridia bacterium
CCGTTCAGGGCCCTTTCCCGGTCAAATCCGGGATCCTGCAGCATCTCCCGGATTTGAGACAGGGGAATCTCCATGGCGCGGTATAGCAGGATCTGCTGCAGACGGTCCACTTCCCGCGAGCCGTACAGGCGGTATCCCGCGGCGGTCAGGCGTGCGGGGGATAACAGCCCGATCTGATCGTAATACCGCAGCGTGCGGGCGCTGATTCCGGCCAGCCGGGCGCATTCGTTTACTGTGTATTCCATGGGGAACACTCCTTTCCTCTGTGGGGAATTTCCTTCTGCCGTCTATGGTACAGGATAACGCAGCGGCAAGGTCAAGGGGTTTTGAAAATTTTTTTGCGATATTTTTTCGGAAAAGCAGGGCGCCCTGTAAACGCTCTCCCCAAAGGGTTGCTTTTCTGTCAGTATACCAGAAAACGGGCCCGGGGCAAGGGGGAAAGCAGGCCGTCTCTGAAGAGCAGTGGTATTGAAAATATTTTGGTCCGGGGGCATCATTGGGGAGGAGAAATTGATGGTAGAAATCAGAGAACTGAAAAACAACAGCCTCTGTGAAATCGAGACTTTTTTCCGGGAGGTGTCCACAAAGGAACCCTGGAATGATGACTGGAGCGATCCCTGCCAGCTCCGCCAATATATTCTGGACTTAACCGGAAATCCCAATTCACTGGCATTTGGTTTCTTTGAAAACGGGGAGATGGTTGGCCTTGCTATGGGGAGTGTCCGGCACTGATATATGGGAACCGAATATTCTATCGACGAATTCTGCATCAAAACCCCGGAGCAGGGAAGGAAATTGGGAACCCGGTTTTTGCGGGAAATTGAAATCTGCATCCGGGAGAAGGGAATACAGCAGATATTCCTTCAGACTGAACGGATGGTACCGGCATACGAGTTTTACCGGAAAAACGGTTTTTTTGAACTGGATGAGCATGTCTCTTTGGCCAAAAGAATATAGGCCGGGAGAAAAACAGCCTCTTCCGCGAAAGGGGAGATTCTGTGAAAGGAGCGCAGCTGTGTGAAAAGAGCATTTATGAGAGAGGATTTCCTGCTGCCCAATGATACGGCCAGGGAATTATTCCGGCAGGTGAAGGATCTTCCCATTCTGGACTACCACTGCCATATCAATCCCCGGGAAATCTGGGAGGACCGGCGCTTTGAAAATATCACCCAGGTGTGGCTGGGCGGGGATCACTACAAATGGCGGCTGATGCGCCAGAACGGGGTGCCCGAGGAGGAAATTACCGGCAAAGCGCCGGATCGGGTGAAGTTTCAGCGCTTTGCCGAGACCCTGCCCCTGGCGATCGGAAACCCGATGTACCACTGGTGCCATCTGGAATTAAAGCGGTATTTCGGGTATGAAGGGGTGCTGAACGGCGGTACGGCGGAGGAGGTCTGGCAGCTGACCCGGAAGAAACTGCAGGAGGATCCCACCCTATCGGTGCGGGGGCTGATCCGGCGCTCTCATGTCGAGGTGATCGGAACCACCGATGACCCGGCGGATGACCTGTGTTGGCACGAAAAGCTGCGGAGAGAAAAGGGTTTTCCGGTGAAAGTGCTCCCCTCCTTCCGGCCGGACCGGGCGCTGAAATGTCGGCAGCCGGGGTTCCCTTCTTACATCCATCTGCTGGAGGAAGTGTGCCGTCTGGCGGTCTCCTCGCTGAAGGAATTCAAGCGGATTCTGTGCCTGCGCATGGATTTCTTCGACAAAATGGGATGCCGGGCCTGTGATCACGGGCTGGATACCCTTCCCTTTGTCCCCGCCACCGAGCAGGAGGCCGAGACCGTTTTCCTGCGTGCCCTGCATGGCCACCGCGTCACCCAGCGGGAAGAGGATCTGTACATCACCCATATGCTCACCTTCCTCGGGCGCGAGTACAAAAAGCGCGGCTGGGTGATGCAGCTGCATTATAATGCCCAGCGGAATGTAAACCGCCGCCAGTTCCGGCTGCTGGGGCCGGATACGGGGTTTGACTGCATTTCCACCAACGAGAGCAGCGCCCAGCTATCGGCCCTGCTCAATGCGATGGAGGAGACGGACAGCTTGCCGCGCACCATCCTCTATTCGCTCAGCGGCGAGGAGAATATGATGATCGCCTCGGTCGCCGGCAGCTTTACAGAGCCTCAGGTGCGCGGTAAGGTACAGCTGGGAGCGGCCTGGTGGTTCCAGGATACAAAGGCCGGGATGGAAAAGCAGCTGCGGGATGTGGCCCAGTCCTCGCTGCTGGGAAATTTTGTGGGGATGCTGACGGATTCCCGCAGCTTTTTGTCCTACACGCGGCACGAGTATTTCCGTCGGATTCTGTGCGGACTGATCGGCCAGTGGGTGGAAAACGGGGAGTACCCCGACGACAAGGAAACACTCACCTCCCTTGTGCGGGGAATCTGCTGTGAGAACGCCCGCGCCTTCTTCGGATTCTAACGGTTTTTGAAAAGTGAATACGCAAAAAACGCCATCTGCGCCCAAACCAAAGCGCAGATGGCGTTTCTCTTATCCGATCATTATGAGGAGAAGGGGTTATTCGATTTTTCCGCCTTCCACGACCAGCGAATCGGGATCGGCGGCCTCACCGTATACGGAAGCCAGAGCGGCCTCGTAGTCAGCATGGAAGAAGTTCTCTTCTCCCAGCGCTTCGATCTCGCTGTTGACCCAGTCGAGAAGGGTGGTGTTGCCCTTCTGAACCGCGGGGGCGATGGTATCGGCATTGCCCAGTGCATCCTCCACTTCAACACCCAGGTCCTCGGCCAGGCGCTCGGCGAAATACACATCATAGCCCTGATAGTCGCCGTTTTCATCAATATACCCGAACGGCGCTTTATCACTGAACACGCCGATGACAATCTTGCCGCTCTCTTTGATTTCATCCAGTGTGCGGTAAGAAGAGGTAGAGGTGCTGGTCTCGTTGGTGCTTGCCTCGCCGGTGTTCGATGTAACCCAGGTCCTCCAGCAGAAGCAGCGCCCGCGCTTCGTTGGTGATATCGTTGGGAACGGCAACGGTGATTTTTCCGACTGATTATTGCAGCCGGAGAAGGCAAAAGCGGTGGTCAGGGCCAAAATGGCAGTCAATGCCAGGGAAACAATTTTCTTCCTGATAAAAACTCCTTTTGATATCAATCAGTTTGGTGTTTTACGGGGATCAGCCCGCTTTCAGGGAAAAAGCCCGCGTTCCGGTCGGAGTGGACACAGGCCGTTGGGAACAGCATGGATTTGCTGCCGGCACATTCGTCCGAAGCGGTAATTTTTTCTCACCAGTTTTTCAAAGGAATGGTTCATAATGGATACCTGCCTGTAAAAAAATAAACCGGGGAACTTTTTGCAAAGTTCTCCGGTTTTGGCCATGGAAGTGGGCGTGGGCTTACGCCGTGCC
>JALENG010000097.1 GCA_022767925.1 Clostridia bacterium
CGAAAAACAGCAAAAAAGTCACGGCTTTTCCCCGCCGGCTTAACCGTCTGCGATGCATATGCTGTCACCTGCCTCTCCTTTTCAGGATACGCAGGACGGAAAAATTTGGTTTATCGCACCCACTGGGGCAGACAGGCCGGGAACACCTCCCGGAGCAGGCGCACGGTACGGGAGAGAGGAAGCCCCACGACCGTATCATAATCCCCGTGGATTTTCTGGACCAGCAAGGATCCCTTCCCCTGAATGCCGTAGGCACCGGCTTTATCCATAGGTTCACCGGTACGGATATAGCTGTCGATCTCCTTTTCCGTCAGGGGCCAGAAGGTTACCTGGGTCTTTTCAAAAAAAGTATGCTCGTTTTTCCCGTCAAAAACACAGACACCGGTATACACCGAATGGGTTTTACCGGAGAGAATCGTCAGCATCTCCGCCGCTTCCTGCTGATCCCGCGGCTTTCCCAGAATACAGGCGTGCATGGCCACCACGGTATCCGCCGACAGAATGGCCGCATGGGGAACTTTTTCCTGCACCGCCCGGTTCTTTCGCACCGCCAGAATCTTGACCACATCCTGCGGCGCCATCTTTTCCGGGAATGACTCGTCCGTTTCACAGGTGAGTACGCGAAAATCCACGCCCGCCCGGGTGAGCAGCTCGCTGCGCCGGGGCGACGAGGATGCCAGAATGATTGAATTTTCCATAACCGAATTCCTCCGCCCAAAGGTAGAATGAAACATCTTTATTATACCTCTCTCCCAGCGGGGGTTCAAGAGAATTATCGTCTGCATAAAAAGCATCCTTGTCCGGCTGCCACCCCTCCTCCCCAAGATCTGTTTTCAAATTTTCCGCGCACTGCCTGTGACCGTACCCCTATTTTTGTGGTATAGTGGGCTCATAAAAAATGCCGCCCATTCAGTCAGGGGGAATAAAAGTGAAACAGTATATTGCCGATGCCTTTGCCGAAGAGTTATTCACGGGGAACCCTGCGGCGGTTGTTCCCTGCCGCGCCATGCCGTCACCGGAAATCATGCAGAAAATTGCCGTCGAGAACGCCTATTCCGAGACCGCTTTTATGGTAAAAACCGGCCGGGGAACGTATGACCTGAAATGGTTTACCCCGGGTGGGGAAATTGATCTGTGCGGCCATGCCACCCTGGCAGCGGCCTTTGTTCTCCACACATATGAAGACCCGGGTGTGGAGGAGATGCACTTTCGCACTCTGAGCGGCGAATTGACCGTTACAAAAGGGGAGCGGGGATTTACAATGTCTTTCCCCACGGGAAAAATCAAACCCATCCCGCTGACCGATACGATTATGCGGGCAAGCGGCGGGCTGGCCAGAGAGGCCTACTATGACGGCGGGGATATGGTTATCATCGTGGAAGACGAGGAAAAGCTGCGGCAGTATGTCCCCCAGGCGGACCTGATTTTGAAAATGGACGGGCTGGGAATGATCCTGACGGCCCCCTCCAATCAGTACGATTTTGTATCCCGCTGTTTTTATCCGAAACTGAATATTTTGGAGGATCCGGTAACCGGACGCGCCCACACATACAGCGGACCCCTGTGGTCTGAGAGACTGAAAAAAGAGGTGCTGATCGCCAAGCAGATCTCCCCGCGCGGCGGCGTTGTCACCGTCCGTCCCGCTGGGGACCGGGTGTATCTCAGCGGAAACGTGCAGCTGTTCATGCAGGGCGAGCTGCCCTTTGACCTATGAAATCCGGCAGACCCGCACGCCGGGCAACCCGGTGAGACCGTTTTCCTCCCCGGTGAAAGTGGCCGGACGTTGTGAAAAGTTAAAAAAATATCAGAAAAAAATCCCTTTACATCCCATTTTAGCTGTGCTATAATGCAGCCAGAAGACAACAGAAGCCAATGGTTTTCTACATATTTTAGAACAATTGCATAAAGTGGATCATTCGAATGACGATTCCGGGAGAGACCGCAAGGCGCCGAAGGAGAAAAAACTCTCAGGCAAAAGGACCGGAATCCGACGAACCTCCGGAGAGCCGCAATGGCGTGGCACCGAAGAAGCAATCGTCCCCCGAAAAGGACGAGAATCTTTCAGGTTAAAAACGGAGAGCAGCGAGGTTATTCCGGCTGCTCTCCGTTTTTTATTTTGAGCACAAACAAACATTTCTGAAAGGAAGTGAGTCCGTTTATGGACAAAAAGACACCGCTTTACGATCTCCATGTGGAACTGGGCGGCAAAATCGTCCCCTTCGGCGGGTTCCTGCTGCCGGTGCAGTATCCGGGCGGCATTATCGCCGAGCACAAGGCTGTGCGGGAACAGGCCGGCATTTTTGATGTCTCCCATATGGGAGAGGCCCTTTTGGAGGGACCGGACGCGCTGAAAAATCTGAATGCCATCCTGACCAATCAGTTTGACAACCTGAAAATCGGCGGCTGCCGATACACGATTATGCTGTATGAGGACGGCGGGTGCGTGGATGACCTGATCGTTTACCGCATGGGTGAAGAGACCTTCTTCCTGGTGCTGAACGCCGCCAACGCCCAGAAGGACATCGCCTACATCCGTGAACACCTGACCGGCGAGGTCACCTTCACCGATCTGTGTGACAAAACGGCGCAGATCGCCCTGCAGGGCCCCCAGGCAAAATCCATTCTCGCCAAATTGGCGGACGAGAGCGCTTTCCCTACCGGATATTACACCTTCGTCAAGCACCTGCAGGTGGCCGGAGTGGACTGCCTGTGCTCGCGCACCGGCTATACCGGTGAATTTGGGTACGAGCTGTACATGGCGCCGGAGCATGCGGAAACCGTTTTCCGTGCCCTGTTGGAAAATGGGGCGGTTCCCTGTGGGCTGGGCGCCCGCGACACCCTCCGTCTGGAGGCCGCCATGCCCCTTTACGGCCATGAGATCAACGAGGAAATTGATCCCCTGACCGCCGGACTGGACTTTGCCGTAAAGACGGACAAGCCCTTTATCGGGCGCGATGCGCTGCTGAAAAAGGGAGAACCCACCCTGCACCGCGTGGGGCTGGAGGTGACCGGCCGGGGCGTTGTGCGCGAACACATGAAGGTATTCGCCGGGGAGGAAGAGATCGGCTTTACCACTTCCGGTACCTTCTGCCCCTATGTGAACAAGGGCTGTGCCATGGCCTATGTTCCCGCCGCATACACACAGCCGGGCACGGAGGTAGAGGTGGAGGTTCGCTCCCGCCGGGTTTCCTGCCGGGTGGTTCCCCTGCCGTTCTACAGCCGCACCCGCAAAAAATCCTGATTCTTTTTTGCAGCCGATTGAAAAAATTTTTCTTTTATTATGATTTTGCTTGGAGGTATCTGTTATGAATTGCCCGAAAAACCTGAAATACGCCCGCTCTCATGAATATGTCGAGACCCTTGAAAACGGCCATGTGCGCATTGGTCTGTCCGATTACGCCCAGAGCGAACTGGGGGATCTGGTATTTGTCAACCTTCCCCAGGAAGGGGATACGGTTTCGGCCGGTGAGCCCTTTGCCGACGTAGAATCGGTAAAAGCGGTGGCCGATGTTCTCTCCCCCGTCTCCGGAACCGTATGCGCCATCAATGAGGATCTGCTGGACAACCCGCAGCACATCAACGAGGATCCCTACAATGCCTGGTTCGCAGAAGTGGAAGTGGACGGCTATTCCGAGGATCTGATGGACAGCGACGCCTACGAGGCCTTCTGCGAAGAGGAAAAGAACGCCTGATATCGGCTTTTCCGGAAAGGATGATGAACCATGGGAAGCTTTGTTCCCTCTACTCCCTCCCAGCGCCAGGCCATGCTGGAAGCGGTGGGGGTCCCCTCCTATGAGGGGCTGTATGAATCCGTTCCCCACTCTCTTCTGCTGAAAGGGGGTGAGCTGGCGGTTCCGGACGGGGTTTCGGAGCCGGAGGCCCTCCTCCATATGGAGGAGCTGGCCGGAAAAAACCAGGTGTTCCGCTCGGTATTCCGGGGGGCGGGGGCCTATCGCCACTACATTCCCGCCATTGTCAAACGGGTTACCCAGAAGGAACAGTTTTTGACGGCCTATACCCCCTATCAGGCCGAGATCAGCCAGGGGGTTTTGCAGTCCATTTTTGAGTACCAGACCATGATGTGCGAGCTGACCGGCATGGATGTTTCCAATGCATCGGTCTATGACGGTGCCACCGCCGCCGCCGAAGCCGCCGCCATGTGCCGCGAGCGCCGCCGCACCGTGATCCTGATCTCCTCCGCCATGCACCCGCAGGTGATCGAGACCGTGGAAACGTATGCGTTTGGAGCCGGGTGCGAAGTCCGGCGCATCCCCCAAAAGAACGGGCGGACCGATCCCGATGCCCTGCAGGAATTGCTGGGGCCGGATACCGCCGGTGTGCTGTTTGCCCAGCCCAACTATTACGGCAATCTGGAACCCTGTGAGGAACTGATTGCCAAGGCGCACGAAGCAGGGGCCAAGGCCGTGATGAGCGTGAACCCCATCGCTATGGGCCTGTTGAAAACGCCCGGCGAACTGGGCGCGGATATCGCCGTGGGCGAGGGCCAGCCCCTGGGGCTGCCCATGGGCTTCGGTGGCCCGTACCTCGGTTTCATGTGTGCCACCAAGGCCATGTTCCGCAAGCTGCCCGGCCGCATTGTGGGGGAGACGGTGGACCACGACGGACGGCGCTGCTATGTGCTGACTCTACAGGCCAGAGAGCAGCATATCCGCCGGGAAAAGGCCTCGTCCAATATTTGCTCCAACGAGGCTCTCTGTGCCATGACCGCCGCCGTATATCTGGCGGCGCAGGGTCCGGATGGCCTGCAGCAGACGGCGCAGCTGTGCTACGACAAAGCGCACTATCTGTGCCGCGAACTGGAAAAAATCGGACTGATGCGCATTCATGACGGCCCCTTCTTCCACGAATTCGTGACCGCCTGCCCGGTACCGGCCGAGACCCTGCTCTCCGCTTTGCAGGAAAAAGGCATTCTGGGCGGCCTGCCAGTGGAGGGCGGCATTCTGTGGTGCTGTACCGAGCTGTGCACCAAGGGCCAGATGGATGAAGTGGTTTCTGTTTGTAAGGAGGTTTTGGCATGAAACTGATTTTTGAACGCAGTGTTCCCGGGCGCCGCTGCTCGGTGGTACCTGCCAGTGATGTGCCGGCCGCAGAACTGCCCCAGGAGCTGCGCCGCAAGGCCCCATTGCATCTGCCGGAGTTGAGTGAAACCGATCTGTCCCGCCATTATACCGAACTGGGCAAGCAGGTTTACGGGGTGAACGACGGTTTCTATCCGCTGGGCTCCTGTACCATGAAATACAATCCCTCTGTGAATGAAGAGGCAGCCGCACTGCCGGGCTTCACCGGCATTCACCCGCTGCAGCCCGCCGATACGGCGCAGGGCTGTCTGCAGGTGCTGTGGGAGGCGGAAAAGGCCCTGAACGAAGTGACCGGTATGCAGGGCATGACCTTCCAGCCCGCGGCCGGTGCCCACGGAGAGTTCACCGGCCTGCTGCTGATCAAGGCCTATCATCAGTCCCGCGGGGATACGGCCCGCACCAAAATCATCGTGCCCGATTCCGCCCACGGTACAAACCCGGCCTCGGCGGTAATGGCGGGGTTTGAAGTGGTGAACATCCCCTCGAACGCACAGGGCGGGGTGGATCTGGAAGCGCTGCGCGCGGCTGTCGGCTCGGATACGGCCGGTCTGATGCTCACCAACCCCAACACGCTGGGCATTTTTGACCCGAATATTCTGCAGATCACCTCGATCATCCATCAGGCCGGCGGCCTGTGCTATTATGACGGCGCCAACCTGAACGCCGTGATGGGGCACGCCCGCCCCGGCGACATGGGCTTCGACGTGGTTCATTTGAATCTGCATAAAACCTTCTCCACGCCCCATGGCGGCGGCGGCCCCGGCGCCGGAGCGGTGGGAGTGAAAGAGCCCCTGCTGCCGTTTTTGCCCGATGACCATGTGATCCGCACCGAAAACGGATGGGCCCTTCAAAAAGCACCGCAGTCCATCGGCCGCATCAAGGCTTTTGCCGGTAACTTCCTGGTAATCGTCCGTGCGCTGTGCTATATCCACATGCTGGGCGGAAACGGGATGCGCGAGGCATCGGAGAACGCCGTACTGAACGCCAACTACCTGCGCACGCTGCTCGCGCCCCACTGCAAGGTGGCCACTGAGGGGCTGTGCATGCACGAATTTGTACTGGATGTCTCCGATATCAAAAAGGAGACAGGGGTTTCGGCAATGGATATCGCCAAAGCCATGCTGGATAAGGGGATGCACGCCCCCACCATGTACTTCCCGCTGATTGTCCACGAAGCCCTGATGTTCGAACCCACGGAAACCGAATCGAAGGAGACCCTGGATGAGGCGGGAGCTGTGGTGGCCGCCCTGCTGGACAGCGCCGCCGGGCATGCCGACGAATTGCACGCTGCACCGCAGCACACCCCCATCAGCCGCCCCGATGAAGTGAATGCCGCCCGAAAACCCGTTTTGCGCTATACGTTCTGATAAATTATGATTACGAAACTGCTGGTTTGTCATTCCCCCCAAACCAATCCCTACTGGAATCTGGCCCTGGAGGAGTATCTTTTTGATACAGTCCCCCAGGGAACCTGCATTCTCTATCTGTGGCAGAACCGGAAAACGGTCGTCATCGGCCGCAACCAGAACAGCCGCAAGGAATGCCGTCTGGATGCCCTGGAGAAAGACGGCGGATTTCTGGCCCGCCGTCTCTCCGGAGGCGGGGCGGTTTTCCATGACCTGGGCAATCTGAATTTCACATTTCTGGTGCAGGACCCGGATTACCAGGTGCAAAAACAATTGTCCGTGATTCAGGCCGCCGTGCGCCGGTTCCATTTGCAGGCCGAAATCTCCGGCCGGAACGATGTCACAGTGGACGGACGAAAATTCTCGGGAAATGCGTTTTATCACAGCGGCAGCCGCCACTATCATCACGGCACGCTGCTTCTGTCCTGCGACACTGCGCAGATGGCCCGGTACCTGAATCCCGACCCGATTAAACTGCAGGCCAAGGGCGTTTCCTCCGTGCGGTCGCGGGTGGTAAATCTGTGCGAGCTGGCGCCCTCCGTCACGGTCGAATCCATGAAGCAGGCCATGCGGCAGGCCTTTGAGGAAGTATACGGCCTTCCCTCCCGGTTCCTCTCCCTTCCTCCGGAGGAGGAGCTGGCCCCCCGGAAGGAGAAATTCGCCTCTTTCGCCTGGCGAATCGGTCAGGAACCAGCGTTTGCCTGGCAAGGGCCGAATGTGCGCTTTTCCTGGGGATGTGCCCAGCTGGGCATGGAGGTAGCCGGCGGCGTAATCCAAAAAGCCGTGCTGTACACCGACTCGATGGATCCTTCTCTGGCAGAGGTCCTCGGAAAGGTGCTGACCGGCGTTGTATTTTCTCCGGCGGCGGTCTGCGCAGCCCTGCGGGAACAGGAAAGTACCTATCCGGAGCAGTCGCTCCCCTTACGAGAGCTGTCCGAGCTGTTTGCCGGTGGGGAGTTCCCCCACGAATAATTCCCCACAAGAAACCAAAGGAGGCATCATGATGCCCGATCTGTTTGATTTGATTGTTATCGGCGGCGGTCCCGCCGGATATACCGCGGCACTGGAAGCCGCCTCCCTCTCCCGCTCGGTCCTGCTGATTGAGAGGGACCAGCTGGGGGGCACTTGTCTGAACCGCGGCTGCATCCCCACCAAGGCCCTGCTCCGTTCGGCCGGGCTGTACCGGGAGCTGCGGGAAGAGGGCGCTTCACTGGGAGTGACGGCCGGGGAAAACGCCCCAACAGTCCCCTATGATTTTTCCGCCATGCATGCCCATGCGACCGAGGTGCGCAATACCCTGCGCAGCGGAATTGAAGGGCTGCTACGCCGGGGAAAGGTCGAAGTGGTGACGGGCAGCGGCCTGGTACAGGATGCTCACACCGTTCAGGTGGGCGACCGGATCGTTACGGGGCAGCACATTCTTCTGGCCATGGGCTCCCAGCCGGCCTGTCCCCCGATTCCTGGTCTGGAGAACCCCGGCGTTGTGACCAGCGATGAGATGCTGACCGGCGAGGGAGTTGATTGCCGGCACCTGATCCTAATCGGCGGCGGTGTGATTGGGGTGGAATTTGCCCAAATCTACCGCGATCTGGGAAAAGAGGTCACCATTCTGGAGGCCATGCCCCGTCTGCTACCCACCCTGGACCGAGAGTTTGGCCAGAGCCTGCAGATGAACCTGAAGAAACGGGGCTGTGAGATTTTCACCGGCGCCATGGTTCAGGGAATCGAAGCGGTGGCTGATGGAGGGGGCCTGTGCTGTACCTTTGCGGACAAAAAGGGAACCCAGCAGGTTACCGGCGACTGCGTACTGGTCTGCACGGGGCGCCGCCCCTGCACCAAGGGCGCGTTCGCCCCGGCTGTGGAGGAGGCCCTGCACCTGCAGCGCGGCTTTGTCCCCGTAAATGAACGGTACGAAACGGCCGTTCCCTCCATCCTGGCGGTGGGCGACCTGATTCTCGGCGGCATTCAGCTGGCCCACGCCGCCGAAGCACAGGCCAAAAACGCTGTGCGGTTGCTGTTCGGAACCGGTCCTGCCAAAAATTGCACCATCATCCCCTCCTGTGTCTTCACCCAGCCGGAGATTGCCTGTGCCGGGCTGACGGCGGACGAAGCGAAGGAACAGGGGATCGATGTGATTGTCCGGAAGAATCTGACCTCTGCAAACGGGAAAGCCCTGATTGAGGGGGCCGGCCGCGGATTTATCAAGCTCGTTTACCACAAAGAGGACGAGGTTTTGGTGGGGGCTCATCTTTTGTGTCCCCACGCCGGTGAGATGATCGGCACGTTAACGGCTTGTATCAACGCCGGGCTGACCCGTACCCAGATGGAAACCACCGTGTTTCCCCATCCCACAGTCAGCGAGACCATGATCCCCTGAGACCCCTTCACCGAGTCTTCCCTCGCGAAAAAGATAAGAAAGAAACAGGAAACCGACTGCAGAAAAATTCTGCAGTCGGTTTCTCCGTTTTCTGTTGTATTTTGTTTTTTTGTCCATTCCATGGCCTGCCGCCAAGATAAGGTACAATAAGTTGCGCAAATTGAAAATGGGTGAATTTCTT
>JALENG010000107.1 GCA_022767925.1 Clostridia bacterium
CTGGCATCCTCAAAGGTGGTGCCTTGGTGTCTGTAAATGCACTCAGTTTTGAGGATAGGACGGAATTATCCCGTATTCTTTAGTCAGGTCAAAGTATGCTTGTGAGGTGTACGGACCCCCTTGGTCGCTGTGAGCTGCAACTCTGCGGCGCCCCTCTTTTTCTCTGCTTTCATTGCAAGTCGGATCGTGTCCAACTTGCTTCGCCTTTTCTGGGGCGACCTCGGTCTTTGAGCGGTAAAACTGCGGCCAAACGAGTCTGTTCCCGATTATACCGATTGATCCAATTTTTTATCTGTTCTTTTTCCAGCCCGAAATGTTCCGCTATTTCCCGCCGTATTTTTCTGGCTTTGCGCATCGCGATGATTTCCGGCTCCAGTGCCTTTATGTTTGTCCCTTTTCTCTTGCTCATAGCAACACCCCCCTGATGTAGTTCTATTTTTCTACATCAGGGGGGTGTTTTGTCTATTGTCCGTTTTTACTGGGCCTGTTCAAAATCCATTGAACAGGGCCTTTTCTTTTGGGGCATGAGAGCCATCGGACCGGCCGATGGTTATGAAACATTAAAGATTTTCGTCCATCCAGTTGATTTCACCGATCGCGCACAGCAGATAGCCGTACTCGGTCTCGGTTTCTTTGATTACCTGTGCAAACCACTTGGTTATTCCGTTGTCATCCATCCAGTACCAGCCGTAATCATCATTCTGCTTCTGCAGATTTTTTCCGTACGATACCGCCATGGATTCAAACTGTTCGCCAATGGTCTCGACCAGCTCGTCTTCGCTGCCTTCTCCGAAGTCATAGAAGAACAGGGCACAGCCGAGCATGCAGCCGTCATCACCCAGATACACGTCCACTTCGCGCACTTCATATCCATTCAGATTCCGCCCGTCTTCCACCGTGGCTTCGATCTTGTCGCTTCCCACCCAGGTGCAGGTGTAACCCACTTCTTCCAGCATTTCCACCATCTCGACCCCGGTGGAGCTGTAATCACAGGCAAATCCCAAAAACGAGGTGAACAGAGTGGCTGCATTCGGATCGTAGACATTCCCGGACGAAGGCACCACAGCCGAGGATTCACTGGACGGCGCCAGGGATTCCTGCGAGAAAGAGGGATCTATCACGGCACTATCCTGTGAGCTCTCCGGCGGCAGGCTGCTCTCCTCAGAGGAGCCGAACAGGCTTCCGCCGCTGGAAGCCCCTGAATTCTCATCTTTTTGTCCGCCCAGCACAAAGTACAGTAGCACCGCTACCGCCGCCAGCAGCAGGACACCCGCCACAATTCCGATAATCAGTGCCGTATGGCTCTTCTTTTCCGGCTGGGGTGCCGGCTGGCCGGGGGTAAAAGGAGGCGGTCCCTGATGGGAACCGGATGCCTGCCCATAGGGGGAATACCCCTGAGGCTGCGTATACGGGTTGGGCTGGGCATATCCCTGATAGCCCGCCTGTGTGTACGGAGCCGCATAGGGATTCTGAGGTGCCGCGTAAGAGTTCTGCGGCGGAGCTGCATAGGGATCCGCCGCCCCCGTACTGTAAATGTCGGGCATCGGGGCAGTATCAAACGGCCGGGAAACCGGGGGAATCACGGGCTCGGGATCCTTCGGCAGTACCGGCTCGCTCACCGGGGAAATGGTGGGTTCCGGCGGAATGACGGCCGGACGCTGAACCGGCGTTCCACACCCGGAGCAGAATTTTGCGTGATCCGGGAGCTGCTTGCCGCAGTTTCTGCAAAACATAATGGTTTCCTTCCTTCCCAATTAAGGGCCGTACCCTTTTGGCACCGCACCTTTTTCTTTTTTGTTTATAATTATACCATTGATGGATATTTCTTGCCTATCCCTTACCGGAGAAATTTTTTGTTTTTGCTGAAAAAGGGGAGACACCCCAAGAGTGTCCCCCTCTCTTCGGTTTCTCTTTACGGTTTGGGCATCAGTACCATAGCGAAGCCACCGTTGACATTCAGCGGCACAAACAGCCGGTCTCCCTTTTTCACCTTGAACGTCTCGGTCTTCACGCGGTGCATATCATGCTGATGCGCACAGTCCCGGGCACGGGTGTGATTCATCAGCTGATCGACCAGCTTTTCATCCGCCGGGGGCAGAGCACCCTGGGCCGCATCAAAGGGACGCAGATCCCCCAGATCATCGGCGTATAGCTCGGCTTGGTATTCCATCCCCTCTTCCAGCCAATCCAGTGTCAGGTCCACATTCCGGGGGCGGCGGGCACAGATGGCCCCCACAAACCACTCTTTTCCACTGCGGCGGGCCATGGTCACATAACTGCCGGGCGCGCCCTCCAACAGACGGGTTTCGTCCCACGCGGTTTTTACCTTTTCGAGAAACGGACGGCAGGGATTTTTCATCACATTCTCCGCGCTCTCCCCGATATGCAGAACATAGCTGGTAAAAATCACCGTCAGCGCCGTCTGGTGCGGGTCCGTGGTGCCGGTCAGATAGCTGTTGTACACCACGGGGGTAAAGTCCATGGGTCCCATCACATTGCGGGTAAAGGGCAGGGTGCAGTGGTGAGCCGCATCGGGTCCGCCGGGCAGAAAATGGCTGAAGTTCTGCAGGTATTCGCCGCCCATCACCGCTTCGCAGCTCATCACATGGGGCCAGCAGCGGCTGAATCCGGATGGTTTCATGCAGCCGTGGAAATTGAGCATCAACCGGTACTTGGCAGCCAGTTCAGCCAGCATCTCATATTGCTTTACACGCTCGGGGGCATCGGATTCAAAGAAATCAATTTTCAGTCCCACAACCCCCCAGGAGGACCACAGTTTCATCTTTTCCTCGGCCTCTTTGGGATCGCGCATATCCGCACTGTGCTCCCAGATCCAGATTTTCACGCCCTTTGTATCGGCATACCGGACCAGCTCGGGGATATCCACATTCCCGGGCCATCCGCCGTCATCCACCGAATACTCAAAGCCCATCGCCGCGGCGTAATCCACATACTCGCGCTGGCGCTTGGGATCAGTCGGGGACAAATTCTCCGTCATCCAGCTCCAGGCACAGCGGCCGGGGCGGATAAACGAGGGATCCTTCACAATGGACGGGGGATTCAGATTCTCCAGGGTGTTGCTCTCCACAATATCCGAAAGGGTACCGGTCAGTACCACCCGCCAGGGAGTTTTCAGCGGCAGCGTACCGGGAATATCCCAAAGCTGATCGGGGCATTTTTTCACCATCAGCATGCGGGGCTGCTCTTTGGAGGACAGCAGGTTCGATCCGCCGTAATCGCCGAATACCGCCGCTTCGGCATACAGGGCCCACGCACCGCCGCCCAGATCACAGAGCATGGGGAACGCGTAGTTGTTCTGATACAAATCCTCGAACGGGATGGGGTGATAGTGGTCCTCGTACGACATCACCAGCTTCATGCCAGAAATGCTGTGAGCCTCCTCCGGTACGCAGAAGCCGCATGTCTCTTCGATGACAGAGACCGGACCCTCTCCCAAAAGCTGCATCCGGAATGCCGCCCCGTCATCATAGGCGCGGCCCTGCACCAGCAACTGATGCCCGTCTTTCTCCAGCAGCAGGTCCACCGTATGGCAGTCATCCGGGCAGACCTCTTTTTTAAAGGCCGGAATGGTGTAGCGGTCGTGGATTTCTCCGTACGTTGTTTTGACCAGCGTCAGCCCCCCGGTAAAATCCACCTCACGGGTGCGGATGCCGATGGGCGCCGTGGCCGCCGCGCGGCGGAACCCCGTATTCACCTGGTACAAAAGCCTTCCCTCCTGCAGCAAAAACCGCAGGGTTGTGGTTCCCTTGGGGGAACGCAGAACCGTAACAGACATGGTTTTTCAAACTCCTCTCACCATATATGGCCCGGAAACTGTTTTTCTGGGCACAGGAAAGGCCCGAAAACCTTCGGGCCTTTCCTACCCCTTTCATACCTTGGACTATTCCACATCTTCCTCGATTTTTTCCAGGGGCTTTTCCAACAGCTCCGGATGACCCAGGTACCGGCGCAGCAGCTTAAAAGCCCGGGCAAAATACATCCCATCGCAGAAACGCTCGTCGGTAACCACTCCCAAGCCCACCTGTTTCTTCGAGACAATCTCGTCCTTGCCGTCGACAATGGGCTTGTCCCGCTCTTTGCCCATAGCGATGAATAGACCTGTGGTGCCGAATTCATAGACGTGGTGGTAAATCTGGTTAATCCCCAGGCTTTTCATATTGGTGATAAAGCACGAGGTGTGGAAGGGGCTGGCCTCGATCACCGATTTGGGCAGCATGTTGTGCCGGTCCATCCACATCAGGGAATTGACCGCTGTACGGATAATCGGCGAGGGCAGATTCATGATCTTTGCGGCGAGCTGGTCGGTGGAATTGGACTCAGTCTTCTTCATGGTCTCGGCCAGAACGGCCTGCTCCACGCGGGCGGCCACCTCAGCGAGGGTCTCGGTCCCCTGAAACGTCAGCTTAATGGTGGTACCGGCGCTGTTATCGCGCATGGTCTGATGTACCACAAAGCAAATGCGGATGTGGTTGCGGGCGTACACCCGCCCCCGCACCACAAAACGGTTCAACTGCGGCTTCTGGGCCATAACCCGCACCACACTGGCCACCAGAATCTGCAGATATGTATACGTCTCTCCCGCTTCCTTTTTCTGCTGTATGTATGTATCCATTCCCTCACACAGGATGTTCTCCGTAAAATAATTCATCGAATCCGTACGGGTCCGCATAATATACGGAACGATTTTCTGAAAAGGATCGATGTTATGAACTACCCGTCCATCTGAGCGCTTGCTGAACAAAATATTTCCTCCCTTGCACAAATTTCTTTTGCAATATACCCGTCTTTATTTTACTACAAATGCAAGAATGCACGCAAGTATTTTGTAGCCGGGAACGGAACTCTCCGCCCCGGCCCTTCCTTTTTTCTTTACCGGTCCCGGTGGATCTGAATCAGGCACATCACCAGGATCCCGATGCCGCATCCCACCCACAATCCGGCCAGAAAGCCGGCCAAAAACATCATATGGCGCGCCCCCTTTGTTCCATTGTATTCCCGCCCGCCGCTTTTTACCCAGAGTTTTTCCCGAAGCAGAGTGGGAGTTTCGGCTTTTGCTGGGCTTTTCCCGAAAAAGATGCTATACTATATCTATCGAAGGATCCATAAGGGGGTTTCCATGATGGCCAGTCATCCTTTTGACAGTTTATACGATGATTTTTTCGGCTCTTCCCGGGCAAAACCGGCTGAGCTCCGTCAGGCGGACCACCTGCAAAAGCAGCTGGACGAGCTCTCGGCCCTAAATCAGGAGCTGCAGCAGCAGCTGACCCGGGACGGCTTTTCCGATCTCCTCCCCAAAAAAGAAGAGCCAAAGAAAGGCGCTCCGACCGGGGCTTCCGGTGCGGCGGGCTTTGACGGGCTGCTGGAAGAGCTGGAGCAGACGGTGTGGGGGCAGACGGAATTTCTGCGCAGTCTGATCCGCGGCTTTCGCCGCCCGTTCCTGCTTGATCCCCCGGCCGACGGCCCGAAGAACACCCTGCTGCTGTGCGGCGGGCGAAACACCGGCCGCCGCTTTGCCCTGACACAGCTGTGTACCCGGCTGCAGCAGCGCGGTCTTTTGAAAAATAACCGGATTGATACCCTCGATCTGTCGCTGTATCGCACCCCGGCGGAGGAAACCCTGTTTTATCAGGATTTGTATGCCGTTCTGCAGGGGGATGCCCCGGTGCTGATCTGGGAGAACTACCAGGCCTGCGCCCCCCGTTTTTTAGAGGTCATCCGCGATCTGGTGCTGACCGGCCGCAGCCGCCTGCCGGGCCGGTATGTGGAGCAGAAGGGGGTGCTGGTCTCGGCCGGCACAGCACTGTCCCGCTCGCCGGTATCGCAGATCACCGCCGGGGACCGATATTTTGTCTTCTTCAGTGAGAAAGGGCCACAGGAGCTGGCCGACCGGTTTGGTGCACCCTTTCTGCAGGGGGTACCGGATATCTGCTGCACTGTGTCCCTTTCGCCGCAGGCCCGGCAGAAAATTGCCAACCGGGAAATGGTCGCCCTGGCCCGCCAGTGCCGTGAGAAGCTGCGCCTGACCCTGCAGCGGGATGAAACCCTGACCCAGGACTGCCTTTCTCACTACCGGGAGAACAGCGGTGCCGGGGAGCTGCTGCAATACCGAGAGACCCTGTACCGGGCGCTGAGCCAGCTGATTCTCACCCGGGAAATAAAGCCCGATACCCCCCTTCTCCTCACCGTGGAAAACGGAACCCTTCAGGCCACCCTGCCGGGGGAGGAACCCTTCCCGCTGCTGTCCCTTCTCCCCGGTGTCTATCTGGGAGACCTGCAGAAAATCGAGGAAGATCTGCGGGACATTGTGGGGCTGGAGCCGGTAAAAAAGACAATCTTCTCCTTAAAAGAGCTGTTTGCCGTTCAGCAGCGCCGCCGTCAGGAGGGACTGAAAACGGAGAGCCCCTCGATGCATATGATCTTCACCGGTAACCCCGGCACCGGCAAGACCACCATCGCCCGGCTGACGGGGCGCTATCTCAAGGCCATCGGCGCCCTGTCCGGCGGCCAGCTGATCGAGGTCAGCCGGGCCGACCTGGTGGGCCGTTATGTGGGCCACACCGCACCGCTGGTCAATTCGGTACTGCGCTCGGCGCTGGGCGGCGTCCTGTTTATTGACGAGGCCTATTCCCTGTGCCGCGGCGAGGATGATTCCTTCGGGCTGGAGGCGGTGGACACCCTGGTCAAAGGCATGGAGGATCACCGTAATGAGCTGGTGGTAATTCTGGCCGGATATCTGGACGAGATGGAAGCCTTCCTCGCCTCCAATTCGGGGCTGGCCTCGCGTTTCCCCCATCAGATTGATTTTCCCGATTACACCGGGGAGGAGCTGCTGCGCATCGCCGAAATCCAGGTAAAGAGCAAGGGGTACCGCATGGCGCCGGGCTGCGGAGAAAAGCTGCTGCCCTTTTTCACCCGGGCCCAGGAGGAGAACGCCCGGGAAAACGGAAACGGCCGGTTGGCCCGCAACGTGGTGGAGACCGCCATTGTCCGCCAGGCAGGTCGCCTGATGGACGATCCTGAAGCGGACTTATCCCTGCTGCTGCCGGAGGACTTTGATTTATCGCAGGAAGAGATTTCCGAATAATAAAGAAAAAAGGGAGCCTCTGGCGGAACCCTAGACGGAATTATCCCGTATTCTTTAGTCAGGTCAAAGTATGCTTGTGAGGTGTACGG
>JALENG010000132.1 GCA_022767925.1 Clostridia bacterium
ATCCCCCACAGAGGATGCCGGTTTTTCCCACCTGGAAAACGGCGTGATGGATGCCGGTAAGCTGCAGGCCCTGGGCTGGCGTGCCGCCACTGGAATTGACGATGGTCTCTCCCGCACCGTCCGGATTTTGAGGGAGATATGATATCTATCGGTACAAATTTTGCTCTCTTCTCTTCTTGAGAGAAAAGTGCAGTTTAATTTTTTGTAAGGAAAACAGATTTGAAAAGGGAGAAAAAGAATAAGGGAGTGCTGAAAAATGGAAATAAAGTTGTCAATAGCAATTTATGTAGATTCCTCTGCACAGCTGAAAAAATGCGTGGATAGTATACGGGCGAATCAGGTCGCCAGCCAATGTGAGATACTTTTACTGGATGCAGAGGGAACAGCTAAAAGCTGGAAGGATGATCCACAGATTCGTTACCTCACCTTATCCGGAAAGACCAAAGCCGCCTGCTATGAAGAAGCAAGAAAATGTGCGGCGGGAGAATGGATACTTTTTACGGAGGCGTCCGCTCATTTCGGAGAAAAAGCTCTGGATCAGGCGATTTCTTGTGCGGGACTTCCTATCTGCGAGGCGGTAGGGGCAAAAGTGCGGTGCTGGATTTCGGATAAAGATCGGTTACCGGTAGAAGAAGTGAAAATTATTGCGCTTTTTCCTATCTTTCAGCAGGGAGAAGAAAAAGAGAAAAAAGGCTGGGGATCTTTGGAAGAATCCGGTCCTTTTGATGTGCGTTTTCACACGGCCGTGATTCCCTTTTTACTGGGCTCTCTTCTTATCCGGAAAGATTTGACGGAAGAGATTCCTTTTTGCACCGCTTCGCCATTGGAATTCGAAGCCGAGTTTCTTTTGCGGCTGTTTTCAAAAATGCCTTTCTATTACTATAAAAAAGAAGCTGTCTTCTTTTATACGCAACCGAGGGAAGATGATGTAAATCGCTGTCCGTATGCAGTGGAGAAGGAATGGTATTTGCCCAGTCTGCAAAACCGGTGGATTCCGCTTCTGGAAGAATATGATCGGGCAGGGTCTGTACCCATATGGGTGCAGATTGCGGTTCTTTTTCATATTTATCAGAAATATGCCTGCAATTTTTATGAGCGGGATCATCAGATTATAAACAGGGAGGAGGCATTTGCACTGCATCGCTTGGTTTCCCGCCTGCTCTCATATATTGATGATAAAGTCATCTTTCAGAATTATGACAGTTCTTATGTACTCCCCCGTTATTTCAAAATTTATCTGTATCATTGTAAATACGATGTTGAAAATACGAGAAAAGAGGAAAAACTTCCCTATCGAATGCATATTCATGACCACCAGCTTTTGTTGGTAAAAAAAGGGTATTCACTGGATGAGTATAGTCTGCGCAGCCGGTCTGCTTATACACGGATTGCCGAAGAAGTGATTTCTCTGGGGCAAGCGGAAAATCAGGAAACGATTATTCGAGTGATGAGTAGCAGGGAGGGAAGACTGGAAATTGACGGCGACTTTACCTGGGATCTTTTGGAGGATACTCCTTTTCACTTTTTCTGCGTAGCGGCCAGAAATGAAGAAGAAGCACACACAGCCGGCTGTGTGTATGCATGCCCGAAAAGTGATGTATACCCGTTGATCAAGTATTTTAATGTAACGCTGGCCCACCGGTATACGTTCCATACGTCAATTCCTCTTAATAAAATTCAGGGGAAAAACTTGTATTTCGTATTTGAAATGCAAGGGCAACGGTTTTGTACTCGCCTGAAATTTGTTCGCGCTTATTCAAAGTTAATCGAGAGTGACTTTTCCTATTGGTGCCCGGAAAAAGGAGTGGCGGTTTCCTATCAGAGTCCGGGATTTTTGCAGGTGAGAAAACTTTCTGCCTGGGAGCATGTCAAAAAGGAAGCGCTGTTTATGGCAAGCCGCCTGTGCCAGAAAGAATACCGAATGGTTTCTCGGCTTTACTTTATGCTTCTTCGATTTGTCTATTATCTCACTCTTCCTGTATATGGCCGCAAACGGATCTGGATTACGTTTGATAAGATTTATAAAGCAGGAGATAATGGAGAATATATATTTTCTTACTGTGCTGGGAGAAAAGATGGAATTCATGCCTATTATGTGATTGATCCGGCTTCTTTTGATTATCCGCGTTTGAAAAAGAAATACGGAAGAAAAATTTTGAAGAAGAAAAGTTTTCGGTTGAGGCTGCTTTCTCTGCACAGTGAAGCCGTTTTAGCTACGCATTCCACGGTTTCGAATTATGTAGGATTTGAAGGGTGGTATCAACCTTTTATTCGGGATCTGTGGGATCCGAAGATTATCTGTATCCAGCATGGCCTGACTATTCAGAAAATTGCGCAGTACCAAAACCGTATTTTTGACAATACCGAACTGTACTGCCTGGCGTCTGTATACGAATATACAAATATCCATAACCGGATGTATGGATTTACCGATGAACAGCTGCGAATTACCGGTCTGGCCCGTTATGATGGGCTGCATAATTGTGATAAAAAGCAAATCTTGATTACGCCTACCTGGCGCAGGAGCTTGGTAAATCAGGGAATTGCCAGCGAGAAAAAGACGCATAATGATCTTTTCCGTGAAAGTGCCTATTTTAAGGTGTACAACTCGCTGATCAATGATGAAACGCTAATTCAGTGTGCGAAGAAGTGCGGATATCGTCTGATTTATCTGCTTCATCCGGCCATGAGTGCTCAAAGGGATGATTTTGACAAAAATCCGGATGTTGAGATTATGCAGGCAACCGGAGATATGAGTTATGAGAAAATTCTGACAGAAAGCAGCTTAATGGTTACCGACTACTCCGGTGTACAGTTTGACTTTGCTTATCAGAGGAAACCCCTGGTATATTATCACTCGGATGATCTGCCGGCCCAATATGAGAGCGGTGGACTGATTTATGAGACAATGGGATTTGGTCCAATTTGCCGGAATCATGAAGAGGTTGTCCGTACGTTGTGTGCCTATATGGAAAAAGGTTGTGAAATGGAAGAAATCTATCGTAAGCGGGCAGATGACTTCTTTGCTTTCGATGATTTCCAAAACTGTGAGCGTATCTATACAGAAGTAAGAAAGTTTTTGAACTGATATTTTAAAGAGAGCATGTAAAGAGGGAATACTATGAAAGATAATTTTTTTGTTTCTCCCAGTCAGTTAGAGGATCAACATGGACGTTCTTTTTATCTGGACAATGCGAAGTTTTTCCTGATCTTTTTTGTTGTACTTGCCCATGCGTCTTCTCCTTTAAAGGCTTCTCATTCATCAATGTATGCTTTATGGTATTTGCTTAACAGTTTTCACATGCCAGCATTTATTTTCATTTCGGGTTATTTATCCCGGGGGTATTTGAAAAAGACACCAACGCAGCAAGTACAAAGAGTGTTTACCTACATGCTTTTGTATGGTGCAGCACAGCTTACGGTTTCTGTTTTTGAAAAATTAGTCCTTCATCATCAATTCAGTTATAGCATTTTTTATGCACGCTCATCCCTGTGGTTTTTGGTATGCCTAATTTTTTGGTATTTATTTCTGCCCTTTTTAGGCAGATTCCGCCCCTCTATTATTCTGCCCGCCTCTTTTCTGCTGGCATTGGCAGTTGGATATGATTCTACGGTGGGAAATGATCTTAGTTTTTCACGGGTAATCGTCCATCTCCCATTCTTTCTTATGGGATATTTTGCTACTCCGCGTATTTTTGACTTTTTGAAGAAGAAGTGGGTTAAAATCGTTTCTGTGGGCATAATTGCAGGCGCATACATCTATTTTCTTTACGCCAAAAGTCACGGAGGATCTTTTGTCCCTTCGAAAATAATCACCTGCAATTTCTCGTATAGTTCTTGTCTGAAAGCATATCCAACTATGTCCTGGTGGTGTTTCCGTCTCCTGTTCTACATAGCAGCCATTTTATTGACCATGTCCTTCCTCTCGTTGGTACCGCGTTGCAAAATTTGTATCTCGCATCTGGGAGCACGCACGCTGGCACCTTATTTGTTGCATCGATTTCTGTATTTGGCCTACCAGGATTATGGGTGGGCTGCATTGTTTGATTCCTTTGCAGGGGTTATCATCCTTCCTTTATTCATTTTTGCAGTCACAATCCTATTGTCTACAAAACCTTGTTATGCGGTATTCCGCTGGCTGCAGTCCATTCGGGTTGACAAATTGGTTGCCTCCGGTGAAAGAAAGGAGAAATAATTGGAAAGAGGAAATTCTATGGGAAAAGCAGAGAAATGCCCCCTTATTTCCTGGAAAGATAGTATAAACGAATTTGAATAAGAAATTGTTAACAAAAACCGCGTATCAAATGACTAGCAGGTCATCTGATACGCGGTTTACTTTTCCCAAAATATAGAATAAATAAAAACTTACAAATAAGATTGCATGCTCTCCACCAACCGGAGGAACATCTCCTCCAGGCCAGTTTCCGCTTTCCAGCCCAGTGCCTGCAGCTTGCGGCTGTCCAGCCGGATCACCATTTCCGGATTATAGCCGAAGGAAGAAAGATCTTTGGGCGTATCCATCTCGACCTGGATGCCGGATCCCGGGAAAATGCGGCACACCATTTCGGCCATCTCCCGGATTGAGACTGCGGTATCCATGTTGGTCACATTGTACGCCTGACCGCTTTCTCCGCACAGCAGAATCGTCAGCAGTGCAGTCACCGCGTCTTTTGTGTAGCAATAGCTGCGCACGGTGCGCCCGGGCGTGTGCAGAACAATGTTCCGTTTTTCAATGGCACAGCGAGCAAACTCCGCGAACACGCGCCCATCGTGATACTCCACACCGGGGCCGAATGTCTGTGACAGGCGGGCAATCCGCACGGGCACACCGTATTCGGCTGCATAAGAAGCGCACAGGCATTCCACCATGCGCTTGCCCTCGGAATAACTGCTGCGCACCTGCAGCGGGTCAATATAGCCGCTGTAGGTTTCCTGAATCAGACCGGCATCGGCGGCAGGGGTTCCGTATACCTCCAGAGAAGAGAGGTACACAAAGCCCTGTACTCTTTTCTCAGTGGCCAGCTGCAGCACGGCGCGCGTCCCGTCAATGGCCGTTAAAATGGTCTCCACCGGATGGGAGACAAAATACTGTGAGCTGGTTGCACTGGCCCCGTGGATGATATAATCAATCGGCCCGTCCACAGCGGGCAGCGCGTTGATATCCCCTAAAACAACCGTAAGCTCGCCGCGCTCGATCAACGGGCGGAACAGCTTTTCTGCCTTTTCATAGCTGCGCGCCAAAACCACCAGGTGGATGTTGTCCCCGTGCAGGCGGTTCCGGCAGCCCAGGGCCCGCACAATCTGCGAACCGATCAGGCCGGTCGCTCCGGTGACAAACACCGTTTTTCCGGCCAGCTTTTCAAAGGGGACCGAACTTTGGGCGATTTCCTCCAGGTCCCGCTGCAAAACGGGATTTTCTTCACATTCCGTGCGCATACAGGTTTCTCCTCTTTCTGTCGCCGAAAATCAGCGGCTGTATTTGCCAATTTTGCTCTCCAGCTGGCTGGTAAGTCCCAGGCCAAAGGCCTGCTCGTTTTCTTTATACATCAACAGGGCGCGGTACATATATACATCCTCGGGTGTGGTCACCTTAATATTGCCGCGGTTACCCGGTACCATATAAGCGGTCTGCCCCAGTGTGCGGATAATGGTGCAGGAATCCACCATGTTGTCATAGCGGGTGGGCGTCTGACGGATCTGGTCGTGCGCACTGATAATGTCCTTCAGATAGAAGCTCTGCGGGGCCTGCGCTGCATAGGTTTCCTTGCGGTAGGGGACATCGCCCACGGTCTGGCCGTCCTTGCTCAGCAGAATGGTCTCGTAGCAGGAGGTGCAGGTAATGCCGTTTCCATGCTCTTTCACGCTTTCGATATTGTCACGGATCACCTCGTAGGTGATAAACGGACGCACGCCGTCGTGAATCAGAACAATGGAGTCCCCGTCGTTCTCCTCTTCTGCCTTTTTCAGTGCGTTATAAATCGAATCCTGCCCGGTTTCCCCGCCGGCCACAATGCCGCACACCTTGCTCAGACGGAAGTCCTTCACCAGCTCGTCCACATAGGGAATGTATTTCTCCAAAACGGACAGGTAAATCTTGTCGATCATGTCGTGGTTCTGGAAAAGCTGCAGGGTATGCACCAGAATGGGTTTCCCATTAATCTCCAAAAACTGCTTCGGAATTCCGGCACCCATGCGAACACCGCTGCCGCCGGCAAAAATAATCGCAATATTCATTTGCAAGTCCCTCATTTCTTCCATAATTTTTCAAAGCTTATAAAGGTTTCAACAGAATCAATTTCCCGCAGGGGGAAAAGAGAGCGCTTTCATTTTTTTCAGGTTGTTTTGGCGGTTCTGCTGTGCCTGCCGCAGGGATTCCGGCATGTTTTTCAGTAGAATCCAGTCGATTACGCGGTCACTGGCATGGGAATCCGTGTGGTCAAAGTGAAGCTGCACGTATTCTTCCACCTTTTCCTGTTCAAAATCCCCATGGGCAATGGCGGACAGCACTTCTTCAAAGGTTCGGCAGATTTTCCCGGGGGCCGTCTCCCTGTAATTCCGGTGGAACCCGCGGGACACCGCATACGAAGCCTCGTCAAAAGCGAAAAACAGCATGGGCTTTCCCATCAGGGAAAATTCAAAGATGTTGGAGGAATAGTCGGTAATCAGCAGATCGGTTATATAAAAAAGATCATTGATATCCGGATAATCCCCCACATCGGCCATGCGTTCGCGATACGCAGGGGGAATGGGAACCGGGTCATGTACCCAAGGGTGCATTTTAAAAAGCACCACATAGTCCTCTGAGCACAACCGGTACAGCTTGTCAAAATCAATCTGCTCATAGGGGTAATGGGCATCTCCGCGCCCTTTTCCGCGGTAGGTGGGAGCAAACAGAATGACCTTTTTGTTCCGGCACAACGGATACCTCCCCAGGAGAGAGGCGGTCACAGCGGCCCGGTGCTCCGGCTCCAGAAATTTGTCCATACGGGGCATCCCTGTGGGCAGCACCTGTTCCGGGGAGATTCCCCATGCCTCGGAGAAAAAGGGGGCGATGCGGCGGGAACCGGCAATGCCATAGGTGTATTGTCGGTGGCAGCCCTGTGGGGCCGGACAGCCGGAGTGCCCCCAGCGGCTGTATCCGGCGGATTTAAAACCGGCGCCTGCGTGCCAAAGCTGTATCAGGCAGGTGCCGCTGTCCACTTTCAGCCAATCAAAAACAGGGGCGTGGTCATCCAGAAAAACATACCGGCTCTTTGCGATCTTCCTCAGCAGGGAGAACCAGCTTTTCAGCGGTTGATGCTGCGAGGCGGCCGGTCGGGCGGACAGCATAATTTCAAAATCTTTTTGCAGGCCCCGCTCCTGCATACGCTGACAGACAGCCATTTGGTTGGCGTTACAGGAAGTCCCCTGCTCGGTCATAAACAGAACACCCGGGTGCTTTTCCCGGCGGTGATGATAAAGGCGGCAGAAAAATCCGTACACCGCTCGCATCCCCTTCCGGCGGATGGACACAAGCCGGGAAGGAGAGGGATTCTTTTCCGGGAGCAACGGGGCCCCAACCGGTTTTTGCGCGGCGGCCATGGTGTGCATCTGCAGAACGGGGGGATTGTGATCCGTGATGGAAAAGGATACAGTATACACACTATGGCGGCTCTCATACAGGAATACACGCGAAATCCCGTCCATTTCTTCGGAAAGCCCAGGCTGTGCTGTCACCACAGTGGCGGGCACGCCGTCCATGCAGGCCCAGAACTGAACCGTTCCGTTGGGGAAACACCGGTTTTCGCCGGTGTTGGTGATATTCAGCCGAAGGCGAACCGAGTTTTCTGAACGGGAAACCACTTCACAGGGGGCAATGGCTTTTCCTGAAGCATCCACTGCATAGAAAGTGGGGAAGGAATCGGGAGAGCAGGCGGGATTTACCTGAATGTCAAAAAATAGATAAATGCGTTCCCACGAAAAGCGGGTAACGGTAAAGGAGACATTCTGCGTTTTTAAAGTCATATCCATTCCCGGAAATCCTGGCCCTTTCCTAAATTTTTCCCGAAAGAAACTTATATTTTTCTTAAAATACATTAAGGGTATTATACAATAGGGAAGGGGAAAAATCCATGCCGTTTTCTATTTTCGTGCAGATGGACGGTCTGCCGGTTTGTTTGCGGTCAGATATTGGCGAAAATTTGCCTGCAAGGAGCACTTTTTTGAAAGTAAAAGAGAAAAAGGGCTTTGCATTATGCATTATCCAGAAAATAGCAGGTTTTTGTGAAGCCCCTGTGAAGAAACCGCAAAAGAAAAGCCTCCCTTGCCTTTTGGAAGAATTTCCGCTATAATAACAATGTAGAATACAGGCGGATATGGTGGAATTGGCAGACACGATGGATTTAGGTTCCATTGGGCAACCGTGCAGGTTCAAATCCTGTTATCCGCACCATGCAGCCCCCCGAAAATGCGCAGTTGTATGCGGTTTTCGGGGGATTCTTTTATATAATGGGGATAAGGTTGTTCGAATTTTGGGGGAAGAAAGGTGAACAAAAACCGGCGGGGCATTTGCTCCGCCGGCTGAAGTTTTGCTTTTTGTTTATGGAAGGGAAAACGCGCGCGATCAGAGGATATCGTTGGCCGCGTGATAGCCGCCGCGGATGGCAGAGGCGATATCCGCCGTGCGCTCGCCGGCGCAGTCGCCCGCGAAGGTGACCGGGCAGGCAATGCCGGAAACATCCCATTCGTTCTTCTTCGAACCCAAGGCGTTTACGATGGTATCGGCCGGGATGGTCACTTCCGTCTCATCCTGCGTATTCACCGCATAAATCACGTTGTCCTGAATACGGCTGACCCTGGTATTGACCAGCTGCTTAACCTGGTGCTCGGCAAAATCCTTCGTGATCAGCGGCATAACGGTACCGGATTCCCCGGCAGCGACTTGGCCCATCATCTCGACGATTGTGACGGACAGTCCCTTGCTCGCCAGATACTCGGCCGTTTCCGTGCCAACCAGTCCGCCGCCCAGTACCACGCACCGGCCGGAGACCTCGGCGCCGCCCAGTACATCCCAGGAGGAGATCACCCGGCTGTTTTCTACCGGCATGGGCAGGACCATGTTGTGGGCGCCCACCGCCACAATGCAGTGGTCAAAGCCATTGATTTCAGACGACGTGGCCTCGTGATTCAGGCATAGCTCCACACCCAGGGTGGGCAGAATCTTCTCATAGTATTCCACGGCGCGCAGAATCTCGCTCTTGCGCGGGGGTACCGCTGCCAGCAGAATCTGGCCGCCCAGCTTACCGGTCTTCTCAAACAGCGTGACTTTATGGCCGCGCTTGGCCGCCACGCGGGCAGCCTCCAGACCGGCGATGCCGCCGCCGATGACGGCGACCTTTTTGGACGATTCAGCGGGCTTAATAAAGATGGTGGCTTCGTCGCCGTTTTCGGCGTTGAGCACACAGGAGATGTACCGGCGGCCCTGAATGGCGTCTACGCAGCCCTTGTTGCAGTTCAGGCACTCGCGGATGCATTCGCCGCTGGCCACCTTGTTGGCAATATCGGGATCCGTCAGCAGGGAACGGCCGTATCCGATCACATCGGCATCGCCGTCGGCCAGGATCTTTTCGCCGGCCTCCACCGAGACAACACGGCCCACGGTAGCCACGGGGATGTGAATGACGTTCTTCACTTTGCGGGCAACCGGCAGCGTCCAGTTATAGGGCATGGAACCCATGGGCGGAATGGTGTCGCCCATGTTGCCGGTGTGGTTGGCTTGCGCCACCTGAATCATGTCGACGCCCGCCTGCTCCAGCCGCTGGGCGAAGGCAATGGCCTCCTCTTCCAGCAGGCCGCCCTTGCCGCGCAGCGAGCCGTCCTCGTTGACGGTTACCACGGGCAGCTTGTACTCCACGGCCAGATCCGGAGCCGCCTCTTTGATCGCGGCGACCACTTCCAGCGCATAGCGGGTGCGGTTTTCAAAGCTGCCGCCGTACTCATCGGTGCGGTGGTTCAGCAGGGTGGAACACAGTGAGCCCAGCAGACGGTCGCCGTGTACCTCGATGGCATCAATGCCGGCCTTCTCCGCTCTGGAAGCGGCCGCGGCAATGCTGGCCTTGATCTGCATCAGCTGCTCTTTGGTCGCTTCGCTGACGAAGTGCTGCATGTCGTGGTGGAGCTTTGCATAGGCATTGCGGGTGATGGTTTCCGCCTCGGCGGTCTTGGCGGCGCACTCCGCTTCATTGCCCGCCGCCTTGGCAGCGGCGGCTGCCTGCCGGGCCATGCCGGCCTGTACGATCATACGGCCCACGCCCGGTACATCGTATTCCGGGTGGAACAGCTGCAGGGCCACCTTGCAGTCATAGGCATGCAGGGTGTCGGCCAGCTGCTTGAAGTTTTCGATCTGGGCGTCGTCATACAGCTTGGGAGTGGGGGATGCGGTGCGTACCGGCGCCACATCGCCGATGACCACATAGGCAGTGCCGCCCTTGGCCAGGCGCTCGTAGAAGTGCAGGCTTCGCGGGCCGATGGAGCCGTCGCGCTCCTCATATCCGGTGGTCAGCGGAGGGAACATAATGCGGTTTTTCAGGGTCATGTTGCCGACCTGAATCGGCTGCAGCAATTTTTTCTCCATGGAATGGGCCTCCTTGTTATTTTGAGAGCGTACGCTCCTGGTTACAGATTTTTGGCCAGCTCGTATGCGGCAGAGATGGCATCCTTCAAATTGCCCACCTTATCGCAGTCACCAATGCGGTGGATCTTTTCACCGCCGGGCAGCGGAGCGGGGGTGTAGCCCACGGCGAACACGAGGGTGTCGGCGTCCCGGATCGTGTGTTCGGCCCCGTCTTTTGTATAGGTAATGGTGGTTTCATCCACCCGGGTGATGGTGCTGTTCAGTTCGATGTGCACGCCCTTGCGCATCAGGCGCTGGGTCAAAGCACTCTTGGCGGGGCCGCCCTCGCCGGTCATCAGCTGGTTAGTCATCTCGATGATGGTCACATCCCGGTTGGCGGGGAACAGATCGTTGATCAGCGGGGCCAGATAATCGGCGGTCTCACAGCCCACCGAACCGCCGCCGAGGATAACGATCTTCCGGCCCGGGAAGCCCCTGCCGGAGAGAATGTCGTCGGCCGTCATGGTCTGCTTAAAGCACGTAAAGGCTTCGATCTCCTTTGCAGTGGCACCGGTGGTGCACACAACCTCGTACCCGGCGAATTCACCAGCCAGCATTTCGGGGGTCACCTCACAGCCTGTCCGCACGGGAACGCCCTCATTATGCAGGCGGCGGATCATGAATTTAATCACCTTGCACAGATCCTGCTTTCCGATCGGCACGGCGGCCAGACGGAGCAGGCCGCCCAGCTCCTCCTGTTTCTCGCACAGCAAGACCTCGTGCCCACGCTTTTTGGCCACATAAGCGGCCTCCATTCCGGCCGGGCCGCCGCCGATCACCAGCACCTTTTTCTTTTCCGCGGCCGGGGCAATTTCATTGGACTGTACCGAGGGGTTGACGGTACAGGCGATGGGCTTTCCGAACATGATCCCGGTCAGGCAGCGGCCACAGCCGATGCAGGGGCGGATGTCCTCCGGGGTGCCCGCCATGGCCTTGTTGGCAAATTCGCTGTCGCACAGATTGGGGCGCCCGATCATGCAGATATCGGTTTTCCCGTTGGCAATCAGCTCCTCGGCAATCCACGGCTCGTTAATCCGGGCAACCGTGGACACGGGAATGTGCAGGTGCCGGCGGATTTCCTCTGAGGCGTGGGCATGGGGGGCGGGAGACGTACCCGGCGCGGGCATAGAGCTGCCGCGCTTGATGGTGTTGCCGCCGGACACGTGGATGAAGTCGACCCCGGCCTTTTCCAGCTGCTTGGAGACATAAATCATGTCGTTCAGCGTCAGGCCGCCGTCGCTGTACTCATCGCCGGAGATACGCACGTCGATGAGGAAATCCCTGCCGCAGGTTTTGCGGATTTCCGCGATGACCTCCAGGGTCAGACGCAGGCGCCCATTGATGTCGCCGCCGTATTCATCGGTACGCTTGTTGTAAAGCGGGGTTAAAAAGCCGCCCAGCAGACCGTGGGCATGAGCCGCCTGAATCTCCACGCCGTCGCCGCCGGCGATCTGGAAGCGCCGGGCCGCCTGGCCGAACTGCTGCACGATGGTGTGCAGCTCCTCCACGGTGACGGGACGGGGCGCCGAGCGGGCGTAATACGGCCCCACGTTGGAGGGGGCGATCAGCTGCGGTGTGCCGGGGATGGGGAAGGCCATATAGGCCGGGTGGAACAGCTGGGAGAGAATTTTGCAGTCGTACTGATGAACGGCATCCACCAGCTTTTTCCATCCGGGAATGTAGGAATCGTCATAGATGGACATGTCCCCCGGCAGATAGGTGTACACCGGCTCTACCGTGGTGACCTCGGTGATGATCAGGCCCACGCCGCCTTTGGCGCGGTTGGAGTAATGTTCGACCAGCGCATCGGTGACATATCCCTTATCGGCGAGGTTGGTGGAAAGCGGCGGCATAAAAATCCGGTTTTTTACCGTCGTGTTTCCAATTTTGATGGGGCTGAACAGATGAGGATATTGGGTCATAGAGGTGCCTCGCTTTCCTGTTTTCTTTCTTAATTAAATAATATCGGGGAAAGGGGTGAAATAGTTATCATTTTTTGATATAATACTATTAAAAACAGACTTGGGATTAGACTTGGAATTTTTAGGGGATCTATGCCGAACCATGGGGGAGGAGATAAAATGGTACCACGATACAGCCTGCAGAGCGGCGCGATAAAGGCGGGGGAATCCCATATATTCCGCTCGGGAAGAAGCTATCTGATGATCCTGCTGACAAATGGGAGCGGTTATGTGGTGATCGGGGACATAAAATACGCCTGTACCACCACAGAGATGATTCTGCTAAAGCCGCGCACCGCGCAGACGCTGTTTCCCGCCGGGCCGTATGGCTCCTGTGCTTTTTGGACGGTGCGGGTTTCGCCGGAGGCCCTCGATTTTTATTCCGACGAGACCTGCGACCTTGTGGAAAAATACTCGTTTGTCCCCTATCAGACGGCCATCATTCACGGGGGAGTCCATGCGGTGACCACGCTGAAAAGCCTGCTGTCCCGGCTTTCCGCTCTGGGGCAGGAGGAGCAGAAGCTGGGGCTCTCCCTTTATCAGAACAGCCTGCTGTCCCTGTTCCTGGTTCTGTTTCTCCGGGCCTGCGCACAGAGCGATCAGGTGCGCCGGAAACAGAAAACAAAGAATCTTCCCATGGACGATGTGTTCCGCTTTATCCATGGCCATCTGGCAGAGGATCTGTCCCTGCAGCGGCTGGAAAAGGAATTTTATGTCTCGGGTGAGCACATCTCCCGGATGTTCAAGAAGGCCGCCGGAATCTCCCTTCACGCTTACATTACAAAATCGCGGATTGATTTGAGCAAAAAATACATCCTGCAGGGCGATCCCATCAAGGAGGTTTTCAGCCGGTGCGGTTTTGGAAGCTACAATCATTTTTTTAAGGCCTTTAAAAAAGAGTGCGGTATGACGCCGAAGGAATACTTCGGGCAAGCTTCGGATATTATCCG
>JALENG010000135.1 GCA_022767925.1 Clostridia bacterium
TGGTCGAGGTGAGAGGATTTGAACCTCCGGCTTCTACGTCCCGAACGTAGCGCTCTACCAAACTGAGCCACACCTCGAAAACGATAGCCCCGGTATTCCGAGGCTAACATCTGGCAGCGGTAGAAGGATTCGAACCTCCACATACAGAGTCAGAGTCTGCTGTGCTACCATTACACAATACCGCTATTTTTATCCTGCATGCCAACGGGAATTTGTCGAAGTTTCTCAACCTCTGTTTGTTTCTCGCTGACAACATGGTCTATTATACCAGATATTCCGAAAATGTCAACACCTAAAACCCAAGTTTTTTCAATTTATTTTTTCCGGGCCGAATCCAGTAAAATCTGCTCGGCACAGCGGATTCCGTCCACTGCGGCGGACACAATCCCACCGGCATACCCGGCCCCCTCCCCGCAGGGGTACAGCCCCCGCAGCATGGGGCACTGCAGGCTGTCGTCCCGCAGAATCCGCACCGGCGACGAGCTGCGGGTCTCCACTCCGGTCAACAGGGCATCGCCCATGGCAAAGCCGTGCAGCTTTCCGTCCAGCAGCCGGATGCCCTGACGCATGCTCTCCGTGACAAACTCCGGCAGGCACCGGTTCAGGTTCTCCGGCACCGCACCGGGCCGGTAGGTGGGTGTCACCTCACCCCAGCGGGTACTCTTTCGCCCCTGCAGAAAATCCTCCACCCGCTGTACCGGCGCCGCATAGGATCCGCTGAGCGCATAGGCGGCTTTTTCCCATTTCCGCTGGAACTCCACCCCGCCCAGCGGTCCCGGCACCCCAAAATCGGCGGGCTCCACTCCCACCAGCAGGGCGGCATTGCAGTTTTCCCCGTCCCGGGCAAAGCAGCTCATGCCATTGGTCACCACGGTGTTCTCCTCGCTGGCGGCCGCCACCACCGTCCCCCCCGGGCACATGCAAAAGCTGTATACGCCCCGCCCGTTGGGCAGATGAACCGCCAGATGGTAATCGGCCGCCCCCAAAGCCGGGTGCCCCGCGGCCGCCCCATACTGGGCGCGGTCCAACCACGCCTGCCGGTGCTCAATCCGGGCGCCGATGGAAAACGCCTTGGGCTCCATGGGGATTTTCATCTCCTGCAGCATGGAAAAGGTATCCCGGGCGCTGTGCCCCACCGCCAGCACCACATGCCGGGTGGAAATCTCCTCTTCCTGCCCGTGACAGCGGATCCGCACCCCCGTGAGCTGGCCCTCTTTGTGCAGCAGCCCCACGCACTGGGTTTCAAAGCGCACCTCGCCTCCCCATTCGCAGATCGTCTGCCGGATATTCCGCACGGCCTGGGGCAGGCGGTCCGTGCCCACGTGGGGCTTTGCCTGCCACAGAATTTCACCCGGGGCCCCGGCGGCCACCAGCTCCTGCAGCACCTTGCGGGCGCGGGGATCCTTGGTGCCGGTATTCAGCTTTCCGTCGGAAAACGTCCCGGCGCCTCCCTCTCCAAACTGCACGTTGCTGTCAGGGTCCAGCCTCCCCTGCTCCCAGAATTGCCGGACGCTCCGGGTGCGCCGGTCCACCGGCTCGCCCCGCTCGATCACCAGAGGCCGCAGCCCCGCCTGGGCCAGAATTAGTCCGGCAAACAGGCCGCCGGGCCCCAGCCCGATGACCACCGGGCGCCGGGGCAGAACCGCGCCGGCGGGAAGCTGGTACCGGTACGGCAAAACGCTCTGCACATTGGGATCCCGCAGGCGGGACACCACTGTCTTCTCCTTGTCCATCACGACGTCCACCGTCATGGTAAAATGGACCCGGTCCTTTTTCCGCGCATCCACCGACCGGCGGAAGACCTCCAGCCCCTGGATGTCCTTTTCACTGATATGCAGTTTTTTGGCCGCGCTTTTCCGCAGCCACGCTTCGTCATAGGAAAGAGGGGCCGAAACCCCGGTGATCCGTATCATGTTTTTCTCCCCTCTTTTTTCTTCGGCAGCAAAAGGCCGGCCGCCCGCCGGGCCGCCGCTATCCCCGCCGTTTTTCCGCTGAGAAACGCCCAGTGCAGGTTAAAGCCGCCGCAGTCACCGTCCACATTCCACAGCTCCCCGGCCAAAAACAGCCCCGGCCTTCCCGCAATTTCCAGGGAATGGGGAGCGGCGTTTTCCATTTTCACGCCGCCGCAGGCGACCTGGGCCTGTTCCCAGCCGCCCGTGCCCTTTATGACAAAGCGCCAGTCCTTCGCCGTTTTCGCTGTAAGCCACAGCTCTTCTTTCCGGCACGCGGCGTTTTTCTTCGGTTCCTTTCCCGAACCATCCAGCGCACTGCGGCAGATTTCCTGCCCGACGCGCAGGTTCAGCAGGCCCGAGAGCAGGTCCGCCGCCGGTTCCTGCGGCAGAAGGCGGCAGCGCTGCAGAAGATGAGCGAAAACCTCCTCCTCTGTCATTTCAGGGAGAAGATCCAGCGAAAACGCCAGATTCTTTCGCTTTTTTCCCCGCACGGTACCCCCGTTTTCCCACTCGGATACCCAGCGGGAGAGCTGGAACACGCAGATCCCCGACAGACCCTCCCCGGTAAACTGGATTTCTCCGCTCTCCCGGGCAACCTCTCCGCCGTCCGCGAGCAGGCGGACCGTCCCCTTGCTGCGCATTCCCTTCAGAGCGGACAGGCGCTGTCCCGCCGCCCGTACCGGGCACAGCCCCGGGAAAAAGGGGGCCGCCGTGAGATGAAAGGGCGCGAGCAGTGCCCGGCCGCTGTCACTGCCCCCCAATTGTGGGGCCGCCGGGCTGCCGGACGCGACGATCACACAGGGGGCCGCGAACGCCTCCTCCTGCGCAGATACAACCCACTGCCCGTTTTCCTGATGCAGGCATTCGGCCTTCTGTTCGCACAGAATCTCCGCCCCCCACCGCCGGCACTGGGTCA
>JALENG010000152.1 GCA_022767925.1 Clostridia bacterium
CATCCAGCGCACTGCGGCAGATTTCCTGCCCGACGCGCAGGTTCAGCAGGCCCGAGAGCAGGTCCGCCGCCGGTTCCTGCGGCAGAAGGCGGCAGCGCTGCAGAAGATGAGCGAAAACCTCCTCCTCTGTCATTTCCGGGAGAAGATCCAGCGAAAACGCCAGATTCTTTCGCTTTTTTCCCCGCACGGTGCCATTGCTTTCCCACTCAGATACCCAGCGGGAGAGCTGGAACACGCAGATCCCCGACAGACCCTCCCCGGTAAACTGGATTTCTCCGCTCTCCCGGGCGACCTCTCCGCCGTCCGCGAGCAGGCGGACCGTCCCCTTGCTGCGCATTCCCTTCAGGGCGGACAGGCGCTGTCCCGCCGCCCGTACCGGGCACAGCCCCGGGAAAAAGGGGGCCGCCGTGAGATGAAAGGGCGCGAGCAGTGCCCGGCCGCTGTCACTGCCCCCCAATTGCGGAGCCGCCGGGCTGCCGGACGCGACGATCACACAGGGGGCTGCGAACGCCTCCTCCTGCGCAGATACAACCCACTGCCCGTTTTCCTGATGCAGGCATTCGGCCTTCTGTTCGCACAGAATCTCCGCCCCCCACCGCCGGCACTGGGTCAATAATGTCTGCAGCACCGCGGCGGCCTGTTCGCCCCGCGGATAGATCCGGCCGGCCCCGTCCTCCAGGGTCGCCAGCCCCATCTGCTCAAAGGTGCGGCGCGCCTCTCCCGCCGGGTACGTCTGCAGAAGGGAAAAAGCGGCGGATGCATCCCCGTGATAATGCGCGGCCGCTATCTCCCGGTTTGATAAGTTGCACCGCCCGTTGCCGGTGGCCAGCAGCTTACGCCCCGGCTTTTTGCCCGCTTCCAGCACCAGCACGCCGCCGGGAGCTTTCCTCTGGGTCAGGGTGCGCGCCGCGCTGGCGGCCGCCATCAATCCGGAGGCCCCGGCCCCCACCACAATCACCGCCGTCTGCCTCATAATACCGCCCCCAGCAGTCCGTATCCCAGCAGGCACATAATCCCGTCGGCGGCCAGGGTGCCGAAAATAATCGGAGGCATGGCATCCTTAAAGCGCATATTCATCATGGCGGCGATCAGCGCACCGGTCCAGGCCCCCGTCCCCGGCAGGGGAATGCCCACAAAAAGGAACAGCCCCCATTTCTGATAGCGCTCCACCTTTTTCCGGTTTTTCTCCACCTTTTTCTCCATGCGCTGTACAAATCCCTTGAGGCAGGTATTGCGCATCCAGTCAAAAACCTGCCGGACGAACAGCAGAATCAGCGGGATGGGCAGCAGTGTGCCCACTGCGCAGATAAAGAACGCCGGGATCATATCGACCTGCAGCAGGGTGGCAGCCAGAATACCGGCGCGCAGCTCCAGCAGCGGCAGCAGGGATACGGCAAAAATAATCCATTCGGCCGGGATCGCCGCACCGAACGTTTCGACAATCCATTCTGTGATTCCGTCCAATTCATCTCCTCCTTCGAGTCCGTTAAATTTCAGTATACCCAATCGAAGGAGATTCTTTTTTCTTTTAAAGAATTATAATCAGATTATTCCCCGGCGCACAGATCATCAAGGGTGGCAAACGTATACCCCTGCGCTTTCCAGCCCCGGATCAGCTCCTGCAGAATTTCACAGTTGGTCTCGGAGGTGCTGTGGAGCAGGATGACGGCGCCGGGATGCACCCGCCGGTTCAAAAGCTCGATCGCCTCCTGCGGATCGGGCTGGTCGTCCGTTTTCCAGTCCACATAGGCAAGGCTCCAGAAAATGGTGTGGTACCCCGCCCGCTGAGCGTATTCCAGGTTCTGCTCGCTGTACATGCCCTGCGGCGGCCGGTAGTACGGCGCCATAGGCTGCCCGGTGACGGCCTCGACCTTTTCGGCCAGGGTCTGCAGCTCCGCGAGGAAGGCATCCTCCTGACGGATGGCGGACATATCCGGGTGGCTGTTGGTGTGGTTGCCGATGATGTGTCCCTCCTGCGCCATGCGCTGGACCAGCTCGGGCTCCGTCTCCACAAAATGACCCACGACAAAGAACGCGGCCGGGACCTGTTCCTCCTTCAGCACATCCAGAATCCGGCCCGTGTACCCGTTTTCATACCCCACGTCGAAGGTGAGATACAGCTTTTTCTCCTCCTGATTCCCCAAAAACCAGGCGTCGTACGCCTGCAGCTCCTCTTTTCCGGCGTTTCCCACCGGGGCCTGCCCCTCCTGCTGAAAGCTGAGCCCCCAGCCGGCCCCGGCGCTGGCGGGCACAGCCGCTTCCCCTCCCCGTCCAAAGCACAGCCAGACCAGCCCCAGCAGCGCACAGATCCCCACACAGACGGACAAAATGGTCATACGGGTTAAACGGATGACATACATACCCCTTTCCCCCTTTTGTTTTTCTACAGCGATATGCAAAAAAACGAAGGGGTATGCCTTGCAGAAACCGGCCCCGCGGGCCGCGGCCGGCGGAAAATGCCAAAACTCCCCCGCATGGCAAAACCATACGGGGGAGTTTTTCTGCGAAAACAGCCGCGCTTCCGGCTGCCTGTTCCCTTGGGCTTTCCGGGGAATCAGGCTTTCTCCAGTGCCTGTTCCAGATCGCTGAGGATATCCTCGATGTTCTCGATGCCCACCGAGAAACGAACCAGGTCGGGCGATACCCCCGCCTCGCGCAGCTGCTCGTCGCTCATCTGCCGGTGGGTGGTACTGGCCGGATGCAGCACACAGGTGCGCAGATCCGCCACATGGGTGACGATCGAGGCCATCTCGAGGTGATCCATAAAGTTCATGGCCGCCTGACGGCCGCCCTTCACGCCGAAGGAGACCACGCCGCAGGTGCCGTTGGGCATATATTTTTTCGCACGCTCGTAATAGGGGTTGTCCGGCAGACCGGGGTAATTGACCCAGCTGACTTTGGGATGCTGCTGCAGGTACCGGGCCACCGCCAGCGCATTGGCACAGTGGCGCTCCATGCGCAGAGCCAGGGTCTCCAGCCCCAGATTGAGCAGAAACGCATTCATGGGGGCGGCCTGGGCGCCGATATCCCGCATCAGGTGGGTGCGGGCCTTGGTGATATAGGCGGCCTTCCCGAAGGAATCGGCGTACACAATGCCGTGATAGCTCTCGTCCGGCTGGGTGAACATGGGGAACTTCCCGTTGCGCCAGTCGAAGTTGCCGCTGTCCACAATCACACCGCCCACCTGGGTGGCATGGCCGTCCATGTACTTGGTGGTGGAGTGGGTGACGATATCCACGCCGAATTCAAACGGGCGGCAGTTGATCGGGGTGGGGAAGGTGTTGTCCACGATCACCGGGACCCCATGGGCATGAGCCACCCGGGCAAACATCTCCAGATCCGTGACCACCAGAGAGGGATTGCTCAGGGTCTCGGCGAACACGCACTTGGTGTTCTCACGAAACGCCGCATTCAGCTCCTCCTCCGTCACATCGGGCGAGACAAAGGTGGTCTCGATGCCCATTTCGGCCATGGTCTTGTACAGAAGATTGAAGGTACCGCCGTAAATGGCCGAGCTGGCCACCACATGGTCCCCGCTGTGGCAGATATTGTGGATCGCCATCAGAGAGGCCGCCTGACCGGAAGCGGTCAGAAGGGCGCCCACGCCGCCCTCCAGCGCGGCGATTTTCTGTTCCACCGCATCCAGGGTGGGGTTGCCCAGACGGGTATAGAAGAACCCGCTCTCCTTCAGGTCAAACAGATTGCCCATGGTCTCGGAATTGTCGTATGTATATGTTGTGCTCTGCACAATCGGCAGTACCCGGGGTTCCCCGTTTCCCGGGGTATACCCGGCGTGGATACACAGGGTATCACGGTTTTTGGTTTCTCTCATACTCTCTCCATCCTTTTTTTCAGCATTAAAAAATTGATCCGGCCATACCCATCAAACGGCAGGCGCCGTACAGGGTATTGCGCAGGATTCCCCCCAGCCAGTCGGCGAAAAAGACCGCGCAGGCCACCAGGGCAATGAACACAAGGACCGCGACGACGGAGGAAAAAAACTTCTTCACCCGGGAAGGGTCCTCTCCCTCTTTGGGGGCCGCCTGCTCCTCCACCTCCCGGCGCATTTCCTCCAGTTCGGCGGCGGTTTTCGCCTGTGTTTCCTGTGCAATTTTCCCGCCCTCTTCCCGCAGGCGATAGGGAACACACAGGTTCTGGTCACTGTACAGGGCATCACTGTTATACATAGAGGGGATTCCCTCCACTCCGGCCGGCTTCTTTTGGCAGGGGATCTCCGCTTTCTGCAGGGCCTCCTCGATCTTTCCGGCCTCGTACTCCGTGGCCGTGGCAATCAGCACCCAGTCATCCGGCTGAACCACCCGCACCCGGCGGGAACCGCACTGCGAACAGCGCAGGGCGGTATCTTCATTCAGGTTTTTACATTTTGGACAATAGCGCATAAAAACCTCCCCTTCCGCGTTCTGTTTATCATAACACAGAAGGGGAGAAAAATCCACGCTTTTTTGAAAAAGAGAGCCGTTTTCCCGTTTACAGCAGCACCGGCTGCAGCTGGCGTCCCTGCAGGGCCGCTTCACAGGCCGGCAGCAGGTATTCAAACCGGCACACCAGCGAGGTGGGCTTTAATACGCTGTTGTCCTGCCGCAGCGGCACCAGATACATATTCTTGGTATTCATCAGCCGGAACAGATTGGGCGCCGAGGCCGCCAGCGCGTCGTTGCTGGCCACGGCCAGTACCACCGGCAGGCCAATGCGCAGGCACGACTTCACCGCCATGGTCACGCTGGTATCCGTAATCCCGTTGCTCAGTTTGCTGAGCGTATTTCCCGTACAGGGGCACACCACCATCAGGTCCGCCATATGCCGGGGGCCCAGCGGTTCGGCCCCGCTGATCGTGGTGATCGGCTTTTTCCCGCTGATGGTCTCCACGCGCTGCCACAGCTCCTGAGCCGTACCAAAGCGCGTGTCCGTATTCGCCGCCGTTTCCGATAAAACCGGCAGGATCTCGAATTTCTCCGCCAGCTTCTCCATCTGTTGCAGGGCCTGCTGGTGGGTGCAGAAGGATCCGCACATCCCAAAGGCCACCGTCATCTGACTCAATTCCCCTCACTCCTCATCATGGAAAGCACCGCTCTGGCAATCGCCTCCCCCGCAGAGCGGGAGGAAAAGCGCCCCGGAAGACCGGGAGCCGCCAGAAGTTGACCCCCGCGGCTGTGTACCCATTCGTCATCCGCCCCGCCGGATGCCGAAGGAGAGGGGAAAAACGGCTTACAGCCGCATCCCGTCCTCGATCCAGTCGTAACAGGCGCCGTAATCGGAAATCAGATCCTCAATCTGCGCATAACAGCCCTCCACCGCCTCCAGGTACTGCTCCGGGGAGGAAAAACCCAGGGTCTCCCCGCCGTCCGGTTCGATGGAGGAAGCGAGCATCTGGGCAAACAGCACTTCTTCCCCGAAGGATTCGATCAGCAATGCGGCAATGCGGCGGGCACGGCTGCGGATCAGATACTCGGCCATCTCGTGGATATCGGCCTGCTCGTCCATCAGCTTTTCCAGCTCGTCATCGTCAGCGGAATCCTGCCCGGCCACAAACCACAGGCATTCCTCCCCCAGGTGCAGCTCGTCCATCACGGAGATCAGGTCAATGCTGCCCACGTCATTGCCGCACTCGGACAGGCAGTCGTAAAACTGGGCCAGCAGCTTTTTAATGCCGACCGCCGCGATGCAGGCGCGCATCTGATCCGCCGAGGAATCCAGATCCACCTCGCCGTTTTCCTGCAGCAGCGCCCACACCATCAGCATCCAGCAGCGGCTCATGCTGTCCTCTCCGAATACCACCGTGGAAATCACGGCCTCGGGATCCATTTTCTTCATCATTTTTCCTCCTTTTCTTCCTCCGGCGGCAATATGCCGCTGCCCATTTTGGCCAGCCGGTCGGCCTCTTCATTGTACCGGTCGCCGGAATGGCCCTTCACCTTTTGAAAGGTCACGTTCACTTTCCCCTGCAGGGACCGATAAAAATCGCGGTACGCGCGGGTGCCCTCTTTATTGGCCTTCCACTCGCCGGTACACCATTTGGCAATACCCTCGTAGTCGTGGTACAGAATGAGGTTCCGGATCCCCTTTTCCGCGCACAGGCGCATGGCCCATTCGGCCCCCTTGATCTCGCCGGCCACGTTGCGCATCTCCCGCAGGGCGGCATCGTCATATCCACGGAACAGGCACTGTTTTTCGCCCCCATGGAAGAACACCACCCCGCAGCCAAAGCGGCCGGTGCGCACGTCAAAGCTCCCGTCTACATAGGCGCTCGCCTGTTCTTTGGAGGAACGTCCCGTTTCTCCAGAGAGCGGCACCGCCTGTGCCCCGGCGGTTTGTGCCGGAGAGTTCTCCTCCCGGACAAAGGCCTGCGCCTCCTCCATGGTGGGAAAACTCTTATACGAGGCGCCGGAAAATCCCATCACCTGCTGTTTACAGTCCTCCCAGTTCAGGAAGACCCCTGTCTTCCTTCCCCTGCGCACGGCATAAAACTTCCTGGCCATACCAAAGCCCCTTTGCAAAATCTTTTCGCCTTAGTATAGCACAAAGTTTCTCCCTTTCCCAGTCCTTTACCGGTTTTGCATAAAAATTCCCGTGGGAACCCGGTTCCGCCGAAAAAAGGATGCGCTCGGTCCGCGCTGCCAAAAAGGAGCGCTGCAGCCGAAGGGCCATTTCCCCCGCCTTTTCCACCCCCAGCAGGGTGCGGGCAAAATCTTCCGCCGCCGGCAGGGGGCATTTTCCCCCGCACCGGATACAGATCAGCCACTTTCCCTGGATCCCCATGGGGCCGCCGCAGTCCCGGCACCAGATCTGCCCGGCGCAAAGCCGCCTGCTGCGCCCGCCCCGCTGCCGCCGCTGCAGGGCCCGGTAAAACCACCCGGGCAGAATCGCTGCATGGGCCCCCTCGGTGCGCACCGGTTTTCCCGCAATCCGCCGGGGCTCCTTATAGCTCAGGCGCTGGGTTTTCCCCTGCAGGCAGGTGCCGGTGAGCGTTTCGCTCTTCATCAAGCGCCGCACGGCGCATTCACTCCACCCGCCCGGTTTTCCCCCCGGCGCGGGCAGATGCTGCCGGTTCAGCTCCTGTGCGATTTCGCCGCTTCCCTTCCCCCAGAAAAACCAGACGGCCATGCCCCGGATGACCGCGGCCTCCGTGGGCACCGGCAGCAGGCGGCCGTTCTCCCCCTTGCGATAACCGTAGGGCGCACAGGAACCCATAAACCGCCCGGTCTCCCTCCGGGCGGCCAGCGCCGCGCGCACCTTGCGGGAGATATCGCGGGCGTACAGGTCGTTGATCACCGACTGAAACGGGGCGAAATCATTGGCGCTGGTCTGCACCCCGGTATCAATCCCCTCCCCCAGGGAGAGGAACCGGATTCCCCGGCGGGGAAAATAGTGGTCCAGATAATAGCCAGTGGCGGTGTAGTCGCGCCCCAGCCGGGACAGGTCCTTGACCAGAACCACATCCACCTTCCCCTCCTCCACTGCCTGACACAGGGCGCTAAAACCCGGGCGCTGAAACGTCAGTCCGCTGACCCCGTCATCCACAAATTCCCCCGCAAGGGTCCATTTCCGGCACCGGACCTCTTTTTCCAGTAAAACCCGCTGGCTTCGGATACTCTCGGATTCCTTCTCCCCGTCCTCCCGGGAGAGGCGCAGGTAAATGGCTGCCCGCATCTCCCTTCCCCCCTTCTTTTAAGAAAGATATGCACAGGGAGCCTGTCCCTATCCCCAACCGGCACCCGCCCCGCCGGGCGCCGATGCCAACTCGATAAACAGCCCGCCTTCGGAAAAAAGCAGCGCCGTATTCTCATCAAAAATGCGGGCCGGTACCGTATTAAAAAGAAAATCGCAGGTCTCTGCGGGAAAACGGGTGCCGGCGGAAAACCCGGCCGCGCGGGCCGCTTGAACGCTTTCCTCCCGGCGGCACCCGGCAAAAACCCACGGGGTATAGCTTTTCAGCAGCCGGCACAGCTTCTGCCCGATTCTCCCGTATCCGGCCACCACACACCGGCTTTTGATCAGGGATCTTTTGCTGTGAAAAACGGCCAGCGCCACGGCTCCCTCGGCCGTCAGGGCCGCATTTTCCTGCAAAAAATCCTCCTGTTCTCCGTAATCGAACAGCTGCAGCTTTTCACTTCCCGGCAGAAAACGGTGCAAAAGCCCGCAGGAACCGGCCCAGACGGGGTGTCCCTGCAGCGACTGACTTAGCTCTTCATCCAGCGGGATTTTCCCCGGCCCGCTTACGGTATGCCCGTCCCGGGTAACCGGATAGGGCAGAAGAATAGGGCCGCAGCGGCGGGCCAGCTGCCGGGCACAGGAGCAGTCGCTGTCCGGCAGACCGCAGGTATGCACCTCGTATCCCTTCCGGGAAAGGGAGCGTGCCAGCCATGTCATCCGTTCGTCGCCGCCCAGAATTCCGAATCGTTCGATCGCCAAACCCTCCCTTCCTTTCTCTTACCTTTATTGTATGGACGGCGCCTGCCCCTTGTGAGAGGGATGGGAAAGAAAAATTTTGCCGCAGCCTTTATTTTCCGCCCCTTTGGGCTTATAATAAATAAAAGACCATTCCTGAATCGAGAAAAAGGAGTCTGTTTTTATGGAAAACAAAAACCTTCTGGATACATGCCATCATATTCATTTTGTGGGGATCGGCGGCAGCGGGATGTGCCCCATCGCCGAAATCCTGTTCCACCGCGGGTATGCCGTCAGCGGTTCCGATATGAACGAGGGCGATACCCTGGATCGCATTAAATCCTACGGCATCCCCGTCTTCATGGGACACCGCGCCGAAAATATTCAGGGGGCGGATCTGGTGGTATACACCGCCGCTGTGAAAGCCGATAACCCCGAGCTGGCCGCGGCCCGGGCGGCCGGTATCCCGTGCATCGAGCGCTCCGTGATGCTGGGGCTGCTCAGTGACCGGTACGGGGATTCCATTGCGGTTTCGGGCACCCACGGCAAAACCACCACCACCGGCATGATCACCACCCTGTTCCTGCAGGCGGGCAAGGACCCCAGCTGTGTGATCGGCGGAAAGCTGCCGCTGATCGGCAGCAACGGCCGCGCCGGGAAGAGCGACACCCTGGTGTGCGAAGCCTGTGAATATGTGGACACGTTCCTGCATCTGCACCCGGCGGTCTCGGTCATTCTGAATATCGACAACGACCACCTGGATTATTTCGGCACCCTGGAGAATATCATCAAATCCTTCCGCCAGTTTGCCAAACAGACCAGCCGTCTGCTGGTGATTAACGGCGACGACGATAACACCCGCAAGGCGGTGGAGGGACTGGACCACGCCGCTGTGATCACCTATGGCTTTGGGGAGGAGAACCGTTTTTCCGCCCGGGAGATTCAGGATATTCCCGGGGCCCGGGAGCAGTTTGTCATTTATAAGGATGGCCAGCCCCTGTGCCCGGTTTCGCTGTCGGTACCGGGCCGCCACAATATCCTCAATGCGCTGGCCGCCGCGGCCGTGGGCGATTTCTTCGGGATCAGCCCGCAGCAGATTCAGGAAGGACTGCACGCCTTTACCGGGGTACACCGCCGGTTCGAGGTATTGGGCGAATTTGACGGGGTTACCGTTGCCGATGACTTTGCCCACCACCCCACCGAGCTGACCGCCTCGCTGACGGCGGCCATGCACATGGGCTTCCGGCAGGTGTGGGCGGTTTTCCAGCCGCACACCTACTCCCGCACCTATCTGCTGCTGGACGATTTTGCCAAGGCGCTGCAGATTCCGGACCATGTGGTGATGACGGAAATTCTGGCCGTGCGCGAGGAGAACACCTACGGCATTTACACCAAAGACCTGGCCGCCAAAATTCCGGGCAGCCGCTGGTTCCAGAGCTTCGAGGAGATCGCCGGATATGTGATGGAAAAGGCCCAGCCGGGCGACCTGATCCTGACGCTGGGCGGCGGCGATATCTATAAATGCGCCAACCTGATTGTGGAAAAATACCGCGCCCGGTCCTGACTGCTCGTCCCGTGATCCAAAACGGCTCCCCCTGCAGATTCTGCCTGCAGGGGGAGCCGTTTTCTGTCGTTCTTTTCAGCGCCTGGGGCGGCGGGAACAAGGCCTGCATGGCCACCTGCAGCGCTTCCTCCCGGGGGTACCCGTAAATTCCCGCCGCTGTCAAGCGCGGGGAAAACGCCCCTGCCATCGCAAAAATCCCGCCTCCCCCTTTTCGGGGGGAAACGGGATTTTTGGGTTCAGCTTTCTCCGGGGGCCCGCTCTGCCCCGGGCAGACGGGTCAGGACGCCGTGGTCCATCTCGTACACGGTATCGCACAGCGCGTCGATATCCTCCACATAATGGGAGGACAGAAGGATCGTGGCCCCTTCCTCCCGCAGTTCCTTAAACAGCTCGCGGATTTCCAGCACACCGTGCTTATCCAGGCCGTTCATCGGCTCGTCCAGCAGCAGCAGCTTCGGCCGCTCCATAATGGCCTGAGCAATCCCCAACCGGTGCCGCATTCCCAGTGAATACTTGCGCACCGGCTTTTTATCGTCCGGGTCCAGCCCCACGCGGCGGATCACCTCGCGGATGCGCGATTCGTCCGCGATGCCCCGGATCTGCGCCAGCAGCTTCAGGTTTTTCAGCCCGCTCATGGTGCCGATAAAACCGGGGTCCTCGATAATGATGCCGGTATCCTGGGGGGCAGCGGGCCTGACCCGCTTTCCCTCGATGAAAATACAGCCCTCGTCCAGCGCCATAAAGCCGCAGATGCACTTGAACAGCACCGTTTTGCCCGAGCCATTGCGGCCGATAATCCCGTGGATTTTTCCCTTTTCAAATTCCACCTGCACATGGGAAAGCGCCACATTCTCCTTAAAACGTTTCACGGCATCCTGCACCTGTACCATCATTTCGGCCATGTCACACCTCTCCTTTCTGCAAAACCAGGTCTTTCCGGCAGCAGGCCCAAACCGACAGCCCCGCCAGCCCCACAATCAAAACCGTCAGAACGAGGATCGCCTGCTGCACGGTTGGATAACGCCCGCCCTGCAATATAGGGGGATAAACCCACGCCATGGGGGTCAGCCAGAAAATGCGGCCCCCAAACAGTAAGATACCCACATACTGGCAAAAATAGGATAGGAAGCAGAACACCCCGCCGATGGCTACCCCCAGCGACCGCCCGCTGAGAAGGTTAAAGCACAGCACCAGGCAGCCCATCAGCATACCCGCCAGCCACATAATCAGCATGCTCAGCAGTGTATAGGCCAGGCCCGAATACTGGGTGATCACCTCTTTTACCGGACCGAGAGAACCGGTATAGGCCGGATCGTATCCACTAAAGGCGATCTGCCACAAAACACTGCCCCAACTCCACGAAAAGCCCAGGGAGGGCGACAGGATCAGCAGCATCAGACCAAACTGGTACAGCACATACAAAAGCGACGCCGCCGCGATATAGACAAGCTGCCCCACCATCCAGTTGCGCCGGCCGGTACGGATGACCACAAAGGGGGTGTGCGTATCGGAAAACGGCGCGTTGCAGAACAGCAGCAGCAACAGACAACTGTTGGTCATCAGCATTGTGGGGTGCCCGTACATAAAGCCAAACCCCCACGGCGTAACCGGTACGCCCAGAGAGAGGGAGTACTGCATCAGCGGTATCCAGCACCACAGCATCTGCACCAGGGTGACCGCTGCCACCACATACAGGCGGGGGGTCACCCGCCATTTGCGAAAATTCAGTCCTGCACAGGAGAAAACGGCCGCAATTTTACGCATGGCGCACCCTCCTTTTCACATTTTGAATGCTCAGCCAGCCCAGCAGCAGGCAGCTGGCCAGCGTAATTCCGATTTTAAACAGCAGGGTCGCCTGCGGCGTGCCCATATCATGTATCCCTTCCCCAAACATACTAAAACTGTACTGCCAGGGAACCCCGCACAGCACTGACAAGCAGAGGCCCATCATATACAGCACCACCGGCGCCGCCAGCGTGACATATACATCGGGCACCAGAGAAGAGATCCACATCCCCACCGCAGCAAACCAGGCCGCCGAACAGGCATAGTGGAACACCTCAATCAGGTAATAGCCCCACGGGTTATTCTGCTCCAGCAGCTGAGCATAGGAAAGATCATTATTTATGAGTCCATCCCAAAAGGGCATCCCGGTGAAGAACAGAATCCCGCTGTACAGGAAAACCCCCAGCAGGAACACCGCCATGGCGCACACCACCGCCGCCGCAAATTTGCAGGCAATATACCGGCCCACCCCCGTCCGGATGATAAAAAAGCGGACGACGCCATCCTTGTGATCCGAAGCATAGGAGCAGGCAAAGGGCAGCAGCGGCAAAATTCCCAGGATGACAACAAAAACACCGCCGCCCGTGATGGAAAAATCAAAGGCATCAATCACACTCATCACCCCGGTGGCCGGAATGAACGGCAGCCACAGCAGCAGCGCCGTGGCCGCCGCGGCGAGAGGGAACCGGCGGGACAGCAGCCCCTGGCGCAGGTTC
>JALENG010000082.1 GCA_022767925.1 Clostridia bacterium
CCACGGCTGCCGCGTCCAGCCAGAACAGCAGAGGCGTATAGCCATAGCCGGTATTCATAAACGCCCAGGTTGCCATCAGCCAGATGCCCACGCCCACCGTGCAGACCAGCGCCGCGCCGGTCATGATCAGGCCCTGTCCAACGGACCCGGGGCGGACACCCGCCCACATCAGCGTGATCACCGCCGCCATCAGCAGGGGTAAAATGAGCAGCCCCACCAGAAACCGCCCGGTGTCAACGTATGTAGCCTGGGCCTGCAGCGCGGCATTTTGCCACCAGGCGCTGCCGCCGATGCACACCGCCTGCAGAAGTACCAACCCGCTTAAAAACCGTTTCATTTTATCCCCTCCTTTTATGAAAAACGGGCACCGCTTTATCCGCCCGTTTTTTCTCCTCCGCTTGCCCCGAGCCGGCTTCCCCGCACGGCCAGGAGAATCAGCAGGATCAGGTCCAGCGCCAGCATCACCGACGGCAGGCTGACTTCGCGCAGGCACACATCAAACCAGAAGAAGTACAGAAGAACCCCTTGGATCATCAGCAGCCCTCCGCAAACCGCCGCCCCGGCATAGGCCTCCTTTGCCGTGCGCGGGTGCACCCCATACAGGGTGAAAACCAGCAGCCCGGCCAGCAGCAGCGACAGCACCGCCGTGAACCCTTTGATGGGCCCAAAGGTGTACTTACTGTTCACCATGTCCAGCACCTGGGCATACACGGCCTGCTCCCCCCAGGACAGCGCATGAAGAAGAACCAGTCCCACAAAAAACCGTTTCATTTCCTTTTTCCCTCCTTGTGAAAAGAGATTCCTTTTTCATGCTTACATTGTATATCCATTTACATCCGCTGTCCATGGGCAGAATTCCTATTCTTTCCGGATTTTAATTGTCATTCTATATAAAATATTATTATAAAGATTCGTTATTTAATATCATTTTCTTTCTAACTTCCTCTAAAAACCGGAAAACGCAGAGAACAGAAAAAGGCCCCTGCACCGTCCGGCGGAGCCATTCGGTACAGGGGCCTGCATAATTATTCAAATTGCTTACTCATTGTCGCGGCGGCGATAGTTGCTGCGGGGGCGATCCTCCCGGCGGCTGTGGGGACGGTCATCGCGGCGGCGGGGCGCATCGCTGATGGTGTTCTCGGGCACCAGACCATCCAGATCAATCAGGGCATCGCGGCGGCTGAGGTTGAGCCGGCCCTTGTCATCAATTTCCAGTACCTTTACCTTCACGGTATCGCCCACATTGACCACATCCGTCACCTTGTCCACACGCTTGACATCCAGGCGGGAAATGTGAACCAGACCCTCCTTGCCGGGGGCAATCTCCACAAAAGCGCCGAAGTCCATCAGCCGGGTTACACGGCCGGTGTAGTAGGTACCGGGCTCGGGATCGTTGACAATGGTGTCGATAATGGTCATGGCGCGCTCGCACTTCTCCTGATCAATGCCGGAGACAAACACATGTCCATCCTCTTCCACATCCACCTTGACCTCGCACTCGGCGCAGATCTTCTGGATAACCTTTCCGCCGGAGCCGATAACTTCGCGGATCTTCTCCACCGGGATCACGGTAGAGAGCATCTTCGGTGCATACTTCGACAGCTCGGCGCGGGGCTCAGGAATGGCCTTGAGCAGGACCTCGTCGATGATATAGTCACGGGCCACATGGGTCTTGTGCAGAGCCTCTTTGATGATTTCAGGGGTCAGACCAGAGATTTTCAGGTCCATCTGAATAGCGGTAATACCCTTGTGGGTACCGGCCACCTTGAAGTCCATATCGCCGAAGAAGTCCTCGACGCCCTGGATGTCCACCATGGTCATCCAGCGGTCGCCCTCGGTGATCAGGCCGCAGGAGATACCGGCCACCGGCGCCTTAATCGGAACACCGGCGTCCATCAGGGACAGGGTGCTGCCGCAGACCGAACCCTGGGAAGTGGAGCCGTTGGAGGACAGCACCTCAGAGACCAGGCGCAGCGCATAGGGGAATTCCTCCACACTGGGGATCACGGGCAGCAGGGCGCGCTCTGCCAGGGCGCCATGGCCGATCTCGCGGCGGCCGGGGCCGCGGCTGGGCTTGGTCTCGCCCACCGAATAGGAGGGGAAGTTGTAGTGGTGAATATAGCGCTTTTCGGTCTCGCCGTCGATGCCGTCCAGCATCTGGGCATCGCTGACCGGGCCCAGGGTGGTCACGGTCAGCACCTGGGTCTGGCCGCGGGTGAACAAACCGGAGCCGTGTACGCGGGGCAGCAGGCCCACTTCGGCGGCCAGCGGGCGGATTTCATCCATCTTGCGGCCGTCCACGCGCTTCTGCTCATCCAGCAGCCAGCGGCGCACGACGAACTTCTGGGTCTTATACATGCACTCGTCAATCTTCGCTTCCTCACCGGGATACAGCGGGTCGAAGTGCTCGTGTACTTTTTCATAAATGGGCTTCAGGCGCTCATCGCGGACGGTCTTATCGTCCGTATCCATGGCCAGCTTTACGTCCTCCACCGCAAACTCCTTCACGGCCTCGAACATATCGTGGTCGGGCTCGTTGCTCGGATAGGAGAACTTCTCCTTGCCGATCTCCTTCTGGATACCCTTAATAAACTCGATGATCTTCTGGTTGCATTCATGACCGGCCATAATGCCGTCGAACATATCCTCGTCGCTCACCTCATTGGCGCCGGCCTCGATCATCGCCACCCGGCTGTCCGTAGAGGCCACGGTCACTGCCATCTGGCTGACCTTGCGCTGCTCCTCGGTGGGGTTCATCACGAACTTGCCATCCACCAGGCCCACAGAAACGCCGCTGATCGGGCCGTTCCACGGGATATCGGAAATGCTCAGGGCGATGGACGTACCGATCATGGCCGTGATCTCCGGCGAGCAGTCGGGATCCACGCTCATCACCGTGCAGACGATGGACACATCGTTGCGCATATCCTTGGGGAACAGCGGGCGGATCGGGCGGTCAATCACACGGCAGACCAGAATGGCCTTATCCGTGGGACGGCCCTCCCGTTTCAGGAACGAACCAGGAATACGGCCCACCGAATACAGCTTCTCCTCAAAATCCACGGACAGCGGGAAGAAGTCCACACCGTCACGGGGTTTAGCCGAGGCCGTCGCGGCCACATGCACCACGGTCTCGCCATAGCGGACCAGGCACTCGCCGTTGGCCAGCTGGCCCATTTTGCCGGTTTCCACAATCAGCGGACGGCCTGCGAATTCGGTCTCGAATACGCGATACTTTTCAAACATGCTTTTTCCTCCATTCATTTTTGTCTGCTTCTCCTGATTCAGGAAAGCAATGGCCGGGAAAAGCACCGATGCATTTTAGCAATTAAACCAAAGGGCAGTCGTTCTCCGCCCCACGGCGGCTGTCCCCCTCGTTTCACTGCTAAAAACACGGCCCTCCCTGCCAAAACGTTTGTTTCAGATGATGGAAAGGCAGGCAACAAAAGCTGATGCCTGCCTCCAAAATCACTGTGAGAAAATTACTTACGAAGACCCAGCTTGGCGATAACGGCACGATAGCGCTCGATATCCGTCTTCTGCAGATACGCCAGCAGGTTCTTTCTCTTACCGACCATCTTCAGCAGGCCGCGGCGGGAGTGATGATCCTTCTGATGGGTGCGCAGATGCTCGGTCAGGTCGCTGATGCGCTTGGTCAGAACCGCAATCTGCACCTCGGGAGAACCGGTGTCGCCCTCATGAACGGCATACTCTTTGATAATCGCATTTTTCTCTTCTTTCAGCATGAAAATTCCACCTTTTCTAAAATTTGCCCACGCTCGCAGAAAAGGGACGGTGAAGCCCCTTTGGCAAAAGGGAAACCCCTGATCCGGGAACGGGGTAGCAACGTTTTGTATTATACCACACGGGCGAAAAAAAGTAAACACACCCGCCCGCGAAAAGCGCCGGGAAAACGCCGGTTTTTCAGGAAAATTTCCCGGAAAATCCGTCTTTTTTGGAAACCCAGCCCCGGCATTCCCCGCTCAGCGGTAGGGCGCGGTGCAGCTTTGGGCCTGCTGCGCGTTTCGGCGGATGGCCGCCTGCATTTCCGTCAGCGAAGCAAACCGGGTTTCCGGCCGCAGAAAATCGTACAGCTCCACTTCCACGTTCTGCCCGTACAGATCGCCCGTGTATTCCAAAATCCAGGTTTCGCTCAGCACATGGTCGCTGCCCACCGTGGGCTTTACCCCGATATTGGTCACGCCGGTATACCGTTTTCCCTCCACCGTGACCACCGAAGCATACACCCCAAACGGCGGCAGAATGAAATTCGGGGGCATGGCCTGGTTAATGGTGGGAATCCCCAGTGTGCGGCCCAGCATCCGGCCGTGCTCCACCGGGAAGCAGAACGAGAACGGGCGCCCCAGCAAGCGGGCGGCGCTTTTCATATCGCCATTTTCGATCATCCGGCGGATCCGGGTGGAGCTAACCGGCTCTCCCTGATCCCGCACGGCTTCGGATACAAACAGACGGATCCCGTCCCGGTCGCACAAACGCTGCAGCAGGTCCGTGTCCCCTGCACCCTTTTCTCCGAACCGGAAATTGAACCCACAGCTCAGGGTTTTGACCTGCAGGGTACCGGCCAGCCGGTCATAAAAGGCCTCCGGCGGCAGGTGGCAAATATGGGAAAACGGCAGCAGATACAGGGCCCCCACCCCCATTTTCTGAAGCTGGCGGGCCTTCTCCCCGTTGGTCATCAGCAGCGGGACCGAGCGGCCGCACAGCACCGCCGACGGGTTCTGGTCAAAGGTGACCACCGCCGGCATTTCCCCGGGGCGGTCCAGCACTTTTTCCACCACGGCACAGTGACCGCGGTGCAGCCCATCAAAGCTGCCCAGCGCCGCTGCAATGGGCTGTCCCACCGGCTGCCAGTCATTCTGAATCCGCATGGCTTTTCCCTCCTTTTCCTTATTCCTCCCGCTGGGGGAACAGCCGCAGCACCGCCAACTCCTGCTCCCGCAGCTCTCCCAGTCCTAAAAACTCGCCCTGCGGGCCGTACACCCGCCTGCGGCCCATTTCGGTGGGCAAAACGTGGGGCAGCCGCTCCCGCAGAAGGGCCCCGCCGTTCTGAAATCGCCGGGCCTGGGCCGCGGTGACGCGGACATCCCCCCAGGAGGAGAACAGGGATTCCACCGGGCGTATGGCCGTGTGGGCCTCCCCCTTTTCCGCCAGGGCGCGCATCTGCTCCACCGAGACCGTTTGCGAAAGGGGGAAGCCGCAGGCCACAGTGCGCCGCAGCCCGGTCATGCATCCCACACAGCCGCAGGCTTTAGCGATATCCTCGATCAAGACCCGCACGTAGGTCCCCTTGCTGCAGCGGATCCGCAGCCGGCCGGTGCGGGTCTTTTCCTCATATCCCAGCAGTTCCAGCCGGAAGATGTTCACCGGGCGGGCCGGGCGCTCGATTTCCTTTCCCTGGCGGGCCAGCTGATAAAGCCGCTGCCCGTTGACCGAAACCGCCGAATACATGGGCGGTATCTGCCAAATCGGGCCGCAGAATGCGGGCAGTGCCGCCCGCAGGCGGTCCCCGCTGACCGCATTTTCGCTGGTCTCCACCACCTGTCCCGTACGGTCCCCCGTATCGGTGCGGATCCCCAGGGCAAATTCTGCCTCGTATTCCTTATCGGTATCCTCCAAAAACGGAATGGCCCTGGTTCCGCTGCCCAACAGAACGGGCAGAACCCCGGTGGCCATGGGGTCCAGCGTTCCGGTGTGGCCGATCTTTTTTTCCCGGCACAGCCGCCGCATCAGCGCCACCGCATCAAACGAGGTGAACCCCTGGGGCTTATCGAGGATCAGCACACCGTTCATACCGTCTCCTCCAGCCGGCGGGTGATCTCCTTTTCCAGCCGGTCCGCCGCTTCCTGCGGAGAGATACCGGAGAACGAGCATCCGGCGGCCGCTTTATGCCCGCCGCCGCCAAAACAGCTGCAGATTTCGGCCGCATCCAGGGGGCTGTGCGTGCGCAGCGAAACCTTGATGGTGCCGTCCGGCTTTTCTTTCACACACACACCGGCCAGCACTCCCTCGATCTGTCGCGGCAGTGCCGGCAGCCCATCGAGATCCGGCTCCTCGGCGCCGGCCTGCTCCATATCCCGGTTCCGGATGATCATCACGGCGCCCTTTCCGCCGCAGAAAAAGCGCATGGAGGCAAGGGCCCGGCGCTCGATTTCCAGCCGTGCCCGGCTTTTCATTTCGAACATCTGCCGGTTGATCTCGGCCGCGCGGGCCCCGTTTTCCATCAGCTCCGCCGCCAGGCGGTGGGTGCGGGGTGTCACGCTGCTGTACTGAAAGCACCCGGTATCGGTGGTCAGTCCGGTAAACAGGCAGTCGGCGATTTCTGGGGTGATCGTGACCCCCATTTTCCCCAGTACCTCGTAAATCACCTCACAGGCCGCCGCGGCGCAGGGGTCCACCAGCGTCTCCCGGGCATAAGCCGTGTTGGTGCCGTGGTGGTCAATGCACAGGTCCACCCGATTGGCCCACTCCTGCATATTTTTCCCGAACAGCTGCGGCCCGGCCAGGTCCACTGCGCAGACAAAGTCCGGCACAAAATTCTGTGCCGGGATTCCCCCGAACAAATAACCGAACTTGTCCGGCACCGGGTCACTGCAGGCAAAGCGCACGCGCTTTCCCTTCTGCAGCAATCCCCGCATCAGGGCCGAGGCACTGCCCAGTGTGTCGCCGTCGGGTGACGCATGGCTGATCACCAGAATATTATCGGCCTGCAGCAGCCGCTCTGCCGCCTGTTTAGCCTCCATCATTGGGTGCTCTCCTCTTCTTCCTCACGGGAAACACGCCCGTCCTCCTCCAGCTTGTGCAGCACCTGGGAGATGTGCGCGCTGTACTCGATGGAATCGGTGGGCTTAAAGATCATCTGCGGCACATGGCGCAGCTGCAGCCGGGCACCCAGTTCACGGCGGATAAAGCCCGCTGCACTCCTGAGCCCCTGCACCGCGTTTTTGCAGGTCTCCATTCCCTCCATCGCACTGACATACACCGTGCAATAGGCCAGGTCGTTGGTCACATCCACCCGCACAATGCTCAGCAGGCACTGCACCCGCGGATCCTTCAGCTCACGTAAAATCGCGGTGAGCTCACGCTTGATATCCTCGGTCGTACGGCCCATGCGGTATCCGGCCATCGGTCGTTCCTCCTTTTCTCCGTCACAGGCAGACAGGGCCGCTCCTTATCGGGATAAGGAGCGGCCCGCCGCCGTCAACCGCAGGACGCTCAGTCCTCGCGGTATTCTTCCATCATATAGGCTTCCAGACGGTCGCCTTCCTTAATATCGCTGAAGCGCTCCAGGCAGATGCCGCAGTCGTAGCCCTCGGCCACTTCCTTTACGTCATCCTTAAAGCGGCGCAGCGACGCCACTTTGTCGTCCGCCACAATGATGCCGTCGCGCACCACGCGAACCTGGGCACTGCGGGTAATCTTGCCGCTGGTGATGTGGGAACCGATAACGGTGCCCACGCTGCTGATGTGATAGACCTCGCGGCACTCGGCGCGGCCCAGTTCCACCTCGCGGAATTTGGGGGCCAGCATACCCTTCATGGCCGACTGGATCTCCTCGATGCAGTCGTAAATAATGCGGTACAGGCGCATATCCACGCCGTCGCGCTTGGCGTTCTCCTCGGCCACCGGATCGGGGCGCACGTTAAAGCCCACCACGATGGCGTTACTGGCATTGGCCAGCATGATATCGCTCTCGCTGATGGCGCCCACGGCCCCGTGGATCACGTGCACGCGCACCTCCTGGTTGCTCAGCTTCTCCAGCGACTGGCGCACCGCCTCCACCGAGCCCTGCACGTCGGCCTTGACGATAATCTTCAGCTCTTTCATATCGCCCTGCTGCATCTGATCAAACAGGTTATCCAGCGTGACCTTGGTCTGGGCGTTGAATGCGGCTTCCTTCTGCTCGTTCAGGCGCTGCTCAACCAGTTCACGGGCCAGGCGTTCATCCGATACCGCATTGAGGATATCGCCGCCCACGGGCACATCGTTCAGGCCCGTGATCTCCACCGGGATCGAGGGCCCGGCCGTCTTGACCTTGCGACCGCGGTCGTCCGCCATAGCGCGCACACGGCCCACCGTGGTACCTGCCACAATGATATCGCCGGTGTTCAGTGTGCCGTTCTGTACCAGCACCGTGGCAATGGGGCCGCGGCCCTTATCCAGACGGGCTTCGATTACCGTACCCTTGGCGGCGCGGTCCGGGTTCGCCTTCAGTTCCTTCATATCGGCTACCAGCAGGATCATCTCCAGCAGGTCGTCGATTCCCATCCCCGTCAAAGCCGACACGGGAATGCACGGCGTATCGCCGCCCCACTCCTCGGGAACCAGCTCGTATTCGGTCAGCTGCTGCTTGACGATATCCGGGTTGGCACTGGGTTTATCCATTTTATTGATGGCCACAATGATCGATACACCGGCCGCCTTGGCGTGGTTAATGGCTTCAACCGTCTGGGGCATGATGCCATCATCCGCCGCCACTACCAGCACGGCGATATCCGTTACCTGGGCGCCGCGGGCGCGCATGGTGGTAAAGGCCGCGTGGCCAGGGGTATCCAGGAAGGTAATATTGCGGTCCTCGACCTTCACACGGGAGGCACCGATGTGCTGGGTGATACCGCCGGCCTCGCCGGTGGTCACATGGGTGTGGCGGATGGCATCCAGCAGGCTGGTCTTGCCGTGGTCTACGTGACCCATTACCACCACAACCGGATCCCGGGGCTGCAGGTTATCGTCCTGGTCCTCGCTGTCATCGATGATGCGCTCTTCGATGGTGACCACCACTTCTTTTTCCACCTTGGCGTGGAATTCCTCGGCCACCAGATAAGCGGTGTCAAAATCAATCACATCGTTGATGCCGGCCATCACGCCCATCAGCATCAGCTTTTTCACCACTTCGCCCACCGTGGCCTTCAGGCGGGTGGCCAGCTCGGATACCACGATCTCATCGGGCACCTGAATGGTCAAGGGCTTGGCTTTGCGCTCCATCGCAATGCGGCGCAGGCGTTCGGCCTCGGTCTCCTTGCGGCTGTTCTTCGGCTTGCCGCGGCGCTGTGAGCGCTGGTTCAGCTTCTGCTTCTGCACGGTGTTGTCCGTGCGGATCTTCTCCGAAGCCAGCCGGTCGTATTTTTCATTATACCGCTCCACATCCACCTGGGAAGAGCGGGTGTCCACCAGACGGGTGGATGGGCGGCTGCCCTCTTCGTTTTCTTTCACCGAAACGCTGCCCTGGGGCGGATTCTGGGGCTTTGCGGCCGGCTTCTGCTGCTGGGCGCGGGGCGCCTGGCGGCGGTCGTCACGGCGCGCGGTGCTTGTATTCTGCCCGCCCGCGGGCGCTGCATTCTTCTGCGTGCGGCGGTCGCGGCCGGAATTACCCGCCGGCTTGGGGGCCTTCTGTGCTTTTTCCTCTTTTTTCTCCTCCTGCACGGGCTCGGCTGCGGGGGCCGGCTCCTGTGCGGGCTCCTCTTCCTGTCCGTTATCCGCGAAAAAGGCATCCAGCGACTTGACCTGATGACCCTGGGTAAAGGTTTCCAGCACCACATCCAACTCCTGCTCATTCAGGGCGGTCATGGCCTTCTTGGTCTCTCCGCAGTATTTCTCGATGGCCTCGATCACGGCCTTGTTGGGGATTTGCAAGTCCTTCGCTACATCGGTTACCCGGTATTTAATCATCATAAAATTCAATCCCACCCTTTCTGTTTCCTTGCGGCATCACAATGCCGGTGCAGCTGTATTCTCCGGCTGCAGGGCCTGCAGCGCTTTGGCAAAGCCCGCATCCACGATGGTGTAAATCCCCGCGCGGTTTGCGGTGGCAGCGCCCAGCTGCAGCATGGTATATGGCACCTGACAAACGGGAACCCGCCCGTTTTGGCCCAGGAATTCCATCTCTTTTTTGGATTTCGGCGAGAGATCCGACGCCAGCAGCAACAGCTTTGCCTGCTTTTTCCGCACAGCCTCGGCCGCACAGTCACGGCCGAAAACCACCTTGCCCGCCTTTCGGGCCAGGCCCAGAAGGGACAGCAGCCGGTCATTCATGGCTGTTCATCTCCTTCTCCAGTCTCTCATACACCTCATCCGGTATTTTACAGGAGAATGCCTTTTCCAGTCGGCGGGCCTTTCTCGCCAGCCGCAGGCATTCCACATTCCGGCAGACGTACGCGCCCCGCCCCGGTTTGCGGCCCGTCAGGTCCACCGAAATATCGCGGAACTCTTCCTCTTCCTTCGTTTCGGCCGGGGCCTTGACCACCCGGACCAGCTCCTTTTTCGGCTTCATCTCTCCGCAGCCGGTACACATGCGCATGGGTATTTTTTTCTGGCGCATTTCGTTCTGCCTCCTTCCCCTTTGCACTTTTTTCAAAAGCGCGGTACTTATTCGTTTTCGCCGTAGAATCCGCTTTCGGGCTTGATATCAATTTTCCAGCCGGTCAGCCGGGCGGCCAGGCGGGCGTTCTGCCCCTTGTTGCCGATGGCCAATGACAGCTGGTTATCCGGCACCGTAACCCGGCAGGCGTGCGAGCCGTCCTCGGCGGGCTCGACTGACAGAACCTGGGCCGGAGACAGGGCCGATGCGATGAATTTCTGTGGATCCTCGCTGTACTCCACGATGTCGATCTTCTCGCCGCCCAGCTCGCTGACAATGCTGGAAACCCGGGCGCCCCGGGCGCCGATGCAGGCGCCCACCGCATCCACATCGGGGTTGTGGCTGAGCACCGCCAGTTTGGTGCGGGAACCGGCCTCGCGGGAGACCGCCTTGATCTCGACGGTTCCGTCATAGATCTCCGGCACCTCGGTCTCAAACAGGCGCTTAACCAGATCGGGATGCGTGCGGGAGATAATGGCGCGGGGCCCTCTCTCGGTCTCCTTCACATCCACTACGTACACTTTAATCAGATCGCCCTCGTGCAGATCATCCGTGCCCACCTGCTCATTGCGGGTCAGCACCGCTTCGCTCTTGCCGATCTTCAGGGTGGCGGCCCCGGTGCGGGGATCCACGCGCTCGACCGTGGCGGTTACCAGCTCCTGATGCTTGCTCTGGAATTCCTGCAGCATCTGGCCGCGCTCGCCGTCGCGGATTCCCTGGCGGATGATGTTCCGGGCCGTCTGGGCGGCAATGCGGCCGAACTGCTTGGTATCCAGCTGCACATTCACCACATCACCCACCTGCGCAGCCGGATCGATCTCACGGGCCTTTTCCAGCAGGATCTGGCTGCCGGGGGCTTCCAGCTCTTCCACCACCGTTTTGCGCAGATACACGAGGAACTGGTCACTACCCTCGTCCACGTTTACAACCACATCTTCGTTATTGTAGTTATTTTTGCAGGCTGTCTGAATCGCTTTACGGATTTTATCCACCATAAAATCCACCGGGATTCCTCGCTCCTTTTCCAGGATGTGCAGAGCCTCAAAAATCTCGTTCGCCATGATTATTGTTCCTCCTCTACTACCATATCCTCTTCCGAAAGTCGTACGGAAGAGTATTCTTTCTGTTCAATGGTCACGCTCTCGTCCTCGCTCAGCGCCAGCACCACCGAGCGGTCCTCCCGGTATTCTAACAGAAGACCCAAAAACTCGCGGGTACCGTCCTCCATGGGACGGATCAGGCGAACGCGCACCGGTGCCCCCATAAACGCCTCGAAATGCTCGGGCCGGGTCAGCTCACGGTCAATCCCGGGGGAGCAGACCTCCAGACAATAGGGCTGGCTGATGGGGTCCAGCTCATCCAGAGGCTTATCAATCGCATGGGACATGGCCACACAGTCGTCAATCCCCACGCCGTCCTCTTTATCAATAAAGATCCGCAGATACCACTGGGCGCCCTCTTTGACAAAACGGACGTCCCACAGGATCAGGCCCAGTTCTTCAGCCAGAGGCTTTGCCAAGTCCCACACCTGGGCCACCGTATTGCCGCCCTTCTTCTTGCCTGCCATTTTGCATTCACCTCTTCATACAAAGCAAAAGAGCGGGTCGCCCCACTCTTTCATCCTCATCGTATTACTTTATGTTACTATACCACACTCCGTGCCCCTTTTCAAGTAGCAAAACGACGAAAACTCCGGTTTCCCCGGCCGTTTTTCGGGGCATCCGCCGGGGAAAGCGGAACGGTCCGGCAATCCCCGGAACCCTTACTCCTCCAGCTGCCCGCCCAGAAAACCGGCGGCTGCCTGGGTCAGCTTCTGTTCTTCGCTCCCGGCCTCCAGGGGCCCACCGGCATCCGGCTGTAAAAGCAGGATGCACCCCAGCACATCCCCCGCGCACAAAATCGGGCTGATGCACCGGGCCAGCCGGTCGCTGCTCAGGAAGGGGTGCAGGATTTCCGCACCGTTTCCCGCCGCGTATTGCTCGCGCCGCTGTACACACCGGGCCAGATCCGGCGAGACCGGTCTTTCCATCAGCTCCCGCCGGACCGACGGCGCCCCGGCAGCAATGACCTTATCCCGGTCGCACACCACGGCCGTCATCCCGGTCAGCCGCGTCAGCACTCGGCTGTAGCGCCCGGCCAACTCGCTTATCTCCCCCACGGGGGAGTATTTGCGGAACACCACGCTGCCGCCCTCTTCGGTGAAAATCTCCAGGGGATCCCCCTCCCGGATATGCAGCGTGCGGCGGATCTCCTTGGGGATCACCACACGCCCCAGGTCGTCGATGCGACGCACAATTCCAGTTGCTTTCATATATATCTATCTCCTTTTCCCGTAGGGACACCGCTCCTGCGGTGTCCGCGGACACCCGAGGACGGGTGTCCCTACAATAATTTTACAAATTACGCTGTTAGGATCTGTAAAATGCAGGAGATTATACCGCTAGATTTACTTTTTACTTCAACTATGCTATGATAGTTCAAAGCTTTATTGGAGGTATAGTATGTTCTATATCGAGACAGATAAAGTTACCTATAACCAAATCAAAACACTTTTGCCTGATATCAAGCCAGATATTAAAATTACACTCATGTCGTGTGATGACAATTTGGAGAAACTTGGGTTTTGTAGTAGTGCTCCGTGTGTTGTATACTTCGATTTGGATTTTGATGAACTAAACGATTTGCTTGATGATTTGATGCAGTTAGAAACAGATGCATTTAATACTGACGATGGAAAACCACCGCTGGATAATGACCCCTATTATCAAAAGTATAAGAAATACGGTTGGTTATGGGATGTTTTGTTTTATGCAAAAGAGGCGTGATAATCACGCCTCTTTCACTCTATTTATTATGCTATGTACCGCCCAACAAAACCTGTCGAATGATGTCAATGTTGTCTGTGACGGGTCCCCCTCCCGGATATGCAGCGTGCGGCGTATTTCCTTTGGGATAACAACCCTGCCGAGATCGTCTATTCTTCTGACAATTCCCGTTGCTTTCATATATACATTTCTCCTTAATTAACAAATTGTGTTGTTATTGTCTGTATTTTAAGGAGATTTATACTGCATGAATTTATTTTTGAAATGAAATGTGATACAATACACTTACCATACGATTCATATTACAATTTGAATACTAAAATATAGGAGGTTACAAACATGTGGTAAGATGGATATGTCACATTTGAAATTGAAGAAGAGATTATAATTTAATATCTAATTCCTTTGCCAATGACATTTGCGCTTAGGTTACAATTGAAGTGTTAAAGTCAGCGAAAGAAAGACTAAAACAGGTCGGTTCTTATCCAGGAACTTGTTTTGTTTTAGAAAAACCTAAAAACCATCCGAACTTTGAGGCACTTTATATTAATCTTAGTCCTATTTCCGAAACACAAGTATCGCTGGATTGTGTAGCGCTCGGGTGCGAAAATATTCTTCTCTCTCCAAATGATGCAGTTTCGTACATTTTAAATCTATGAAAAAGGTAGTGGATAGGTGTAATAAAATGGAATTTAGTAGTTTAAATGAACTTTTTGAGGCGTGGAAAAAGGCACAAATCAACGAAATCGAATGGGAAAATACATTTCCTAAAAATTACGAAAACGGGCAACCGATAATTCCACCCGAAGAATTTAAAGGTTCTTTTTGTGTAGATGGCTTTTTAAGCGATAAATTTAACGGTGTGTTATTTATTCTTAAAGAATCAAACACTTGCAGTGATGAGCCAAAAGGCGAATATGAGGATACGTTTTGGTTTAAAGAAAATACTGAAAAAGAAATCAGCGGAGAAAAAATCGATGACTCATATTGGAATAGATATCATAGAAATATGGAGTGGTATTTGCGAAATGCTTTTGGAGGAGATATAAATTACTATGAATGTGCATATATGAACCTTAACAAACGTGGTGGATATGGCAAGTGTGATGACATGCAATTATCCAACTATATTAATAGTTATGGCGATTTAATCAAGGAACAAATTAGAATCATTAATCCAAAATGCATTTTTTGTTGTGGACAAGGAAAAATATCAGTGTATGAATTGGTGCGTTCGATTACAAAAGAGTGTGTACCTGATGCAAAAATATATAATTGCCGACATTTAAGTTGTTGGGCAGGAAACAAATTTTACGATTAAAAAAAGCGGAGTGATTTCACTCCGCTATATTTTTATATCTCTCCACCACATTATGTATCGCCCAGCAGAATCTGTCAATTGGTGTCAATGTTGTATGAGAGGGGTCCCCCTCCCGGATATGCAGCGTGCGGCGGATCTCCTTGGGGATCACCACACGCCCCAGGTCATCGATGCGCCGCACAATTCCCGTTGCTTTCATATATATCTATCTCCTTTAATTTACAAATTACGCTGTTAGTATCTGTAAACAGGTGGAGATTATACCGCAAGATTTACCTTTTCAAATCGCTATGATATAATAAAGAAAAGTCGAAAAAAACTATTCTAACGGTGTTTGTGTAGGAAATATCCCCAACCACAAAAATCCAAACAAGAGAAAAAGTATGGGACAAACGTGGTTTCCAAAATCGTGGACAACTAAAGATATTCGCCACGCAGGAGAACACGTGGCAGGGTTAAAGGGTAATCGTCACGTACCGGACGGAAAAGCCGTTTACGGTGTTTATAAAGGCGTTCGTGTCGGTGTAATAAGAACAAATGGCAAAATTGCTACGGTATTCCCCGATGCTGACCAAAGCTCAGTATTGAAGAAACGGAGGAAATAATATGAATATCGAACAACTTAGAGGGGTTATCGCACGCAATATGGCTCTCGATCCTAATGATGACTTCGGCACAGAAAAATGTTGGGAAGAAATGACGGCAATTCTTTCAGAAGATATAATTGCCACACTTCATTATTTTGAAAATGAATGTACGGATGAAGAGTTATATTGGCTTGGTGCTGTCTTTGAGGATGTAGCTGAAAAGACGCAAAGCAAAGAACTGATACAAGTGCTTCGCAACCGTCTTGCAAAGGTCACTCCCGAAACATATTGCCAACAGAACCTTAAAAATGAGCATATGCGAAAATGGGTTGACTATACCGAATATGTTCGTGGCTTGGGTGTCGATATTGATTTTGCCGAAGGCAAAATTGACGAATAAACCTCACACGGCAGAGACTTGTTCTCTGCCGTGTTTTCGCTTTACGAGAAGCAAATCTCATCTCTGCAATGTGTTTAATATGTAATGCAAAGCCTCGCTTTTTACTCAAAGTTTGTAAAACGCCCCGATTTGTGCAAATTGAGTTGGACAAAAATCAGCGAAAAACCAGTGTTGATACGGCTTTATAGCTCTTGGTGTTATTATACCTCATTCATCGATGCGCCGCACAATTCCCGTTTCTTTCATATCGAAATTCCCTCCGTTTACGATCCTTCCAGTTTTGGGAGTAGTATCTGTAAACGGGGGAATTTTATGCGGGTGTTTTCGGCATTGGAATTTGCTTTGGCAAACCGCCGGTTCATCTTCTTTGCCGAATGCGTGCTGAAAAGCTCCGCCGCACAGCCGATGTTACTCCTCCTGCACAAAATGGTGCAGATAGGCGTCCCGGCTGTATGAGACGGCCCCATACCGCACACTCTCGGTAAAATCTTCCTGAATGAAATGGATCCGCGGCGGCGCAAAAAAGCTGCCGTCCGTCTTTTCCCGGCAGATTTCCTCCATCCGGCGGTGGAAATACTCGCACGAATACCCGTACGCATCGTGGAAAAGAATGTCCTGCGGATCCATCATAATCTGCGCATTGCACAGCAGGCTGGCAAACAGCCCGGCAATCCGGTCCGTCTCCTGCCGGGCAGCGGCATCGCCCCGGTCGGCCTGCCGGAACAGATCGTCAATGGACGAGAGATTTTCCGGGTGCAGGGAGGATGGGGTGCCGCTCTCCAGCGCCCGCTGTACCCGCTGCCGGATAGCCGACGGGTACAGCATCGCCTCAAAGCAGCCGGTCCTCCCGCAGCGGCAGCGGTCCGTGCAGGCAAAGTCCACGGTGGTGTGACCGATCTCTCCCATCAGGCCCCGGCTCATTTTTCCGTCCCGCACAAAGGCCGCCCCGATGCCCCGGTTGTGGGCCAAAATATACAAAATGGAGCGGGAGCGGACAAACGGCTCCCTGCAGGAGCAGGCATATCCGCTGAAGCTGCACAGGTTATCCACATACACCGGCCCCGAAAAACCCAGCGCCGCCCGCAGATCCCGGGCCAGCGGCAGGTTTTTGCCCCATTTTCCGGATGCATTGCTCCCCGTCAAATCCAGAAGGATCCCCTTTTCGCTGTCCACCGTTCCCGATATTGCCACCGAAATACCGAAGAGCTTTTCCTTTTTCAGCCCGGCCTGCTCCACAAGCTGGCGGATGAGCATGGCTGCCTGGCGGATTACCTGCTCATACGGGCTGCCCAGCACACCGGCTATCCGGTAATCCACCCGGGACAGGCAAAAATCATACAGTTCGGCCACCGCGTACTCGGCCCCCAGAGACAGGGAGATCCCATACCGGTAATCCGGGCAGATTGCATAGGAAACCGCCCGCTTTCCCCCCGCCAGGGTGGAGGCCCGCTTCTCTCCGGCGCGGACGATACCCTTTTCCATCAGGTCCATCAGGATATTCTGAACCGCCGTGCGGCTGAGATTCATCTGCGCGGCCAGTTCGTTGACCGTGCGGTCCTCCGCCTGGATAAGGAGCTGCAGCAGCATGCGGCGGTTTTTCTGGCGCATATCCTGCGGCCGTGCCCCGGCACCCGTTTTTTTCTCTGTCATGGTTTCCTCCGTCTCTATCATCAAACAATCTTTTCTTTTTCCTTCTTGCGCAATTTCGCCTATGTTTTCTATTTTACCGGGCCGTTTCCGGTGCGTCAAGGCATTCTTTTCTTTTTAGTTATAACACATAGTTGCATTTTCTGTATTTCCGTGCTATAGTTGAAGAAAAACACCGATAAAAAGAATGGAGGCAGGAGAATCATGTATAATCGGGCAATTTATCGTTTTGTGTGCAGTGAAACCGAACCCGTGGTGACCACCCACGCGGGAAAAGTGCGCGGGTATCTGGTCAATGACATCTACACGTTTCACGGGATTCGCTATGCGCAGGCCGAGCGTTTCCAGATGCCCCGCCCCGTCACCTGGGAGGGAATTGCCGACGCGCAGGACTACGGCTACATCTGCCCGCCAACCCATGACACCGAAATTTTCGGCGATATCACGGCGCCGCACCGCTATTGGCTGCAGAGCGAACACTGCCAGTATCTGAACATCTGGACCCAGGAACTGAATCCCCAGGCCAAAAAGCCCGTTGTCGTTTGGCTTCACGGCGGCGGCTTTGTGTCCGGTTCCGCCATCGAGCTGGAGTGCTATGACGGCGAGAACATGGCCCGGTACGGGGATGTGGTGTGCGTCTCGCTCAATCACCGGCTGAACATTCTGGGGTACCTCGATCTGTCCGATTACGGTGAGGAGTACGCCAACTCCGGCATCGTGGGGATGGAGGATATCGTCATGGCGCTGAAATGGGTGCGGGATAACATCGACCAGTTCGGCGGGGACCCGGACAACGTGACGATTATGGGAGAATCCGGCGGCGGTGCCAAGGTGCGCGCCCTGCTGCAGATGAGCTCAGCGGACGGCCTGTACCACCGGGCCATCATTCAGAGCGGCATTCTGCCCGGCAACGCCTCCATCACCCCGGAGGATGAAAAGCGGGAAGCAAAAGATACCGCCCATCGGATTGTCGAAGCGATCGGCGGGCTGGATGCCCTGCTGTCGGCCCCCTATGAAGAGCTGCTTCGGGCCATGAAAAAAGTGGAAGCCGAGCGGCCCATTGCCTGGGGTTCCATCCCCTGGACTCCCGTGCCCCTGACCGGCTCGTATGTGGGCGAGTGGTGCAATGCCGGCTTCCGGAAAGAAACGCTGTCCATTCCGGTGATCGCCGGCAGCGTGTTCTGCGAACTGGCCCGCTACACCAACCTGAAGGACAAGAGCGCCATGACCGAGGAGGAGCGGTATGAGGCGCTGGTGGCCGAGTACGGCGCCGAATTTGCCCCCCAGATCCGGGACGCTTTCCGGAAAGCATATCCCGAACTGAACCTCTACTACGCTTCGGTCGTCGATACCTTTGTGCGGCGTCCCACCCGCCAGTTTGCCGTTGAGCGCACGGCCGCCGGCGGCGCGGATACCTATAATTTCCTGTTTGCCCACGAGACCCGTTTCAAGGGCGGGCTGATGTCCACCCACGCCGATGACCTTCCCTTTGTTTTCCACAATGCCGAGTACATCGGCGCCATGTTTGCCGGGGATCAGACGTATAAGGCCCAGGACGAGATTTTCTACGCGTTTATGGCCTTTGCCCGCAGCGGCAACCCGAACCACAGCGGGATTCCGGCCTGGCACCCGGTCACCCCGCAGGAACCCCAGTGCTTTATCTTCTCCCGGAAGCCCAGCTGCCGGGTGGATCACGATGCAGAGCTGATCCGGCTGGCCGCCGCTCACGCCACCACCTGCCGCGGCTTTGCCCCGCCCCAGCCCAATCATCCGTAATTCTGTTTGAAAGGACGGTTTTTCATGATTCCCGAACTGATTTTTGAAAATCACCGCGTTATCGAGGACAAATATTTCCGCGCCGATGAGACCTTCCCCGGCGTATACAAAATTTCACAGCCCTGGTTCCGGGAGGACTCGCTGCACGTGTACTGCTTTCTGATCGTCGGCAGCAGGGCCGCCATTGTGTACGATTCCATGTTTGGCTACGGCAATCTGCGCGCGTTCTGCGAAAAAATTACCGACAAACCCCTTTTGATGGTCAACTCCCATTTCCACGGCGACCACTCGGCGGGCAATTTCGATTTTGACAGCTGTTACATCCACCCCTACGATCTGCCCGGCATCTATCAGGGCTTCGCCAAAACCCGGGAAGAGCTGCTGCAGCACGCCATCGAGACCGCCAAGCCGGAATTCGTCAATCAACTGCGGCTGGAGGATATGTGTGAGCCCCGCCCCATGAAGACCTATCCCATTTTTGACGGAGACCGGTTTGATATCGGAGACCGCCAGCTGCAGGTGGTTCATGTGGGCGGCCATTCCCCGGGGAGCATTATGCTGCTGGATCCCGCCTATGAGCTGGCGTACTCGGGGGATACCTGCAATAACGATACCATCGTGACCCGCGCCGACAGCATCGAACAGTATCTGGAGGGGCTGCGTCATCTGCGCGGCTATACCACCGGCATCCGCTATCTGTTCGGCGGGCACGAGGATTTCCCCGCCGCCATTATCGACGAGGGAATTGAACTGTGCGAGCGCGTGCTGGCCGGGACCGATGACCATGTGGAGTACGAGATTCCCTTCCCGCCCGGGCAGATCAGCCGGGTCATCTTTGCGGCCGAAATGACCTCCTTCTACCGCCGCAAGGATGGAAAGGATATGAACATGCAGTACTGCCCGGACAACCGGCAAAAGCCGCCGGCCGAGCCCCGCATCCTGACCCAGGATCCCCCGTCGCCCGGCCGGGTTACCCCCTCCGACCGGTTCTGATCCATCCGGTCTCCCTGTGGTCCTTTCCGTTTCCGGTCGTAAACAAAAAAGATGGACGCCTTCCCGGTTAATCCACCGGGAGGGCGTCCTTTTTATTGGCATTATTAGGAGGAAAGGGTTTGAATCAGGTTTACTTGCGGTACGACTGCGCCAGCTTTTCAAAGACCGGCAGTGCGCGTTCGATCCGCTCAGTGGGTACACAGTAGGAAATTCTCGTGTGCCCCGGGCAGCCAAAGCCGGTACCGGGCACGATCAGCAGATCATACTGCTTGGCGCGCTCGCAGAATGCCACATCGTCCGCCTCCAGCGTGCGGGGGAAGATGTAGAAGGTGCCGCCCGGCTCCACCACGGTAAAGCCCATATCCCGCAGACCCTTCACCAGCAGATTGCGGTTGGTCTCGTACACCGTGATATCCGCCGTTACATCACAGCAGGCCGCGCACACACGCTGGAACAGGCTGGGGGCGTTGACATACCCCAGCGACCGGCCCGCGCCGCAGATGGCCGCATAAACCAGTTCGCTGTCGGTCACCTCGTCGGGCACAATGATGTAGCCCAGGCGCTCACCCGGCAGGGACAGGGACTTGCTGAACGAGTAGCAAACCAGCGTGTCCTTATAAAAAGCGGGCAGATACGGCACCGTTACCCCGCCGAACACGATCTCGCGGTACGGCTCATCCGAGATCAGAAAAATCGGATGATGATACTCCTGAGATTTGGTCTCCAGTAGATCGGCCAGCTTTCGGACCGTTTGCTCGGAATAAACCGCGCCGCTGGGGTTATTGGGCGAGTTGACAATCACCGCCTTGGTATGCGGGGTAATGGACCGTTCCAGCGCTTCAAAATCAATCTGGAAGGCCTCGATATCCGCAGGGATCAGCACCATTTTGGCGCCCGCTCCCTCAATAAATACCTTGTATTCCGGGAAGTACGGGGCAAACACAATCACCTCGTCCTCCGGACAGCACAGACCGCCCAGGCAGCAGCACAGCGAGGCCGCCGCGCCCACGGTAATATACAGATTATTGGGACCGATCTTCGCACCGAAACGGCGGTTGATGGAATCGGCAAACCGGGTGCGCACTCCCAGGTCACCCTGGGCGCTGGTGTACCCGTGCAGCAGGACGGAATCGGTATTCTGCAGCAGGTCCACCGCCGTTTCATTCACGCAGTCCGGCGCCGGAACGCTGGGATTGCCGATGGAAAAATCAAAGACGTTCTCTGCGCCGATCTGGGCGGCGCGCAGTTTGCCGAACTCGAAAAGCTCGCGAATTACGGAACGCTGGGTGCCAAGGCCCACCATTCTCTGGGGAAGCTGTGCCTGCATGAAAAACCACTCCTTTTCTTCTCCTCCACCTTTTTCAGGGGACGGAACATTTTATACAATACTGAAAAAAACAGAAAAAATCAAGCCCCGATCCCATTTCCCGGAGAAAAGGTCCCTTCTTTCTCTCCTTTTGGACGGAAATTTTGCGGACAAAATTTTCCGACGGGCGTTTCCGGTCATAATTTCTTCGCATTTTTTCTTTATACTAAAAAGAAAAATACGGCGTCCTTTTCTCCGTCCGGTCTCCGCGGAAGGAGGAGGGAATGCATACTTGGGAAAGATTGGGGAAAGGAATGATACGATTGAAAAAACGGGAAAAAGAGAAGGACCACGCCCTTCAACGTGAGCTTCTGCAGCAGCGCCTTCAAAAGGATCCGTGGGCCTTTCGGGTGTATATCACCCTGCGTACCGTTGTCCTGCTGGTGATGGTCCGCTCGGTTTTCCTGCAGAACTGGGAAAATGCCGGCATCTGCCTGCTGGCACTGGTGCTTTTCCTGCTGCCCAGCTTTGTGGAGCACCAGCTAAAAATTGAGCTGCCCACCGCACTGGAGGTGATCATCCTCCTGTTTATTTTCGCCGCTGAAATTTTGGGGGAAATTCAGGCCTTTTATATCCGTTTCCCCTTCTGGGACACCATGCTGCACACGATCAACGGGTTTCTGTGCGCGGCGGTGGGCTTTGCCATGGTGGATATTCTGAACCGGAACCCCAAAATCAAATTTACCCTCAGCCCGCTGTATCTGGCTGTGGCGGCCTTTTGCTTTTCCATGACCATCGGCGTTCTGTGGGAGTTTTTTGAATTCGCGGCCGATTGCATTGTGCACACCGATATGCAGAAGGACACGGTTCTCTCCACCATCAGCACGGTAATGCTGGACCCGGAAAACAGCAACCATGCCGTTGTTCTGCGCAACATTACGGATGTAACCGTAAACGGGCAGAATCTGGGACTGGGCGGGTACCTTGATATCGGGCTGTTCGATACCATGAAGGATCTGCTGGTCAACTTTGTCGGTGCGGTGATTTTCAGCGTGATCGGATATTTCTACGTCAAACGCCGGGGCAAAGGGAAGTTTGCTTCGCACTTCATCCCCTCACTGGCTGAGACGGAAGAGCCGGATGAGAGTTGAGCCGACCGGTTTTCATTGCAAAACGGCCGGGTTCATGCTATTCTGTAAAAATAAGGCATGTATACAGGAGGTCTTCGCTCTATGCCATCCAAAAATAATTTTCCTCTCTCCAATGCCGCACTGGAGAGCAAAATGGCCGCCTTTATAAAGGACCGCAGTGCCCAGAACCTGGCGGCGATCCTGCAGCTGCTGCCGGCGGCCGGTCTTTTCCTCACCATGGCGGCTTCCACCCCGCAGGCCCGCCAGGCGCTGAAAAACGGGGGCACTCTTTCACCGCAAATGCGCAAAGATCTGCATCCCATCATCCTGAAAACCCAGAAGGGCGAGGATTTCCTGCCGGCTTACACGTCTCCGAAGGCCATTCCCAAACAGGAGAATTCGATGGTCATCTGTTTGCCGTTCGGCGCGGTCTGCCAGACGGTCACCCGCAACCCGAACCTGACCGGTCTGGCGCTTAACCCGTTCGGAGAAAACGTGATTCTGCGCCGCGATCTGCTGGAAAAGGCGTTCCGCTCCAGTTCTTCGAACCCGGGTTCTGCAAACTCCGATTCGGTAAATCCAAACTCCAGAGGACCCCAGGGTACAAACATCGTACTGCAGAACCCGCGGCCGTTCCCCCAGGAAATGGCGGAAGCTGCCTGTGCCGTACTGCGGGAGTATCCGTGCGTGTCGGCGGCCTATGTGCAGCACCTGTCTGCCGATGACCGCCGGGCTTTCCTGTTCCTGCTGGAAACGGACGGCACCGGAGACCGAAAGGAGCTGGAGGAAAAAATCCGCGCGGCCACCGAGGAAGCCGCTTTTGGCTTCCCCGTGGAGTTCTGCGATGCCGGGGCCATGCGCGCCCAGCTGGAAGCCAACAACGCGAAGCCGTTTTATAAAAAGTAACGCGCTCCCTCGGGTGCCATCGCCATTTACGGCGGGTACAGGGTTTTCCCTGTACCCGCCGTTTTTCTCTATAACTCCCGGGTAAAACCCGGAAAATATAACTCCCGGGTAAAACCCGGAAAATGCGGGTTTCTCCGGGAAAGTTCCCCTGTTTTCTCATTTTTTCCTGTAATTTCCCAAAAAGACGGCAAAAGCTGTGCAAAAGCCCTTGACTTTTTCGCTTTCATCCTTTAAAGTTATGAGGCCAACACATAAACGCTTTCCAACCCGAAAGCTGGAAAGCGGCGGAGGGGTTTTCTTTATGCTTCAATTGATTGCTCTGCTTCTCTACTTCGCCGTGATGGTAGGGATCGGCATTTACTGCCGCAAGCATGCAACAGACGTAAACGGCTTTGTACTGGGCGGGCGCTCGGTGGGCCCGTGGCTGACGGCGTTTGCCTACGGCACCTCGTATTTTTCCGCCGTCATCTTCGTCGGCTATGCCGGCCAGTTCGGCTGGAAATTCGGCATTGCCTCCACCTGGATCGGCATCGGCAACGCGGTCATCGGCTCGCTGATGGCGTGGGTCATTCTGGGGCGCCGCACCCGTATTATGACCCAGCACCTGGAATCGGCCACCATGCCCGACTTTTTCGGCAAGCGGTTCCAAAGCCGCGGGCTGAAAATCGGTGCTTCCGCCATTATCTTCATCTTCCTGATTCCGTACACCGCTTCGCTTTATAACGGTCTGTCCCGCCTGTTCGGCATGGCGTTCAACATCGATTATTCGGTGTGCATCATTCTGATGGCGGTGCTGACCGCCGTTTATGTGATCGCCGGCGGCTATATGGCCACAGCCATCAACGACTTTATCCAAGGCCTGATCATGCTGGTGGGTATTGTCACCGTTATCGCGGCGGTTCTCAATTCCAAGGGCGGCTTTATGGAGGCACTGAACGGTCTGGCTCAGGTGGAGGACGCTACGGTCTCCTCGACCCCCGGTGTTTTCAATTCCTTCTTTGGCCCGGATCCGCTGGGGCTGATGTTTGTGGTCATCCTCACCTCGCTGGGCACCTGGGGCCTGCCCCAGATGGTACAGAAGTTCTATGCCATCAAGGATGAATCCTCGATCAAAAAGGGCACCATTATCTCCACCATGTTCGCGGTGGTAGTGGCTGGCGGCTGCTATTTCCTGGGCGGCTTTGGCCGTCTGTTCTCCGACCAGGTGGATGTGGCCGCAGAAGGGTACGACGCCATTATCCCGGCCATGCTGTCCGGCCTGTCGCCGCTGCTGATCGCTCTGGTGGTGATTCTGGTGCTGTCGGCCTCCATGTCCACGCTCTCCTCGCTGGTTATGGCCTCCAGCTCCACGCTGACCATCGACTTTTTGAAGGATACCGTTATCAAGAACATGAGCGAGAAAAAGCAGCTGCTGTGCATGCGCGTTCTGATCGTCGTGTTCATCGCCATTTCGGCGGTTCTGGCCCTGATCCAGTATCGCAGCAGCATCACCTTTATCGCGCAGCTGATGGGCATTTCCTGGGGCGCTCTGGCCGGTGCTTTCCTGGCACCGTTCCTCTATGGCCTGTACTGGAAGAAGACCACCAAGGCCGCCTGCTGGGTCAGCTTTTTGTTCGGTACTCTGCTGATGGTGGGCAACATGCTGTTCCGCTCCAGCTATCCGCCCATCCTGCAGTCCCCCATCAACGCCGGTGCCATCGCCATGCTGGCCGGTTTGGTACTGGTCCCGCTGGTCAGTCTGTTCACCAAGAAGCCGGACCGGCAACTGGTGGAGGAGACCTTCGCCTGCTACAATGTAAAGAAAGAGGTCCCGCAGAAAACCGCACTGGGCGAATAAATCCATCGTTTTTTCACAGGAGAGGGCAGAAATGCCCTCTCTTCTTTTTTTCTGCCGGGAAATATGGTATACTGGCGGTAAATCGCTGAAAACCCTTCCGGAGGCCATTTTCCATGATCATTGATATCCACACCCACACCTTTCCCCCCGCTCTGGCGAACCGGGCACTGCGCACCCTGAGCCATAATGCGCGGGCCCGGTACTATTTGTCCGGCACCGAAGACGGGCTGCGTGCTTCCATGAAAAAAGCCGGCATTGCCCTCTCGGTTATTCAGCCGGTAGTTACCTCTGCGCGGCAGACCGAGACCATCAACCGCTGTGCGGTGGAGATAAACCGCGGTACCTTACAGACTGGCCTTCTCAGCTTTGGGGGAATCCATCCGGATACCCCCGATCCCGGCCGTGTGCTGGAGGAATTAAAAAAGGCCGGCGTCCCGGGGATCAAGCTGCACCCGGCGTATCAGGAAACTCCGCTGGATGACAGGCGCTACCTGCGCATTTTAGAGGAAGCCGGCAAACGGGATCTGGTGGTTCTGATCCACGGCGGGCTGGATGTGGGGCGCCCGGGGAACGACTGCGCATCGCCCCTGCACATCCGCCGGGCACTGGAGCAGGTGTGCCCTCCCCGCCTGATTTTGGCGCATATGGGCGCCTGGCGGGGATGGGACGAGGCCGAAGAGATCCTGTCCCGTTTTCCGGTTTATGCGGATACCGCCTATACCCTGGGGAAAATCGAAGCCCCTGCGGATACCCCCCGCCGGGATGACGAGTGCCGCATGATGGAGGAAGAGCAGTTTGTTCACATGGTTCGGCGCTGTGGGGCGGAGCGTATTCTGTTCGGCACCGACAGCCCCTGGAAGGACCAAAAAGAACAGGTGGACACCATCCGGCATCTGCCGTTGAGAGAGGACGAAAAGCGGCTGATTCTCGGAGAGAACGCCGCCCGGCTGCTGAAAATACAGGAGGAAACCCCATGAGTGACGAGCTGATTTTGGTCGATCTGTTCGACAGGGAGACTGGCAGCGGTGAAAAGCTGGCGGTACACCGGAACCGGCAGCTGCACCGGGCCTTCTCGGTGTTTATCCGGGACGGGTCCGGGCGCCTGCTGCTGCAAAGGCGCGCCCGGGGCAAGTACCACTCCGGCGGGCTGTGGGCCAACGCCTGCTGCTCCCATCCCCGTAAGGGGGAATCCCTGCTGCCGGCGGCATGCCGCCGCCTGGGGGAAGAGCTGGGGGTTCCGGTACAGGAAACGGATCTGCGGGAGCTGTTCTCCTTTGTCTATTATGCGCCGTTTGACCGTTTGAGCGAATACGAATATGACCACGTGCTCCTGCTCTCCCACGGCGGACCGTTCTCCCCGGATCCCGGTGAAATCGAAGAGCTGCGCTGGATTTCCCCCGAAGCACTGATGGAGGAGCTGACCCGCACACCCGAACGCTTTTGCGCCTGGTTTCTGACGGCGGCACCCCGGGTGCTGTCGATTCTGAAGGAGGAGGGGCTTGCTGATGGCCAGAAAGAGCAACCGTAACACCCGCAGCCGCATTGTCAACGCCGCCTGGCAGCTTTTTTACGAGCAGGGCTACGATGACACCACTGTCGAGGAGATTATCGAGGAGAGCGGCACCAGCCGCGGCAGCTTTTACCACTATTTCGAGGGGAAGGATGCGCTGTTGTCCAGCCTGTCCTATCTGTTTGACGAGAAATACGAGGAGCTGATGGGGCAAATCGACCCGGCGATGAACAGTTTTGAAAAGCTGATGCTTTTAAACCGCGAGCTATTTTCGATGATTGAAAACAGCGTTTCCATGGAGCTGTTGGCCCGGCTGCTCAGCAGCCAGCTGATCACCCGCGGCGACAAGCACCTGCTGGACCACAGCCGCACCTACTACCGGCTGCTGCGGCAGATTATCCAGCAGGGCCAGCAGGCCGGGGAACTGCGCAGCGACATGACCGTGAGTGAAATGGTGAAAACCTATGCCCTGTTGGAGCGGGCACTGATGTACGACTGGTGCCTGTGCAACGGGGAGTACTCGCTGTCGCAGTACGGCGCCCGAATGCTGCCCCTTTTGACGGCCCATTTCCGCCGGGAAGTCTGACGAGAGAAAACCGCGAGGGAAACAGCTTTTTCATCGGCCTTTTTCTTGCTTTTTCGCACGGGTCTGCTATAATAAAAGTGCTTTTCGCATATACAAAGCTTTCCTGCTTTTTATGGCGAAAGAAAAGAAGCAGGACCGGACGCCGGCCCTGTGGGAGGAAAGGACGAAACCCATGCCCGTTACCGATTATCTGGAGAGAAACAGCAAGCTGTACGGCAATGAAGTCGCTCTGGTTGAACTGAACCCGGAGATGCCGGAGAATCGCCGTATAACCTGGAAGGATTACGATTTGATGCAGCCCACCACGCCGGGCGCATATCGCCGGGAGATCACCTGGAAGGTCTTTGATGAAAAGGCCAACCGCTTTGCGAACCTGCTGCTCAGCCGCGGCGTAGGCAAAGGTGATAAGGTGGCCATCCTGATGTTCAACTGCCTGGAATGGCTGCCGATTTACTTCGGCATTTTGAAGACCGGCGCCATTGCTGTTCCGTTTAACTTCCGCTATTCCTCGGAGGAAATTCAGTACTGCGCCGATCTGGCGGAAATTGATCTGCTGGTGTTCGGCCCCGAATTCATCGGCCGCGTTGAGGCCATCGAGGAGAAGCTGAGCCGGGGCCGGCTGCTGATCTATGTGGGGGATAACTGCCCCACCTTTGCCGAGAGCTACCGCGATCTGGTGGCTGACTGTCCCAGCAGCGCGCCGCTGGTTCGCATTGAAGAGGAGGACGATGCGGCGATCTATTTCTCCTCCGGCACCACCGGCTTCCCCAAGGCGATTCTGCACAAGCACCAGTCGCTGACGCAGGCCGCCCAGATGGAGCAGAAGCACCACCGCACCGGGCGGGAGGACACCTTCCTGTGCATTCCGCC
>JALENG010000083.1 GCA_022767925.1 Clostridia bacterium
AGGAGGGGGACCGGCCCATCTGCGCTGCGCTGGAAACCGGCTACCGGTATCTGGATACCGCCTCCTTTTATGGGAATGAAGAAGCGATCGGTTCGGCCCTGAAAAAGAGCGGCCTTCCCCGGCGGGAGTTTCAGGTGGCCACCAAGGTGTGGAAAACCGAGATGGGGTATGAAAACACCCTGCAGGCCTGTGACCGCAGCCTGCAGCGGCTGGGCCTTTCAGAGGTGGACCTGTATCTGATCCACTGGCCCCGGGCGGATTTGCACGAGAAAAACTGGGAGGAAAAAATCCGGGAAACCTGGCGGGCCATGGAAGAACTGCGGCGCGTGGGAAAGGTGCGGGCCATCGGGGTCAGCAATTTTCTGCCGCACCATTTACAGGTGCTGGACGGGATGACCGTGCCGGTGGTGGATCAGATTGAATGCCACCCCGGGTACATGCAGCCGGAGACCGTGCGCTTCTGCCGGGAGCGGGGGATTCTGGTACAGGCCTGGAGCCCGATCAGCCGTGGGCGCGTTTTTCAAAATGAACAGCTGATCGCCCTCGCAAAGAAACACGGGGTGTCCCTGGCCCGGCTGTGCCTGCGGTTTCTGCTGGAGGAGGGGATTATGCCTCTGCCCAAATCCGCCGATCCCGCCCGGATGCGCGAGAACCTAGATGTGTTTTCATTCTCCCTCTCTGAAGAGGAGCGCCGGATGATCCGCGAAATGCCGGAGTGCGGTTGGTCTGGGGAGCATCCGGACCGGGAGCGGGTATATCGGTAAGCCGGGGGAACGGTCATTTTTTCCTTGACAGCGGGAGGTTTTCCGCTATAATATAAAGGATAGAAAATGGCTGTGATGGGGAAAAAGGCGAAGGATTTTCTTTTTAGAGAGCCGGCGGCGGGTGAAAGCCGGCAGGAATCATTTGCGGATGCGTCGCCCCGGAGCCGCCGCGGCGAAACCCGGTGGGGAGTAGAAGCGGCCGGAGGGTCCCCGTTATGGGCCGGAAAGGGCAGAGAAATCTGCCGAACGCGGGTGGTACCGCGGAACGCTTTGTCGTTTCGCCCCGGATGCCGGAAGATGGCGTCCGGGGCTTTTCTTTTTATCGAAATCTGTTTTCCTGAAACACGGGCTGTGCAAAAACCTGGAAAGAGAGGCTGACAATATGAGCAAAGAATTGGCAAAAGCCTACGAACCGCAGGAAGTGGAGGGCCGCATCTACGATTTCTGGATGCAGGGCGGCTATTTCCACGCGGAAGTGGATCCCGAGAAAAAACCGTACACCATTGTGATTCCGCCGCCGAACATCACCGGCCAGCTGCACATGGGCCATGCGCTGGATGAAACGCTGCAGGATATCCTGATCCGTTTCCGCCGGATGCAGGGGTATTCCACCCTGTGGCTGCCGGGAACCGACCATGCTTCCATCGCAACGGAGGCCAAGATCGTCGAGGCCATGCGCAAAGAGGGAATCACCAAGGAGCAGATCGGGCGCGAGGAATTTTTGAAGCGCGCCTGGGCCTGGAAAGAGAAATACGGCGGCCGCATTGTTGAGCAGCTGAAAAAGCTGGGATCCTCCTGCGACTGGGACCGTGAGCGCTTCACATTGGATGAGGGCTGCAGCCGGGCCGTCAAAGAAGTGTTCGTCAACCTGTATGAAAAGGGCCTGATCTACCGCGGCAACCGCATGGTAAACTGGTGCCCGCACTGCAATACCTCGATTTCCGATGCCGAGGTGGAGTACAAGACCCAGGACGGACATTTCTGGCACCTGCTGTATCCGGTCAAGGAAACCGGCGAGACGCTGGAGCTGGCAACCACCCGGCCGGAGACCATGCTGGGCGATACGGCTGTGGCCATCAACGGGGAGGACCCCCGTTATGCCCACCTGCACGGCTGCCATGTGATTCTGCCGCTTTTGAATAAAGAGATTCCCATTGTCTGCGATGAGCACGCCGATATGGAAAAGGGCACGGGCGTGGTGAAGATCACGCCGGCCCATGACCCCAACGACTATGAGGTGGGCAAGCGCCATCAGCTTCCCATTGTGCGGGTCTTTACCTATGACGGGCATATGACCGGTGCGGCGGATAAGGCGGCTGCGGACGAGCTGATTGCCAGCGGGAAGGCTGCCGCCGATGAACCCGAGGTGCTGGATTGCGGCAAGTATGCCGGCATGACCACGCAGGAGGCGAGAAAGGCCATTCTGGCTGATCTGGAAGCGGGAGGCTATCTGAAGGATACCGAGCCCCTGCAGCACGAGGTAGGCACCTGTTACCGATGCCACACCACCGTGGAACCCATGGTGTCGAAGCAGTGGTTTGTAAAGATGAAGCCCCTGGCTGAACCGGCCATCGAGTGCGTAAAGGACGGATCGGTCCGCCTGATCCCCGAGCGCATGGAGAAGATCTACTACAATTGGATGGAGAACATCAAGGACTGGTGCATTTCCCGCCAGCTGTGGTGGGGCCATCGGATCCCCGCCTGGTACTGCGACGACTGCGGTGAGATGATCGTATCTAAGGAAACACCCCACACCTGCCCCAAGTGCGGCAAAACCCACCTGATTCAGGATCCCGATACACTGGATACCTGGTTCAGCTCGGCACTGTGGCCGTTCTCCACCCTGGGTTGGCCGGATGAGACCCCGGAGCTGAAATACTTCTATCCCACCGATACCCTGGTCACGGGCTACGACATTATCTTCTTCTGGGTGGCCCGGATGATCTTCAGTGGCTGCGAGCATATGAAAACGCCGCCGTTTAAAACCGTGCTGTTCCACGGGCTGGTGCGCGATGCGCAGGGCCGCAAGATGAGCAAATCCCTGGGCAACGGTATTGACCCGCTGGAGGTAATCGAGGAATACGGCGCCGATGCTCTGCGCTTTACGCTGGTTACCGGCAACAGCCCCGGAAACGACATGCGTTTCTCCACCGAAAAGGTCAGCGCCAGCCGCAATTTTGCCAACAAGATCTGGAATGCGGCCCGGTTCATCCACATGAATGTGGATGATTATCAGGTGGAAAACGCCCTGCCGCCGTTGAAAACGGCCGAGGACAAGTGGATTGTCAGCGCTCTGAATCAGGTGGTGCGGGAAGTGACCGACAACCTCGATAAGTTTGAGCTGGGCGTGGCCGTCTCGAAGCTGTACGATTTCCTGTGGGACAGCTTCTGCGACTGGTATATCGAGATCGCCAAAATCCGCATGAACGGCGACGACGCCGAGAGTGCCCAGGCGGCTCGTCAGGTGCTGGTGTGGGTCATGAGCCGCACTTTGCAGCTGCTGCATCCGTTTATGCCGTATATCACCGAGGAAATCTGGCAGAGTCTGCCCCACGAGGGCGAATCCATCATGGTTTCGCACTGGCCGGAGTATGACGAGGCCCTGAACTTCCCCCAGGCGGAGGACGAACTGAGAAGCCTGATGGATGTGATCCGCGGGGTGCGCAACCGCCGCGCGGAGATGAACGTGCCCATGGGCCGCCGGGCCCAGCTGTTTGTAGCCACCGACCGGCCGGAGCTGTTCGGGGACGGCGTTGCCATTCTGCAGAAGATGTGCTATGCTGACAAGGTGACCATCGGCCCGGGCTTCGAGGTGCCGGGCGCTGTCAGCATTGTGACCAGCAGCGCCAAGGTGTATATCCCCATGGACGAGCTGGTGGACAAAGAAGCGGAGAGAAAGCGCCTGGAGAAAGAGCTCGCTTCGGCACAAAAGCAGCTGGATACGGTCAACGCCAAGCTGAATAATGAGAAATTTATGAGCCGTGCCCCCCAGAACGTGGTGGACGGTGTGCGTCAGAACGGCGAAAAGCTGCAGGCACAGATCCGTCTGCTGCAGGAGGAAATGGCCGCCCTGCAGTGAGCCGGGGGAAAATCATACAGAGAAGACAGCCGGACCCCCCAAAAGGGCCCGGCCTCTTCATCCGTGGGCAAAAGGAGGAAGAGAAGATGACGTATCAGCAGGCGATCGAAAAGGTGGACAGCCGGCTGCGCTTTGGTATCAAGGCGGGCCTTGCCAATATCACGGAACTGCTGCACCGGCTGGGAGATCCGCAGAAATCCCTGCGGTTTGTCCATGTGGCCGGTACCAATGGAAAGGGGACGACCTGTACCCTTCTGGCGTCTATCCTGCATCAGGCGGGATATCGCACCGGGCTGTTTACCTCGCCGTATGTGATTGATTTCCGCGAGCGGTTCATCATAAACGGGGCGATGATCGAAGAGGAGGACGTGATCCCGCTGGTGGAGGCCGTGGATCCGGTGGTGGCCGCTATGGAGAGGGAGAACATCTATGTGACGGAGTTTGAGTACATCACCGCCATGGCCTTCCTGTGGTTTCAGAAGGAGCAGTGCGACATCGTGGTGCTGGAGGTTGGCCTGGGCGGCCGGTTTGACGCGACCAATGTGATTGATGTGCCCGAGCTGGCGGTAATCGCCTCGATTTCCCTGGACCACACGGCCATTCTGGGGGATACCGTCGAACAGATCGCCTTTGAAAAGGCCGGAATTATCAAGCCGGGCGGCACCGCCGTGGTGTACCCCGATGAGCCGGAGGGCGCCCGCCGGGTGCTGGAGCAGTCCTGCCGGGAAAAAGGGGCCCGCTTTGTGCAGGCTGCGGTCGGGGATGTCACCGTACAGGAGACCACCATCTCCGGAACCCGGCTGCTGTGGAAGGGGACGGTCCCCCTCTCCATGCGCTTTATCGGGGAGCACCAGCGCCTGAATGCCGCCAATGTGCTGGCGGGTGTGTCCATCCTGCGGGAGAAGGGATGGAATCTGCCCGATGAGAGCGTGCAGAAAGGATTTGCCGCTGCGCGTATTCCGGCGCGCATGGAGGTGCTGGGGGGAAAGCCCCTGATCCTGCTGGACGGCGGGCACAACCCCGGCTGCGCGGCTGCGCTGCGGCAGGTACTGGAAACCTATCTGCCCGGGAAAAAGCTGACCGCCGTTATCGGAATGATGGCGGATAAGGACAGCGAAACCTCCCTGTCGCGGGTGGTGCCACTGTTCTCCCATGTGCTGACCCTGCAGCCCCGGAATCCCCGTTCGATGACGGCCGGGGCTCTGGCAGAGGTGGCCTCCCACTACTGTCCGGACTGCCGGGCCATGGATTCCATCGCTGAGGCTTTGAAACTGGCAAAAGAGCTGTCCGGGGAAGATGGCGCAGTGGTGGTGTGCGGGTCCTTCTATCTGGCGTCGGAAGTGCGCCCGTACCTGATGGAAAAATAGGAGCAGGCGACAGAAAGCATCGGTTTTTTTACGGCTTGTCCCGTATGATGAGAGTCATACGGGACAGGCCGTTTCTTTTTGAAAAAATTGAATCCAAATCGTATAGAAAATAAATTATACTACAATAAGGAAATTTTAAAAGCAATGGGGGAGTTTTTTCCGGATCCCTTCCCAAAATCCGTTTGCAGGAAGAGATTTCCGGGAATAAAAGTGAGAAAAAAAGAGAGAATAGAAAAAGCCGGCCTTTCCCCTTTTGTGGGAAACCGGCCGGGAACATTCAGACAGAAAGGAAGAGAAAAAAGTGGGAGTAAGACTGCTGCTGACAGAATCCAGCATGACGGCCCGCCTGTCGGGAGAGATTGATCACCACGGCGCCCGGGAGATGAGGGAAGAGATCGACCGGACTGCAGAGAAAATGCGCCCCAAAACACTGCGCCTTGACTTTACATCGGTGCCCTTTATGGACAGTTCCGGTATCGGGCTGATTTTGGGGCGGTATAAAAAAGCACAGCTGTGGCACGGTGAAGTGGTGCTGCAGAATTTATCCGAGCCGCTGGAAAAGGTGGTGCGCCTGAGTGGGGTGGCCGGACTGTGCCGGATTGAAAAAACACAGGAGGAAGAGGAGGAAAACCCATGAAAGGAAAAAATGAGATGACCGCGTCTTTTCCCAGTCTCTCGCAGAATGAAGCGCTGGCCCGTTCGGTGGTGGCGGTGTTTGTCTCGCAGCTCAACCCCACGGTCAGCGAATTGTCCGATTTGCGCACCGCGGTCTCCGAGGCCGTCACCAATGCCATTGTTCACGGTTACCGCGGGACGGTGGGCACCGTGTACATAACGGTACGCCAAGTGGAAGAGCATGTGATTCAGGTGAAAATCCGGGATAAGGGCGTGGGGATTGCCGATATCGAAAAGGCCATGGAGCCCCTGTATACCACCGCGCCGGAAGAAGAACGGGCCGGCTTGGGGTTTGCGGTGATGCAGAGCTTCTGCGATGAGGTGAAGGTCCGCTCCCGCCCAGGCAGCGGGACCACCGTGACCCTGATCAAAAAACTGCAGCCCCATGTACCGGCCTCCCAGGCCGGAAAAGGGGCATAAAGCATGCAGGAAGAAACCAGGGACAGGCAGCGGCGCATTGAGGAGAATATGGGCCTGGTCTATACCTGTGCGGGGCGGCTGCGGGGGAAAGGCGTGGAATATGAGGAACTGGTGCAGGCGGGGAGCGTCGGGCTGATCCTGGCCTGCGACCGGTTTGATCCCAGCCGCGGCTTCCGTTTTTCCACCTATGCGGTACCGTTGATTTTAGGGGAGATGCGCCGCCTGTTCCGGGAGGGCGGCAGTGTGCGTGTCTCCCGCCGGATGCGGGATCTGGCCCGCCGGGCCAGGGAAGAAATGGAGCAGCGCCAGCAGCGTGGTCTGCCCCTACCGGATATGGACGAGCTGGCCACTCTGTTGGGGATCAGCCGGGAGGACGCGGCGCTGGCCCTCTCCGTCACCCGGGCACCCCTCTCTCTGACGGCGGACCCGAATGAGGAACGGGAAGGGCAGCAGGATATTCCCGTGCCGGACGGCACCGAGGAGATGGGGGAGAAAATGGCGCTGCGTCAGGCCCTGCTGACCATGGAGGAAAGGGACCGCGCCCTGATTATCCGCCGGTATTTCCAGGGAAAGACCCAAAGCCAGACGGCCGCTGAGCTGGGCATGACCCAGGTGCAGGTCAGCCGCCGGGAGAAAAAAATACTCACATGCCTGCGAAGTATGCTGCTATAACAAAGAGGAACCATGCTCCATTGGAGAGTGCGGTTCCTCTTTTTGCGGAGTGGAGGAAATTTGTGAAAAAATGGTAAACATGTTATCTGTTCTCTTGACAATTAAAAAACAGACGATTATCATAAAAAAGATAGTGTGAAAGCATGAGAAAGAAGAGGAAAAGGGAGGCGGTTTTCCTTATGAAGCGCTATGGAAAGTATATCAAGCCATATTGGCCCTTTTTTCTGGTGGGCCCGCTTTTGATGCTGACGGAAGTGGTGGGCGAAGTGCTGATGCCCAGCATGATGGCCGATATTATCAATACGGGCGTGCCGGATGGCAATACCGGGTTTATCGTACGGCAGGGCCTGATGATGGTGGGCGTTGCCATTATGATGCTGATCGGCGGTGTGGGGGGCAACTACTGTGCCTGCCGGGCCTCGGCCAGCTTTGCTTCGGATTTGCGGCATGATCTGTATCACAAGGTGCAGGGTTTTTCCTTTGCCAACCTGGATACATACACAACCGGATCGTTGGTAACACGGCTGACCAACGACGTGACCCAGCTGCAGAATGTGGTGCGCATGGCAATGATCATGCTGCTGCGGGCGCCGGGCATGCTGATCGGGGCCATTATCATGGCCGTTTCTATGAATCCCGGCCTGGCACTGGTGATTGCCGCAGTGCTGCCGGTTCTGATTATTGCCATCGTGATCGTGATCCGCATTGGTTTTCCGCGGTTTACCATTATGCAGAAAAAGATTGATTCCCTCAACTCCACCATTCAGGAGGGACTGACCAATATCCGCGTGATCAAATCCTTTGTACGCAGCGGTCATGAGATAAAGCGCTTTGGCGATGCCAACCGCGATTTGAAGGAATCCTCGCTGAAGGCCATGAAAGTGATGATCGCCATTATGCCGGTCATGACCTTTACCATGAACTTTACCACGCTGGCGGTGGTGTGGTTTGGCGGGCAGCAGGTGATCGTCGGCGATATGCTGGTGGGCGACCTGACCGCCTTTACCACCTATGTAACGCAGATTTTGATGAGCCTGATGATGCTCTCCATGATCCTGCTGCAGAGCTCGCGGGCCATGGCTTCGGTACGCCGGATTACCGAGGTACTGGAGACCGAGGTCGATTTGACCGATGACAAAGCCGGTGACCGGGACCGCACCGTGGAAAAGGGAAAAATTGAATTCCGTCATGTCAGCTTCCGGTATTACAAAAACCGCGAGGAAAAAGTGCTGGATGATATCACCTTTACCGCCAATCCGGGGGAAACGGTGGGCATTATTGGCTCAACCGGTTCCGGAAAATCTTCGCTGGTACAGCTGATCCCCCGTCTGTATGATGCGGATGAGGGTCAGGTGCTGGTGGACGATGTGGACGTGAAGGAGTACTCCCTGTATCATTTGCGCGAGGGCGTGGGTATGGTGCTGCAGAAGAACGTGCTGTTCAGCGGTACCATCGAGGAAAACCTGCGCTGGGGGCAGGAGGATGCCGGGGAGGAGGAATTGCTGCGTGCTTCCCGGGCGGCCCAGGCTGACCCGTTTGTCCAGAGCTTCCCCGATGGATATCAAACCGAGCTGGGCCAGGGCGGCGTGAACGTCTCCGGCGGGCAGAAGCAGCGGCTGTGCATCGCCCGCGCCCTGCTGAAAAAGCCGAGAATTCTGATTCTGGACGATAGCACCAGTGCAGTGGATACGGCCACTGAGGCCCGCATTCGCGAGGCGTTTGCCACCACCCTGAAAGATTCGACGAAGGTTATCATTGCCCAGCGCGTTTCCAGCGTGAAAGATGCCGACCGCATTCTGGTGCTGGAGGAAGGAAGAATTACCGGCATGGGCACGCATGAAGAGCTGCTGCGGGAAAATGAGGAGTACCGCGAGATCTGCGAATCGCAGATGGCTCAGCAGAAGGAGGCGCAGGCGGTATGACGAGAGAAGAGCGACTTGAGCATCTGCTGAAAAAATATTCATATGGGGGTAAGCAGGAGACAAAGGGCCCC
>JALENG010000113.1 GCA_022767925.1 Clostridia bacterium
GGGTATTCTTTTTGCAGAAGGGAGTGAACAACATATCATGAAAGATAAACATCAGCCGGCATATATTTTATCCCGCTCTGCTGCCGAAAAGCTGCTGCAGGACGGATTTCCGCGCAACACGTTCGTCATCAGCTTCTATGATCCCCCATCCAAGCGAACCGGGCAGGTATCCCAGCCGCTGGATTACAGGGGAATGCCTCTGGATGTATTTTATGTGCCGCTGCATGACATCGACCTTGAAATTCTGGAGGAATACGGCCTTTCCTACGACACTTATTTTCCGGAAGCGCCCGCTCTTGCCGCATTCATTTATGACACCATGGAGAACGGAGGGAACATTGTCTGTCAGTGCGAGTATGGGCAAAGCCGCAGCGCCGCCTGTGCCGCAGCAATCCGGGAGCATTTTTATGGGGAGGGCATCGAGATTTTTGCGGATTACCGTTACTACCCAAACCAACTGGTTTACAACAAGCTGAAAGCGGCGCTGGATGCGGAAATGCTTCGCAGGGACGGTGATGGATATGGGCTACGGCAGACGGCAGGAGACACAGCGGAGACTGAAAAAAGTGTACAAAGTAGGCAAGTATGGGGTTGACTATATGACATTGGGGATGCGTGCTGCCTGAATGTGAACGGAGATGTCTTGTGCTGCGATATCTATGGCGAGGAAGGGAAAGCCGATGAACCCTTTTCTGTCTTTGAGGCGATGTGGATGGAATTTCCCGCACCATTCCATGCCGGAGACCTGGCCGATGCCCCTACAGGCGGTGTGTGGGAGCCCTTTGTGCTGACAGATATTTCTACATGGGATTTGGAGCGTATCCGGCAGGAACTTCCGCCCACGGTGTATTCGGAAGGCTTCTTGTTTTTTCGGAATAAGCAGTTGGCTCGTTGCCGGGAGTTTGGCTGCGGTGACACCATGGCAAGAGGTTATACCATGGGGATATCATCACAAGACACGATTCCCTATTTGTATCGCGACGATTTTCCCTTCTGCAATTATTGGGAGCTGGAGTATTACCCCAAGCCCCTCAGCGGCGCCCGGCGCCTTTTGCGGCCGGTCAGCAACTACCTAAAGGGCAACCACGATATCGAGCTTCTGGTCAATACCTACTCGGTGCTTCTTCAGCGGGTCATCTGGGAAACGCAGCGAAGCGCCTTGCAATATGTGTACACAAATGAAGCCCTGTCCGACGCCGGCTTGCCGGAGGCGGACGCAGGAAAATAGCAAAAGGACCGGCAGCCCTGCCGGTCCTTTTGCTATCCCTCATTTCACAGCTTCAAATCACAAATCACCTCATCGACTTTATCGCCGTAGCCGGGGTCTGCATGGATTTTTTCCGAAAGCCGCTTCATGAAGCTGCAATTTTTCGGCAGCTCACCGGTGAACAGCTCCGCCCGGTACAGTGGAGAAATCTGGCGATAGAAGCTAAACTGATATTCCATGGCATAGTAGTGCCCGTGCAGCAAGGCACCCTGGCCAATACTGCCATTCAGATTGGGAAACAAACACCACAGACCGCAGCAGCCACTGCGCACCTGAATCAGCAGGCAGTAAAATGGCATCGGGGTGTAGGGACGGCAGTCGATGCGCAGAATATCCCCCGGCTTGTATGGCGTGGGAAGGATGAGATCGTTACCGCCAAAAGCCCGTGCACAGCGGGGATTGATACCCGGCATTTTCGGCCGCTGTATAAAATACTGCGGCTCTCCCTCCGGCGAAAGAATGTAGGTGCGTACTGCAGTGGGGAACCCATCCGAGAGTGATTTTGCATTCCAGTCATACAGCTCCATAGTCCAGAACTGCGTTGTCCAGTTATCGTCGTATTCAGCATGATAGGCACGGATGGACTGCTGCGCCTCCGCCAGACTCCGCACGGGGAACGGCCCGTCCAACGTGTCCACGCTGCGATCTTCCTCGTTATATCCCATGAGTTCCACAATGAACTGGATGCCGGGAAGTTCGGCGCTTTCCAGCGGTTTTCGTGCCGTATCCAACGCAGACAGCATTTCCTCCACGTCATGTCTCTCGTCTTCGGATGCTTCCGCCTTCAGCCGGAGCAGCAGCTCCCGCTTCCGGCACAGGCTCACCGGCGCACCGCAGATGATCTTGGCATATGTCGCACAGTTGAGCTTCTCCGGCGGTGCCATCAGATACCCCCGCAGCTCCGGGGACTCCAACAGGGATAGGATTTCTTTTTTCAGTTCATCGTTCATTTGTCTCGCCTCCTAATAGAGAGTCTATCAAAGCAGGTGAGATAAAAAGAGGGCACCGGGAGGCAATGCTCCCAGTGCTCTCAACTTACATACGATTCTTATTTTCCTTACTCACATTGAATAGATGTCCGTATGCCCAAAGCGCACGATCGATATTTCTGTCCTCTTTATATGTATCACCGAAATAAGTGCGAAGAAGATTTACATATTGCCTATAGTCGTCAAATGTACACTTTGCGTTGGCATGAAAAGCTTTTCCAAGTTCAGAGTCTGTGATTATGGAGAGAAAGTCTCTTTCTTGGTCGATTGCAAGCAGCGCAAGATGCGCGAATCTATCATATATCGGCCATTCTCCGCAGGAAGCAAAATGTAAGAGCGTAATGGCATATACAGAACCTATTCCATCGAACTCGCTTATTTTTTCAAATAACGCTTTCGCAACTTCAGGTTCATGAACCTGCGGCTTCTTTCCTGCTAATAATACTTCAATAGGTGTCGTTTGAATCGTTATATACTGCGTCTTTATCGTTCTAGACTGAGTATCCGCATTTGCAGAACCCGTTTTCCAGCAAAGAATTTCAAAAATGTCATCGCCCGATAAGCTGTCGCAATACAAGAGCTTTTCCATTTTTTGCTCTAAGGCTAAGTTACGGTTTTTGTAAAAATAAATATCGCTATATAGCGATATAAAGTTCTCCTTGGATAATTCGAGTCCTTGCGGTGAGAAGAAAAATTTCATTTCAATCACTCCTATATGTTTTCATATTTTTCCAGCGCCTGTGCCAGCTGGCTTTTCACTTTTTCTCTCAGCTTCTCCGGCCCGAGTACCGTCACATCCGGGGCGAAGCTCTGGGCGAAGTGGGCGGCGGACATCTCGTTGGTGTAGACCGAAACGGTCACCGATTCCTCTGTTTCGTCAGAAAACACCACATCCTTGCCGAACAGATCGATCACATCGCCGATCATCGCCCGACAGACCCGGAATACCGCCCGGCAGTTGCCGCTGGAATACATATAAACATGCTTTTTCATGTAGTCCGCCAAATCCAGCCGGTTGCCGCCTGCTCCTTGCAGGCTTTCAAAGGGCTTGGCACGCTCGTCCAGAATGCGGATGTTGCGGATGCGGTCCATGCGGTAGTTGGAAATATCATCGTACTTGTCAAAATTGCAGATCAGATAGTATTTCCCCTCTTTGGCCACCATCTGATAGGGGCTGACCACATAGTCGTTGCTGCCGTCAGAACGAACCCGGGGGTGCAGCTGCTTGTCCGTGCCGTAGGAGAGATATTCAAACGCTACCTTGCGGCTCTTGCAGATGGCCTCATCCAGCAGCTCGATATTCAGGAATAGCTGCTTATTGTCCGATGCGTCACCGGGCAGCCGATTGATATAGCGTGCCCGGGAGCGGAAATAGTTGTTGGACAGACCCTCCAGCTTTTTCACCAGCTCCCGGCACTGGCTGTGCGGAATGTGCTGAGAAAACAGCAAGCTGTCGATCAGCAGCCGCAGCTCCCCATCGGTGAATTCCCGGCTGAGGTAAAAATCCGAAAGGATGTAGCTCTCCTCCAATTTCCCGGTCTTGCTGTTGGTCACCATGCGGACGGACTCGCTGTATTCAATGTTGTAGCCGGAATCGATCAGATTCATGAGATTCCGCCGGACGGCCTTCCGGCCGGCGGGCATATTATACTCCGTTCGGAGAATGTCCTCGATCTCCCGCTGGCTGAGCCGATGGTCGGCATCGGTGTACTTGCGGAGAATGTCGAGGATATAGAGGGTCATCATCTTCTTGGGCTGCCGTGTCAGCATATTATCCCTCCATTAAGTGCAGAAAATCTTCAAAGGGAAACGGCTCTTTCAGAAGTCCCAGACGGTGCAGGGACACGAACCTTGCGGCAGCCGCCGCCTGACAGTTGAGGCTTTTCTGCGGATTGAATTCAATGTCCGTGAAGGCATTATAGGAAAGCACCGTTTCGGTGAGCGCCGGGTTTTCCAGCAGGGCGATGATATAGAGATAGTCATAGAATGCGGTTTTGGGCTCGGTGGGATAGGCTTTCCCGTCAAAGACAAAGCCGGTCAGCTTTCCTCCGGTGCGGAGCCGCTCGTCCCGCTTGGCATCCCGGGGAGAGAGCGTCAGCAGATCCGGATAGGGGCCACCGTGCTCGAACACCTTCCCGGCCTGAAATACGTTTTCCAGCGGGACGGACTTTCCCAAAGCGGGGACATATTTCGGCAGCGCAAAGGCACTGAGTGCCGGTCCATTTTCCTGCATGGATTTGCTGGAAATTTCCAGTATTCGCGCGTCCGGATGCGCTGCCTGAAATGCGCCGTGCAGCGCATGGATGTTCTTCTGCTTCTGACTGGGGGCAAAGCCCCCGTTCCACGAAAACTCCGTTTCAATCCCTCGTGCAAACGAAGCCTTTTCCTGCGGAACAAATACCGGTCGTTTTGCCATATGATCACCCTTTTTAATTCTATCGGACTCTCCTTGATTTTACAAGCAGGCGTGGGACAAAAACGGGGCATACCGCTTGCTATCATGAGACCGTGCATACAGTAGGTTGAAAATCGGTATTCTTTTGATGTAAAGGATAAGCAACATGAAAAAGGGAATTTTTTGGTGCATGGATTTCGATACGAACCATCCCAAGCTCATAATCGCAGCGGTTGCATGCGACAGAAACGATTTGACGAATGAGGCGGCAGCGTTCAGCGCCAAATCAGGGGAGAACTTTAACCACAAAGCAGAGTGGAGCAAGCCGGATAAGAGGATCACCCGGGAAAAGCCTTTCAACAATTATCTGAGAGGGCGTGTTGAAATCAAAAACGGCAAAGCGGCCATTTTCCTGAATCCCGATCTTCCTTCTGAGCCTGTTATCCGGCAAATCTTCGATGCTTTTGAGATTGCAGCAAATAACGGCTTAAAAAGCATCCGGGTTCAGCGTGACGGCTCTTGGCACTACCGATATATCTGTCATGACCCGCTGCAATTGCCCTGATTGCAGCGCCGGGCAGCGGAATAAAAATACAGCACCGGATGGAAAAGACTGCCCCATCCGGTACTTTTGTTCTGCGAGAGTCACAGTGAAGCGGCATTCGAATTGCCCTGCTCCCGCAAGGTAATCAGCCGTCGGAGCTCTTCGACTTCCGTTTCACAGCTCGCCAGTTTTCCTGCATAGGACGGATCCGGTGTATGCACCATCTTCTGCAAATCTATCTTCCTTGCAATTATGCTATCCAGATGTTCTTTGTCTTTATCGCTGAACTTCTGAAAGCTCTTTAATGCATTGATCACACGCCGGGCATTTCCGGCAGGTGCATCCCCCATCTGCACCAGATATTTCTGCTCATGGAACACCAACAGAACATACGACTTTTTCTCGTCCTGCTGATCTGGAAGCGCCAAACGGATGCCTAACACCGTCGGCAGCTGTGCGGTCTTCTGAGAAAAGAGAAGTTCACCGGTCAGCAGCGGATTGATGCTTTGGTAGAAGAAAAGGCAAAGAAATTGATATTGTGGTGGACTATCCTAATACGAAAAATATCCCTATTGAAGTTAAATACATATTAGGACGGTAATTTTGATACAAATTACCGTCCTTGCTTTTGCATATAGGCCATTGAAATATGGGCTTTTTAAGTATGATCGCAAATATGTGGGTATCCTCGATGGTTTTGTAGGCCACCGAAGATGCCCTTTTCTATCCTCAAATCCTCCTTGAGATTTGTAATCGCCAGAAAGTAGTAGTAATCGCCGGACAGTCACTAACCGCCGGAAAATAGAAGAAATCACCGTGCAATTTAGACCTGGCGGAAATCTCTAATTTGAGTCCGGGAAAATTCCGTAACCCTCCGTTTATTTTTAATACCTCACAATTGTATCAAAACTCAAAAGTAAATGGAATGAAGCACAGTCCACATTTTCATCCCGATAGAACTAGCACCCGTTATCCCAGCTTCTGTATCACCACATCTGCCTTAGTTATAATTATTTCAGAACAACAATCATGCTGAAACTCGCCGCCATTGCTCTCTTGAGGCGCTCAACCTTGATGATTCCAAACAGTAATCCAATGGGGCGAGGGGAAACCTGTACCCCAATTTTTTGCCAATCGCCGAATGTGTTTCTCATTCTCTCCCCTTGATATCTCCGGAAAAAGTGCTATAGTATTAAGAAGTAAGCGATCACTAATCAACGGCACCCTTACTAACAATAAAACATATGGAGGAATCCCATGATGAACGAAAAGGTTGCAGCTCTTCTGAATGACCAGATCAATAAGGAATTTTACTCCGCATACTTGTATCTGGACATGGCAAACTTTTATTCCAAGAAGGGACTGGATGGCTTTGCCAACTGGTATGAGATCCAGGCTCGAGAGGAACAGGATCACGCGATGCTGATGTATCAGTATTTGCACAACAATGATGAGGTTGTGACACTGGAGGCAATTGCCAAACCAGATAAGGCGTTCACAACCCTGATGGACCCGCTGAAAGCTGGTTTGGAGCACGAGAAGTATGTAACTTCCCTGATCAACACCATTTATGCAGCGGCACAGGAAGTCAACGACTTTCGCACCACTCAGTTCCTGGATTGGTTCATCAAAGAACAGGGCGAGGAGGAGAAGAACTCTACGGATCTGATCACCAAGATGCAGCTGTTCGGTGACGATGCGCGGAGCCTGTATATGCTGAACTCCGAGCTGGCGGCCCGGGTTTATTCCGCTCCGTCTCTGGTGCTGTAAATCTGTGCTCAGATGGAGGCTGCGTTGGTCTTGACGCAGCCTCCATTTTTCTTGCTTTGAAAAAGCGAACGCACCCATGACAGATGAACATAACAGTGTCATATTTATGGAGGTCTGCATGAGCGAATCGGAAGAGGTAACACTGGCCCGTATCCATGAGGCCGCAAACAAAAGAATTTCTTGAAAAAGGCTTTCAGGCCGCTTCCCTGCGGAATATCGTGAAGGTCGCCAGTGTAACCACAGGCGCTGTCCATGGATAGTGCAAGAGCAAGGAGGAACTCATGGGCCGCTGAGCGCGTCCGCCGCAGAAGAATGGAAAAGCCCGATTTCAAAAGAAAAGACGGACCTGTCCTGATACAATTCTAAGAAAGGTCCGCCTTTTTGCGCTGGAAAACCGCCCGGAAGCGAGTGGTTTTCCAGCTTTTTTATTACTGTGAGGATTTGCAGCCGGAGAGGACGCCTCCTGTCAAGGTGCTTTCTGCCGATAGGGATTCATGGGATCGTTTCTCCGGTCAATGCCGCCAGGCCGATCCGGCTGGGCAGACAGTACAGCCATTCGGGATGAATGCAGCAAAATGAATAAAGAAGCCGTTGTTGCCTCTTTATTTTGGGATGATGCGCAGTGAATGGAAAATAACAGCAAGCGGTATTTCTCCCTGGAGCGCTCAGAGAAGGGCAGCTGCAGAGGGGAAAAAGAGGGCGGACAGAATTCCACACAGGACGGCTGCCAGAACAAAAAGGAACAGATCCACCAGCAGAACCCCCAGCCGCCTGACCCATGGCTTTTGGCGGTGGATCAGGGGGATTTTCTGCTGGACATTCAGATAATTGCCGGTGAAAAGCACGATTCCCACGGCGGCCAGCCCGAAGAAAATACGGTTGAGAAGCGTTTCGGCGGGTCCGGCGTTTTCGATGGTCAGGCTGGCGCACATACTGAACAGGAGCAGATAGCCCAGCGCGGAAAGCAGCCAGCTAAGAGAAATGTGGCCACGGAAACCAGGGGGCAGAAATCTGTGCCAGTCAGAGGTGTTTTCTTTGGGCGCTTTTTCGGGTGGTTCTTCGCTGCAAAGCGAATCCAGGGCAGCCAGCAGATCTTCCATGCTTTGATACCGGAGGGAAGGGGATAATTCAGTGCACCGGCGGATTACGCTCCTCAGACGGCCGTCAGAAAGGCGCCGGTTCGGCAGTTCCCCGGTCAGCATCACATTCATCAAAACGCCCACAGAGTAGATATCCGTTAAAACACTGGAAGGGCCAAAGCCATACTGCTCGGGGGCTGCATACCCTTCGGTGCCCAACAGCACCGTGTCCTTTTCCGTTTGACTGTGGTTCCATTTGGCGGCATTCAGATCCAATAGCTTCACAATCCCATCCGGGCTCAGCTTGATATTCGAGGGTTTTATATCTCGGTTGATAATCGCAGGGGTGCAATGGTGAAAATCCGAGAGAATCCAGCAGAGCTGGCGGGTGATCTCGATCACCTCGGCTTCTGTCAGGGGGCCCCTCTGCTCCAGAATCTCCTCCAGCGTGTTGCCAGGGATGTACTCTTCAATCACGGTCAGGCCCTGCTCATCTTCTTCCGCCAGAAGGATCGCTGGGGTATTGGCAATGGGATGCTGCTGCAGATATCGGTAGATATCGGCATTATAGACCGTTAATTCCTTTTTCACAAAGAAATCCTTCGAACGGACATCCTGTACCAGAGAAACACCGTGCTCCGTGTCGATCCCGGCGATTTCCATATAATAGGACAGCCGCAATTCCTGTTCCAGAGTCATTGCTGTCCCTCCCTTTTTTATGGTATGATGATATCGGTAACCATATTATAGCACACAGATGCAAAGGAGAAAATTATATGACCAGAAAATCCACGGGCGAATTGGAAAATATTCTGGGAAAAACCTCCGCCTCGCAAGCAAAGGGGTACCTGATTGAAAACGCAGAGAGCATGGTTTCGGATGTGCACCCTTTTTCGGTCTATATGCATGAAATGCTGCGGAAATATGGCAAGTCCCAGCAGGCGGTGTTTCTTCAGGCGGACTTCCCGGAGCGGTTTGGGTACAAAATTCTCTCGGAGGAAAAGCATACCCGGCAGCGCGACTATATTCTGCGGCTCTGCTATGCCGCCGGGATGAATCTGGAGGAAACCCAGAGGGCCCTGACCCTGTATGGAATGGCCCCGCTGTATGCCCGGATTCCGCGGGATGCCGTACTGATGATCGCCTTTAACCAGCATAAGGGAAGCATTCTGGAGGTAAACGCGCTGCTGTCCTCCCACAAGCTGCCGGCGCTGAAAACTTCCGGTACATTGGAATAACCACTCCGGAGTGAAAATTCCCCCATTTTGGGGGCAACGGACAGAAACCGGTTTTGCTATAATGATTTCAATATAATTCCTTTCATTTTACAACAGAGGAGAGAAGGCAATGATAGCAAAGAGAAGAAAAATTCTGCCCGCATTTCTGCTGGCACTGGTCATGGTTCTTTCCACCGCCTGTTCCAGCAGCGAAAAAACACAGCCCTCCGACGGCAGTTCCAGTGTGGCGGAGGATGATGGTGAGTCCTCTTCGGTTGAGCAAATTCCCGACGGAGAGATTACCATAGCGGAAACCGTACTTTATGAAGCAGAGGGCGTTACGATTACGGCAACCGGTTATGAGGAGAGCTGGTCCGGCCCGCAGATCAAGATCGTCGTGGAGAATGATACAAAACAGAATCTGCTGGTCACGGTTCAGTCCCTTTCCGTCAACGGGTATATGATGCCCACGGCCAGTCTGTATGCCCAGGTGGCGGCCGGAAAGAAAACCAATGATGCCATTTCCCTGTTATCTTCGGAACTGGAGCAGGCGGGTATTGATACCATTGCGAACCTGCAGTTTTATCTGAAAATTGCCGATTCGGATTCCTATGATACCCTGATATCCTCGGATCTGATTACCCTGGATACATCTGCCGCCGGTTATCAGCAGCCCGTGGATGACTCCGGCGAAGTGCTGTACGAGGAAAACGGAATCAGAATCATCAGCCGGGGACTGCAGCAGAGCCCAATCTGGGATGGTACTTTCGTTTTCCTGATGGAGAATAACAGTGGGGAGCCCATTACGGTTTCGGCAGAAAATGTATCGGTCAACGGATTTATGGAGGATGTCAGCCTGTGGTCGGAGCTGCGGGACGGTACCCGGCTGATCGACGGGATGTATCTGCTGGATTTGAGTGATCTGAAGCTGGAGAGCATCGAGGACGTGGAGAATATCGAGCTGAATTTCCGCATCATCCATTCAGACACCTGGGAAGAGATTGTCACCACCGATGTGATTTCCCTGAGTTTTGAATAACCCTGATGAGGGAGAAGAGGGCAGCCGTTTTTAGCGGCGGCCCTCTTTTTTGTTCTGCAGAGGGAAAGAAAAACAGTGGAAAAGGGAACTCTTTGGAACATGAAAACGGGTGTGTACATAATTTTCTGCCGTTTGACAAGCGAATCTGCCTGTACTATACTCTTGTTTATGGATTTGCCCTTGTGGGTTTGCAAACAACAGAAACGGAGGAAACCGAATGCTCAGCCGTGAAATCGTGGATACGTATACCGAGATTCTGAAGGAAGAACTGATCCCCGCCATGGGCTGTACCGAGCCGATTGCGGTGGCCTACGCCGGAGCGTTGGCCCGGGAGACCCTGGGCGCACAGCCTCAGACCGTCGAACTTGTGGTCAGCGGGAATATCATTAAAAATGTTAAAAGTGTGATTGTGCCCCATACCAACGGCCGGAAGGGTCTTCAAACGGCGGTGGCGGCGGGAATCTGTTTTGGAAAGGCTGAAAAAGTGCTGGAGGTGATCTCTGAGGCGAATGACAGCCAGCTTTCGGATATGGATACCTTTCTGCAGGAGGCGGAGATCATTGTGCGGGAATCTTCCGCCCGCTGCCCGTTTGATATTCAGGTGACGGTGCGCTCGGAAAAGAACAGCGCCTATGTGCGCATCATTGGTCATCACACCAATGTGGTCTGTGTACGGCGCGGCACGGAGTATTTGGTGAATAAGCCTGTCTCGGAGGAGCGGGTACCGGTGCCGGAGAACCGAGGGCTGCTGAACGTGCGGGATATTGTCACGTTTGCCAATGAGGTGAACCTTGACCTTGTGCGGGGAATCTTAGAGGAGCAGATCCACTGCAATATGGCCATTGCAGAAGCCGGAATGCACGGCCATTACGGCGCGGATATCGGGAAAATCCTGATCCGCTCGTATGGAAACAGTGTGCAGAACCGCGCCAAGGCCTACGCAGCTGCGGGATCAGACGCCCGGATGAACGGGTGTGAGCTGCCGGTGGTGATCAATTCCGGAAGCGGCAACCAGGGGATGACTGCCTCGATCCCGGTGATTGTCTATGCCAAGGAGTGCAATGTATCACAGGACATGCTCCTGAGGGCACTGGTTGTCTCTAATCTGGTGACCATCCACCTGAAAACGGGAATCGGAAGCCTGTCGGCTTACTGTGGCGCGACCAGCGCTGGGGCAGGTGCCGGGGCGGGGATCTGCTATCTTTACGGCGGTGGTTATGACGAGATTTCCCACACCATTGTCAATGCCCTGGCTATCAATTCCGGGATGCTGTGCGACGGAGCAAAGGCGAGCTGTGCGGCGAAAATTGCCTCGGCGGTGGAAGCGGGGCTGCTGGGAATGCAGATGTATATGCATGACAGCCAGTTCTACTACGGGGACGGACTGGTGGCCAGAAATGTGGAAGAGACCATCCAGGCGGTCAGCATGATTGCCCGCGAGGGGATGCGCGAAACAGACAGTGAGATCATCCATTTTATGGTGGAAAATACGTGAGGATTCTTTTTACACACGGAAAAAGGGGATGGCCGTTTCTGGCGGCGGTCCCCTTTTGTGTCCTCTCTTTTTTCTTAGGGGCAGCCTAAAAGGGCCGTGGATGCCGCTGAATAAAAGACAATATGTAAACTAAAATAGAGTCAAAGGTTGACAATTTGACGGGATCGTACTATAATAGGCTCGATTTATTTGGATGAACCGGAGAGAAAGGATGGATTTGAATGGATGTACTTGCTTTGGCCGAGGAAATTATCGCGGGAAGACGGCTGACCCGGCAGGAGGATTTGCACTTTTTCCTGGACTGTGATTTGCAGAAGCTGTGTGAGGGGGCGGACCGGATCCGCGCCCATTTCTGCGGCGAGAAAGTGGATCTGTGTACGATCATCAATGGAAAAAGCGGACGGTGCGGGGAGGACTGCAAATACTGTGCGCAGTCGGGGCATCACTCTACAAACTGCGAAGTCTATGATTTTTTGCCGACGGATGATATTGTGAAGGCTGCCTTGTCGAACGAGCAGGAAGGGGTGGACCGCTTTGCTATCGTCACCTCGGGCCGCGGTCTGAGCGATGTGGATTTTGAGAAAGCCATTGCCGTTTATCAGAAGATGAAGCAGGTCTGCAAGCTCTCGCTGTGCGCTTCTCACGGCTTTCTGACAGCCGAGCAGTTCCACCGCCTGCGGGAAGCGGGTGTGGAGAGTTATCACGAGAATATCGAGACATCCCGCCGTTATTTCCCCTATATCTGCACCACTCATACCTATGACGAGAAAATCCAGTCCATCAAACTGGCCCAGGCCGAGGGCTTCTGCGTCTGTTCCGGCGGAATTATCGGCATGGGTGAAACCTGGGAGGACCGGCTAGATATGGCGGTCAGTCTGGCAGAGCTGGGGATTGAATCTATCCCGATCAACGCCCTGATGCCCATTCCCGGCACGCCCCTTGAAAATCTGCCAACCCTTTCCGAGGATGACATTCTGCGCACCGTCGCGTTTTTCCGCTACATCAATCCGCTGGCCAATATACGGTTGGCCGCCGGGCGCGGTTTGATGCGTGAGTATGGGAAAGCAGCTTTCCAGAGCGGCGCCAGCGCGACCATCACCGGCAATATGCTCACCACATCCGGGTCCAATATCGCCGGGGATAAGGCAATGCTGGCCGAGATGGGACGCGACATCATCCCGGAATATCTGGCCTGACCGGAAATTCCCCTTTTTGCCCCACGCGGCAGCGGAGCCCTATGATTTTCCACAAACAAAACAGGCAGAACGGTTTTTCTACCGTTCTGCCTGTTTTTCTGTATGGCGGGGAAAAGCCAGGCCCGTGTTCTGCACACAGAGCCTCCTTTTTTAATTAGATCCCGATTTTTCCGAGGAAATACGGCAGCTGCTTTTGCCACCAGCACCAGTCGTGGCAGACATCATATCCCCAATAGTCCACCCAGGCTGGAATCCCCTTTTCCCGAAGCAGTGTATCCATTCGCCGGGTCGAGGACAAAAGATCGTCCTCCCAGGCGCCCTGTCCCACGCACAGGATGATTTGGCTGGCGCGGTACAGGTCCATATAGGGATGGTCCTGCGGCATATTGCGCAGAAAATCCAGCGGAGAGTTATCATAAACCAGGTTGTCCATGTAGTCATGAAAGAAATAACCGGCATGATAAAGGCCGCTCAGGGCGATGACGGTATCAAACAAATCCGGGTGGCGGAAAAAGAAGTTGCCCGCATGAAAAGCCCCCATGCTGCAGCCCGTAACGATTCCCTTGCCCGTTGTTGCTCCCAGGGTTCGGGCCCAGGGAAGCAGTTCCCGGACGACATACTGGAACCACTGCTCCTGCAGTTCGATGCGCTGGCGGGGATCCCCGTCGAAATAGGACCAGGTCTGCCCGTCGATGCCATCCACACAGACCAGCATCATCTTCCCGCTGTCCAACCAGGGGCGGAGCACCTCCACCATACCGAAGTTTTCAAAATCATAAAACCGTCCATTCTGGGGCGGAAAAGCCAGGCACAACCGGCCGCCTTCTCCATACACCTTACATTCCATCTCCCGGTGCAGGATCTGGCTCATTTCCTTAAAATATCGGGTCGTCATGCAGCTTCCTCCGTTATACTTTTTCGTGGACAAAACGGATAAATTCCTGGGCCGCGGCAAAATCAGCCGCATGGGCGGTGTACATCTGATTGCCCATGGCCGCGGACATAATCTCCGGCATCCGTTCGCACATCACGATCTGGTTGCCGTAACGGGCCAGAATCTCCTCATGGGAGTGGACATACCGATAGCAGTCCCGGCGGCTGGCATACACACAGTAATGATGATAGGGACTGTCCGGCAGACAGCGGCGGTCACAGGTGACCATATCCGCCCAAATCTGATAGACATCCGTACTGTGGGCATAATTCATCATATCCGGGGTGTATCCTCCGGCGGGGCGCATGTTCACTTCCAGCCCCACGAAGTCCCCCACATTTCCCAGACCGGGCCGCGCTTTGGTCAGCCGGAAGAATTCCAGGTGGACAAACCGGCTTCTGGCGCCGAAGGCCTGCACGGTGGCCCGTCCGGCTTTGGCCAGGGCCTCCGGGACCTCGGCTGCGGTATAGTAAGCCAGATCCAGTTTTTTATTCACGATATCCATGATCGACGGCGGCCAAACCGTCATGGATTCAAACAGCGGCTGGCAGTGGGAATCGGTAATGGCATCGTACGAGCAGATGTCGCCTTCTACAAATTCCTCCATGACATAGGGGACCGTGGGCAGGTTTTCAAAAAACCGGATCCGATCCTCCTCATTTTCCAGCTTATAGGTGGCAGAAGCCCCCACACCGTTGTCCGGTTTTACAATAACCGGGTAGCCCACTGTCTGCAAAAACTCCTTTGCGGCCGCTTCGGTGGTGATTTTATGGCAGCGCGCCGTGGGCACACCGGCCTTGGCGTAATATGCTTTCATGGCGGATTTGCTCTTAAAGCAGGCCACCTCATTCAGATCCGCGCCGGTGGTAATATGAAAATCCGTGCGCAGGCGGGCATCCTGCTCCAGCCAGTACTCGTTATTGGATTCGAGCCAGTCGATCTTCCCGTATTTGAACGAGAAGAAGGCCACCGCTCGGAATACCTGGTTGTAGTCCTCCAGAGAGTCCACCCGGTAGTACTCGGTCAGGGCCCGTTTCAAAGCGGGCTCCAGGCTGTCGTACGGGCTGTCGCCGATACCCAGCACATTGACGCCATTGCGGTGCAGCCGGTCGCAGAAACTCCAATAGGTGTGGGGGAATTGAGGGGAGATAAAAATAAAATTCATAAGAGTTCCTCCATATTTCACAAAATCAGGGAGATTCCCTTTTTTCTTCCGTCCTTATGACAATTTTCGTGAGACTTTCCTTTCTCCGTCCATTCTTCTTCCAGAGGATAGAAAAACCAATCAAAATACTGTATTTATTGGTAATAATAACACGAATTCTTTTTCCTGTCAATCCGTAGCCCGAGCGGCCACTTCTGGCTGCCCGGAAATGGGCTCTCCACTGCGAAAAGCCCAGTACCGGTTGACCAGACTGATGTAACCCAGCGCCTTCATGTCCTCGTAGCGAAAATTATAGGCAGCCCTGGTACGGGTACCCGTGGCCAGATAGCGGATGCACTGCTGGCTGTAGGCATCCAGAATTTTCAGGGAATCGGCAGTGGTGATCAGGGGAAAGTACCACCGGGCCCAGGTCAGCTCCTGTTTAACCGGATTTTCAAACAGCTTTCTCCGAAATGTACGGATAAAAGCCCGGGCAGCCCGGGGGCCATCGGCGCCCTTGCGGGCTTTCCACCGCATCAGGGCCCGGGTTTTGCGGCGCATTTTGGCCTTCAGCTTTTCAACGGAAACCGGCGACAGGTCAATAATTCCGTTTTGGCAGCGGATCCCCAGAAAGCTCCAGGGTTCGCCAGGGGCGGTATATTGTTCCTTTTTGGGATTGACCGACAGGCCCGCCTCGGAGAGGAACTGCCGGATGAGCAAAACATCCTGCTGCAGGGCCGATTGGGAGGGCTCGAACAGGAGAATATCATCGGAGTAGCGGGCGTACGGCACACCTTTTTCGGCAAAAAAATGATCCATGGGGGAGAGATAGAGGTTGGCGAGAAACGTGGAAAGAGGGGTTCCCGCCATGATGCCCTTTTCCTCCTGGATCAGTGTGCCGTGATCCTCGACCAGGGGATCGGTCAGCAGGGCCTCCAGAAAACGGTACAGGATGGGTTCATCCGAGAGAGTCTGCTGCAGGAGAGGCAGCATTCGGCCGATGGGGACTGAGTTAAAATAATTGTGAATATCCACTTTATAGGACCACATGGCGTTAACCCGAGGGGTGCACGTCATTTCCCGGATGGCATTTTTCACCCCGAGATGAGGGCGGAAAGAGTAGAGATTGGGGGCGAAAACCCTGTCATATTTCTGCTGAAGCAGAAAGGTCAGCAGTTTCAGTACCCAGTTTTCAGCAGGGGCATATGTATAAACAATGCGCTTTTTATCCGAGTGCATTTTGCTGATACAGGATTTGCGCGGCGGAGCAAAGGGCTTGCCTTGTGTGATGGCTTCGATTGGCTCCCGGTATCCCTCGGCCTGGATAAAGGCGGCCAGCTCCCTTTGTTCGGTGGGGGAGAGATGGCCGCCGGTGAGTTTGTATTCATAAAACGAGGACCACTGTGCAGGATCCGACAGACAGATCAGGAGATCCAAGGAAATTCCCCTTTCATAGAAAAACAGAGGGAAAATCCGTTAAAGGCATCGGCATCCGATGCTTACCAGACCGTACACAGACCAGCTACCTGCAAAGCTGTTCAAACAGCCTGTGCTTTGTCCGCCGCAGGTGCCAAGCGTTTCCCTCTGTTTCTCTTTCAATTTATGGTGGGTTACCTGTTTACAACACGGCAAACCCGGTCGCAGACATACGCGGCATCATTGCGGAACTCGCGGTAATACCGCTGGCAGGGAATCCGCTGCCGTGTGCAGGCCCGCATGGGGTTGGTAACCCGTTTGTAGTCGTACTCGTTCTTTGAGCAGAGGAGAACCGCCAGCACGGGCCGGTCGCCCTGCAAAAGCAAAAAGGAGACCGGCAGCCCTTCCTCCCCCGGAGAAACCATGGAGACATCGCGCATTACACGGTACTGCGGAAAATAAGTGGCAAACAGATCTTCAAAATAGTGCTCCGGAGGACCGGGATAGTTGTAACAGTCCCGGACAGACAGCGGCTGGGGCTGCCGCTCCTCTACTTTTTTCCAAATGGCATCCATCGGTTCCTCTTTGCTGTGGCCAAGGGAGGGAGAAAGTTCACCGGTGAGCTCCTCCTGCCTCTTTTCGGTCGGAACGGTTTCCCGGCAGGGTTCTTCCGCCGGGGAAATCTTCATTTTTTCCCGCAGGCGTTCCAGAGAATAAACCATACCGCAAACCGTGCAGCGGGCGCTCTGCCCGCCGGCTTCCATTTGCAGCTCGCTGCCGCAGAGATCGCAAGATATTTTCATCATCCTGTCCTCCTTCGGGAAAATGAGTGAAAGAAAGGGAGCATTCAGTAAATTCTTTTTTATTATAAAAGAAGAAAGGGGACAATGTCAAGATGGCCGCTTTCCTCTGGTTGTGTGTTCAGAGCCGGGGGATTCCTCTTTTTTCAGCTGGATGGCCATGTAGGGGCGCCCCGGCAGCTCCACCCGGAACCGGCCACACACGGTGCCGCGGTCCTCGACGGTACCATTCCAGGTGTCGATCACCTTCACCCGAAAAACCGTGGTATCATCCAGATGAAAATCCCGGAAGGAGGGGCGCATAAAACTGTAATAGAAAAGGTAGTACCGTTGTACATTCCCGTGGGTCCATCCGGCTGTTTCCGGTACGGCGCAAATGTCATCTCATCCCATGGGCCAGGGTTTCCCACCCGGGCGGGCAGCACCTGAAAATGGCCCTACAGCGGCTGCGGGAGAAAATCCGCCTGCAGAGAGAAGGTGTATTCCCCTTCAAAAGAAGGCATGAACCGCACCCGGTGGATTCCGTCGCCATCATAAAAGCCGTCCGCTTTGACGGCCTCGTTTTCCCCGGCAAATACCGCCGATACCCAGTGATCCAGAAAGGGATTCCCTTCCTGTGGACCGGGCAGTGCGATCTCCATCACGCCCCCATTTTTCGGCCTGTGCCGGGATTTTCCGTTTTCCCATATCCATGCCTCCCTTTTGAGGTTTATCGGGCTGTTTCCATTGTACAGGGGCAGTCCCCGGTTGTCAGCCCATAAAAGCAAAAAAACCGGCGAAACATAACTTTTTTCTTTACAGAAAGCTCTATTTCTGTTATAACTTAAGAAAAATGGCGTGAGCCAGAGAGGAGAGAGAGTATGATCCAGCTTCCGCTTTGCATTGTGGACGCTCCATGCAAGGTCTGATTTCGGACGGAGATGCATGGAGACGGAAAATTTTCCGTCCGAAAAAGGCTTTGCATTCTTTTTATTTTCCATGAAAAGAAAAGGAGCAAAGTCCGATTATGAAAAACAAAAAAAGAAGAAAAGAACTTTTTCCCCTGTATCTGCTCTGGGGAACCCAGACATTTTCCGCGCTGGGAAGTGCCATGACCAGCTATGCGCTGGTGATCTGGTCGTATGCCCAAACGGGGCAGGCGCTGTCCACGGCGCTTTTGATGGTGTGTTCCTATGCCCCCTATGTGCTGATGAGCGTTTTTGCCGGGGCGCTGAGCGACCGGTGGGATAAGCGGCGCACCATGATCGTGTGCGATTTGCTGGCGGTTTTTAGTACGGGTCTGATCGGCCTGCTGCTGGCTGCCGGGCAGCTGCAGATCTGGCACCTGTATTTGCTCAATGCGTTCAGTGGTCTGATGGGTACCGTGCAGCAGCCCGCCTCGGAGGTGGCAGTTACGCTGCTGACCCCGCGGGATTTTTATCAGAAAATCAGCGCTCTCCGATCTTTTTCCGGATCGCTGAATTCCCTTCTGACACCGGCCTTGGCAACGGTTCTGCTGGCTTTCGGCGGGATGGGACTGGTGATCTCCTTTGATGTGCTCACCTGTCTGATTGCCGTGGGAGCGCTGGTATTGAAAATCCGTCTGCCCCGGCAGGACATGACTGGAGAGGAAAAGCAGCCGTTGCTGAAAAGCGCGGGCGAGGGTCTTACTTATCTACGGGAAAACCGCGGAATTTTGCACATGATCCTGTTTCTGGCGGCCATTAACCTGGTGGCCTCGGCCTATAATGCCGCACTGCCCGCCCTGGTGCTCTCCCGCGAAAACGGGGGCGAAATCGTGCTGGGCTGGGTCAATACCTGTGCGGGACTGGCCATGCTGGTGGGCAGTATGGTGGTCACCCTGCTGCCGGAACCCAAAAGCCGGGCCCGGGTTGTGTGCAATTCCCTGTTGTTCTCCATGAGTTTTGAGAATTTCTGCCTGGCTTTCGGACAGGAGAGCTGGATCTGGTGCGTGGGTGCCGTGTTGGGCTGGCTGTGTATTCCGCTGATGAGTACTAACCTGGAAGCCCTGCTGCGCTCCCACATCCCCGCAGGGATTCAGGGGCGCGTGTACGCAGCGCGCAATACTCTGCAGTTTTTCACCATTCCGGTGGGCTATCTGCTGGGAGGAGCGCTGGTGGATCAGGTGTGCGAGCCGTTTATGGCCACACAGCCGGCGGGCAGCCCTTTGACCGCCCTGTTTGGCACGGGAAAGGGAAGCGGCGCCGCTTTCTTGTTCCTTTTACTGGCGGTAAGCGGAATTCTCGTATGCCTGCTGTTCAGGCGTAACCGGCATATTCGTTCTTTATTCTGAATATAATATAGGAAACCGGGTTCTGCTTTGGCAGGGCCCGGTTTCTTTGACGGAAAATCTGCCCGGTATGGGATTGAAAGTTTTTTTCGTTCGTGCTACACTATACGACATATGTAACCGGAGTGTTTTCGGAAAAAAACCGGATACATCCAATTGCGGGAGGCAGTTTTTATGACCAATTTTCTGATCCGCCATTTTGTTCCCCATGCCGGGGAAACAAAAGATCCGTCCGTCCGGCAGCGCTATGGCGTTCTGTCCGGTATGACGGGGATTGTGTGCAATGCATTTCTGTTCGCATTGAAATTTATCATCGGTACCCTCACGGCCAGCGTGTCCATCACGGCCGATGCCTTTAATAACCTGTCCGATGGGCTTTCTTCGCTGGTTTCGGTGATCGGATTCCGGGTATCGGGAAAGGAAGCGGATGAGGAACACCCCTTTGGCCACGGGCGCACCGAGTACATTGCCGGGCTGATCGTCTCGTTCTTAATCCTGATGGTGGGCGTGGAATTCCTGCAGACCTCGGTGGACAAAATTCTGCACCCGACGGAGACGGGATTCAGCTGGATCCTTATGGGCATCCTGGCGGCCTCGCTGCTGGTAAAGTTGTGGATGGGCCTGTTTAACCGTAATCTGGGCCAGCGGATCGACTCGCCGGTCTTAACAGCCGTCATGCGGGACAGCCTGAACGATGTGGCGGCCACCTCGCTGGTGATCGTGGGGATGATTGTGGGGCAGTATGTCAGCTGGCCGGTGGATGGCTATGTGGGAATTCTGCTGGCCCTGTTTATCCTGTGGTCGGGGATTTCCTCCGCCCGGGATACGCTGGATCCCCTGCTGGGCCAGGCGGCTGATCCCCAACTGGCCGAGACCCTGCGGGCCCTGGTGATGGAGGCTCCCAGCATTGTTGGCGTACATGATCTGATCATCCACAACTACGGCGCGGGCCGTATGCTGGCCTCGCTCCACGCCGAGGTGCCGGGCAACGGGGATATCTTTGCCATGCACGAGGAGATCGACGCGGCTGAAAAGCGCGTGTATCAGGAAACCGGCGTGATTCTGGTCATCCATATGGATCCCATCTTGATCGGTGACGAGAAGACAGATGCTATCCATGAGAAGGCCTGTGCGGTGCTGCAAAACCTGGACAGCGAACTGAAACTGCACGATCTGCGGGTGGTGGATGGGAAAAACCGCATCAATGTGGTGTTTGATCTGGTGGTTCCCTATCGGTATAAAAACGAAGAGCTGCCAGCCCTGCGGCGGGAAATTCAGAAGCGGATGGAGCAGATCGATCCGCGCTATCAGACGGTCATTCAGATCGACCGGCCCATGTGACGAAAAAGCCCTCTCCGAAAACGCGGAGAGGGCTTTTTGTTCAGTCAAAACGGGCGGTAAAGCCGGTGACGATGCCGATGGGGCGCAAGCCATCCCGTTCGTCGCCAGAGAAAAGAAGCGGGGGAAAAGCCGGATGTCCGCTTTGCAGCAGGATAGCGCTCCCCTTTCGGTACCAGCGGCGGATCAGCACCGTGTTTCCCACCTGTACGGCGGCGAGCTGGTCGTTTTCTATGTGGGGGGTCAGGCGGATGTACAGCATGTCCCCTTTGCGTAGCCGTTCGTTCTGCATGCTGTCATCCGGGCATAGGAGGGTTACGTCGCACGGACAGAACTCCGGAACGGGCAGGGCGGGGTCCTGCATGGAGAAAAGGGGCTTTTTCTGCAAGGCAGGGGCCGTCCCAAGGCCGGGGGCTGCCAGAATATCGGCCGGATCCAGCCGGGCACGGGGGACGTCTTTCCCCATCAGCCATTGGTCACTTACCCGCAGAACCTCCGCCAGAGCCCGGAGGGTGGGCTCCTTGGGAACACGCGCCCCGGTCAGATACGCACTGATGGTCTGCCGCGACAGCCCCAGCTTCGCCCCCAGGGTGCTGGTATTATGGACGGAGCTTTCCAGCGCCTCCCGCAGGCGCTGGGGAAAGGATGAACCGGGGGAAGAACCCATGGGAAATCTCTCCTTCTGCGTTGTTTTCATGCTCTACCGTACCACAAAACGGCAGGAAAAGCAAGGTGTTGGCCCCAGTGTAAGTCTATGCACCATAAATATGTGGAGAAGGGAAGACAATAAAAGAAGTTTCTATGTTTTTGATGAGTTTGGAGAACGAATAAGATTACGTCTATATAAATAATTCCGGAGTATATGATTGACAAACTGTGAAAAAGAACGATCGGTTTCTTCGGATAAATCCTTAATTCGTCGAATAATCTCTTCATCCAGTGTAATGCTGTTTTTTTTCTTTAGAGATTTCATTTTGATCACCCATATGTATCATTCTGCAAAAGCTTCATAAAAACATTTATTATGCAGTCAACTGTATCTTTCAGCTGTACCTATATTATAGTATAAACACTGTAATTGCACTTTATAGGCTATGCGTGCTACTATTCGGCTATGTATATAGCCTATATTATCCATGAATGGGGAGGGGCAGCGCCGTTTGCTTCGCTTGCCGTACGGCAGGGAAAGACGGTGGTAAATCTGGGGGAAAAATCCGGATAAGAAGAACCGCTTTTTGTCTTGCATTCCCCGTATCTTTTCGTTACAATGGGGAGACTGGGCATGGGATTCATACCAGGGGAGATGTTGTAAGAAAAAGAAAGGATGACCAACGTGAAGCAGGAGACATTGGGCAGGCGGGTAAAGCTGCTGCCCTCGCTGGCGAAGAGCAAGCAAAATTTTGACCGGGAGTATCTGCTCTCCCTGAAGGATGAGAACCTTCTGTTTTCTTTTTACACAGAAGCAGGTCTCAGCGGCTGGCATGTGGATAAGCCGGAAAAAATCCACTGGGGATGGGACGGCCCGCTGTCCCATATCCGCGGCACCTTCACCGGGCACTGGCTCAGCGCCTGCGCACGTCTGTACGATGAGACCGGGGATGAAGTGCTGAAGGCCAGGGCTTGTGGGGTAGTGAAAGAAATCCGCCGCTGCCAGCTGACCAACGGGAACGGCTGGGCATTCCCCATTCCGGAAAAGTATCTGTACCAGCTTAAGCGCGGTGTGCATTTTTGGGCGCCGCAGTATGTGTGCCACAAGGTGATGATGGGCCTGCTGGATGTGTGGCAGTACCTGGGAGATGAGACGGCCAAGGAGACGCTGCTGGACTGTGCCGGATGGTTTTTGCGCTTTACCGATGACGTTCCCCGTGAGACGATGAACGACATGATGGACGCCGAGGAGACCGGCGCCATGATGGAGATGTGGGCCGATCTGTACGCCCTGACCGGTGACCCGAACCACAAGCTGCTGATGGAGCGCTACGAGCGCCCGCGGCTGACCGGTCCCCTGCTGCACGGCGTGGACGTGCTGACCAATATGCACGCCAATGCGACGGTTCCGGAGGTACATGGCTGTGCCCGTGCGTATGAGGTCACGGGGGACGAGCGGTATCTGAATATTGTCAAGGCCTATTGGAAACAGGCCGTCACCGATCGCGGCACCTTTGCCACCGGCGGGCAGACCGCGGGGGAGATCTGGACCCCGATTCACACCCAGTCCCGCCGGCTGAACCACAATAATCAGGAACACTGTGTGGTTTACAACATGATCCGTCTGGCGGATTACCTGTACCGGCAGACCGGGGAGAAGGAATACCTGGACTATATTGAGCGCAATCTGATCAATGGTCTGTATTCACAGGCTTTTTGGAAGGATACCTACGATTCCCTGACCAATGCTATCAGCAAGGAAGAGGGGATTGTGACCTATTATCAGCCGCTGGAGGCCGGTTCCCATAAGAAGTGGGGCAGCCGCACAGAGGATTTCTGGTGCTGCCACTGCACCGCTGTGCAGGGTCCCTCCCGGTATCGCGAGTGGATTTGGTACCATGGAAAGGAAGATACCTTTACCCTGGCCCAGTTTGTGCCCAGCCGGTTGGAAACCACCGCACAGGGAAAACCGGTCGCGCTGGAACTGACCGTGACGGACCGCGGCGGCGAGTGCGTGAAAATTACCGGGCTGGGCGCCCAGTATCCGACACTGCCGGACAACGACAGCTACACTCTGCGTCTGCACCTGCCGCAGGGGGAGGCTTCCTTCCCGCTTCGGGTGCGTCTGCCCGGCTGGCTGGCCGGCGAGGCCGCGTTCCTGCTCAATGGCGAAAAGGTGGATCTCCCAAAAGAGGACGGATATGCGGTATTGAACCGCAATTGGCAGGACGGCGACTGCCTGCTGATGAAATTCCCGAAGGCGCTGACCTGCTGCCCGCTGGATGATGCCCCGGATACGGTGGCTTTCCTGTATGGACCGGTGGTGCTGGCCGGGCTGAGTGGGGCGCGGCTGCTGCACGGCGATATCAGTAAGCCGGAAACCATGCTGGCCCCCCATAACGAGCGCGAGTGGACCAATTGGAATGTACAGTTCCACACCGTCCATCAGGATTTCGGGTTCGTCTTCCGGCCGCTGTACGAGATCGGCTATGAGGAGTACACGGTATACTATCAGGTAGAAAAGCAGTAAAAATGCAATTCGTATAAGACCGGCGGTGTTTATCCCCGCCCAGAAAGAAGGAAATGGTCATGAAACAAATAGAAAAACCAGAGGAAGCCTTTCAGTGTGAACTGCTGGACCGGTTGGAAAAGGCCTCGTCCATTGCGGGTGTGCGCCCTGCCGCTTTTCTCCAAAAAGTACAGAAGCGGGGAGCGGTACCGGTTATGCGCGAGCTGCTCCGCCGCGGGCAGGAGTCGGATCTGTTCGAGCCCCTGTGCCGGGCTGGGCGGTTGGATCTCAGCCCGGAGGAGTTGGTGACCGGGAAAAAATATGCCGGGCTTTTTTCGGATGAAGAAGTGAACGCCTGCTTTCTGCTGCTGTGCGAAAACGGCTACTATAACGGCTGAATCAATTCATCAAAAAACCGGCCTGCTCCTCTTCGGGGCAGGCCGGTTTTTATGGGGAAACGGTTATTTCACTTCGATCAGCTCATAGTCCCGGCTGCCCACGCCCAGTGCGGCGGCCGCTTCCACGGTGAGGATGCCATGGCGCGATTCAATGCGCTCAATCAGATCCCCCTTACCCGGGTCATCGGACTGATACACCAGATCCAGACAGGCCTGATCCAGAGCCACCGGATCCAGCGAAGCCAGAATGCCGATATCCGCCATTTTGGGGTCCTCGGCCACGGAACAGCAGTCGCAGTCCACCGACATGTTGCACATGACGTTCAGATAGGCGGATTTCCCCTGAAAACGGGTGACAATGGAAGAGGCGGCGTCCGCCATGGATTCCAGGAAAGAATCATGATCGGCGGTCCACAGCTCTGCCGGGTTTCCGGCGCCGTGAATATAGGCCTTCCCGTGGGAAGAGGCGATGCCGATGGAGATATTCTTCAGCGCGCCGCCGAATCCGCCCATGGGGTGCCCCTTAAAATGGGACAGCACCAGCAGGGACCGGTAGTTTTCCAGGTTCTTTCCCACAAAATTCTCCTGGATGCGCTTACCCCCGGGGATGGGAAGGGAGATTTCGCCCTCTTCATCCATAATATCCACGCGGCACAGGTCCGTCCAGCCGTGCTTTTTCATGGTTTCCCAGTGGTCGGCAGCGGTGTAGCGCTTTCCCTGATAGGCCGTGTTGCACTCGACCACAGTGCCATCCACATAGTCGATCATGGGCTTTAAAAAGGCGGGACGGATAAAGTTCTGGTTTCCCACTTCGCCGGAATGCACCTTTACGGCGACCGGGCCCTCCAGGGTGATGCCCAGTGCCTGGTACATCCGGATCATCTGCTCGGGGGTGATGGTTCGGGTAAAGTAAACGGTTGCTTTTTCCATGAGAATACCTCCTTTAAAATGGTGATGCCGGGTGACGGGAAACGTCCCCGCACCGGTCATAGTTTACAAAAGCGCTTTTTTGCTGTCGTCTGCGCTGGCAAACGGCCCGGGGAGCACATAAAGGCCGCGGTGCTCGCCCAAATAGTCCGCATCGAATTGAATCGGGGTTCCATCCGGGTTCTCGAATTTCTCTTCCGGCTCAAAAGCTTTCCCCAGTATATCGGTATGGATCATTCTGCTCGTAAAGCCGTCCAAAAAGTCATACAGATTGGTGGACAGGAAATATTGCCCGTCCTTTTCCACCAGCTCCATCCGGATATCCCCGGTGGCCACCAGGCCGTTCTTTTCATTTTTACAGGGCACGGCGCCCCCCAGATACACGTTGCCCTCACACCACACGGGCAGATGCCCCTCGTGGGCGGGCTCCAGCTTCTTCATATCCGCGGGTTTGCTGAAATCAAACTGCGAGATCCATTCATCATAGGTGGGATATTCGTCGAACATCCAGGTTCCGGCCTTCCGGTTCTCACTGTCAAACCCGTCATCCGAATCATGGGGGATGATCACATCGTCACCGGGCCATTTCTGGACAAAGATGTTGTTATAGAACCGGTCGTCCCCGTGAAGAATGGTCATAAAGCCCATCACCTCGGTGCGGTGGGGCATATGATAGGGAGTATACCGCGGACCCGTCCCCCCGCCCACACAGGTGAGGGCGCCGGCGATCAGGTTATGCACCATGGCCACGCCCTGCGTAGCAAAGCGCAGGCTGGCCTCGGAGAGCAGAATGTTGTTGTCGATCAGCGTCGGACCATGGCCGACCTCGACAAAAATGTCCTGCGACATCATGCCGCCCTTCAGGGGGCTGGCAAACGCCGGGCGCTGGTTGTCGTGGAGAAGATTCTGGGTCAGGCGCGTGCCCTGCGCCTCCCAATCACACCAGATCCCCATGGTGCAGTGGTGGATGTGATTGCGCCGCATAATGACATCAATGGCGGCGTGCATTTTAATGCCGGCAATTTCGGCACCGCCCAGTTCCATCATGTTATTGATGTGGTGGATGTGGTTATCCTCGATCACGCTGAACACCCCGCCCATGCGGCCGATGATGCCCCCTTGCTCGCAGTGATGAATGTTGTTGCGGCGGATGATATGGCCGCCCACCTTTTCCTTCAGCCAGCCGTGGTACTGGCCGCGGCACACGGCGTCACGCTCCATCTGGGTGGGGCTTTTCACATATTTATAGGTAAAGTAGTGGTTGTTGTCGGGGTCCAGATATTTCCCCAGCGAAATCCCGGCACATTTACTGTTGGAGATATCGCAGTCCTCGATGATCCAACCCCGGCTCCAGTGGGGCCCGATCATGCCATCCTGGAATGCGGCGGGCGGGGCCCAGGTGGTGGCCGCTTTACAAATGGTAAAGCCGCTGACGGTGATATATCCGATCCCAGTTTCTGCAGGCATAAAGCATTCGCGCCGCACATTGATCTCCACATTTTCCTCATTGGGATTATGGCCCTGGAAATTGGCGTAGATCACGGTTTCATCTGCGGCCTTATCCTGCTCGGTGTACCATTTGTACACCGATTCTTCCGGCACCCAGCTGCACGCGTACACCCTGCCCTCGATACAATCGGCGAGGGTGGCGGTCTCATACAGAGCGCGGTCGTTGAGATACACGCACCCCGTGTGCTTATCCGCTTTGGCAAAGTACCAGTCGCCGTAGACAAAGGTGGTGTAGGGGTTATAGCTGCCGAAAACACTGTTGGGAATACGGCACACCCACACATTTCCCTCGTAATGCTTCCAGCTTTTCACCGGTTCGGCGCCCGTAATCACGGCGCCCAGCGGCGTTGTGCTGCGGTAGGAAATCCGCGCGTTTTCCTCTCCCGCATGAACAGGGTTGACATATTCACGGTAGACTCCGGGGGCCACCAGAACCTCGTCGCCGGGCCGCGCTGCCCTGGCCGCTTCGTTTATGCGGCGGAAAGGCCGGTCGATGGTGCCGTTCCCATCGTGCCCGGCGTTTGCGTTTACATAAATTTTCATCGTACATTCTCCTTCTTTTTTCGGGGATCCGGCAACGGTGCAAAACCCCCGGTTCATTGGAAAAGCTGTAAAAAGCTCCCGTTTCGCTGCTTTTAAAAGGAAAAGGGCAGCTTCCTGCCGGAAACTACCCTTTCTGAAAAACTCAGTGCATCTTCGGAGCGTCGTCCTCCTCGTCGTGCAGCGAGCCGGGGGCCAGCCGCAGGCAGGTAGCAACCAGCTCGTGATCGTAGTTCACGCGGACTTCGCAGTCGGTGTCGAGAATCATGGTGTTCTCCACTCCGGCTTCGCAGGCCGGCCATGCAGGTAGGGCCGCGTTGCCCGGGTTGCCGTAACGGGCAAAGTTCATCCAGGCACTGAATACGCGTTCCTGCAGAACCTCCGTCACGCCGGGCGTGTTGTAAATCGGGACCAGCTCGGCATTGTGGAACACCAGCGGAATTTCCGCACAGTGCCAGGCCACCTTGCCGGAGTCAATCGGGAATTCATAGGTGAACATGTAGGAATAGGTGGGAGACTCGGGATGGACCGATTTCTTGGCGATAAAGTCGATCGTCGGGGCACGGAACATGGTATCCAGCACGCATACATCCGTCAGGCACTTGCCAGGATAGGCTTTCCGGAACATCTCGATGACCTTGGCGCTCTCCTCTTTGCCGTATTTCTTCTCGACCATGGCGATCTGGTCGGCCTCGCTCATATCGTATTTGTACGGTACGCCGTGGCCAAAGGAGAATTCACCCAGCACGGTGCCGATCAGCACCGGAATGGTTTTGGCATGCTCGGTAAAGCCGATCTGGCGCGGGTCGCCCAGATAGAAATCGTTGGCCTTCGGCCGGCCGCCGATGTATCCGCCCTTCGCAGCGATAGCGGGGCTGACCTTCAGATAAGCGGCTGCCAGCTGTGCATAGGGCACGGTTTCCAGCTCTTCCACATCCTCAACGCCCAGTTCTTCCATCATGGCGGTGACTACTTCGCGGCCGTCGCCTTCTCCGTCAAAGAAATCTTCGACAACGCCGCTCTGGATAATGCCCTTCTGGAACAGACCGTCCGCAGCCGGGGTCTGCATCAGGGTCCATACCTTCATGCCGCCGCCGGACTGACCGAAGATCGTAACATTCTCCGGGTCGCCGCCGAAATTGGCCACATTGTCATGGATCCACTGCAGGGCTGCCACCAGGTCGGCATTGCCGGCATTGCAGGAGTTCTGATACTTCTCGCCGAACGGGGACAGATCGAGGTATCCCAGTACATTCAGGCGGTGGTTTACCGAAATTACCACGGCGTCGCCATACTGGCTCATGTTAAAGCCGTCATACGCCACATGTTCAATGGCCGAGCCGGCCACGAATCCGCCGCCATGCAGCCATACCAGCACGGGCTTTTTAGCATCGGGCTTCAGGCTCTGGGTCCAGATGTTCAGATTCAGGCAGTCCTCGTCCATCGGCCAGTAGCGGTGGGGGATTTTCTCCTCACCACTGGGGGTCTCCTGCTTGAGCAGCGGGCAGACAAAGCCGTAAGAAAGCGTGTCCTTCACGCCCTCCCACGGTTCGACCGGCTGCGGGGGCTGAAAGCGCTTAGCTACGGCATAGCGCACTCCATAAAATACATACGTGCTGTCCAGCTGAAAGCCGCGGATTTTTCCAGCGGTCGTCTGAACAATGGGCTCGGTCATCGAGCATACAAATCGTTTTGCCATGTTTATCCAAATCCTCCTGTCATAAAAACGAGAACGGGCCTTCCACATAAACCCGCCATTATTTATAGTATAGCAATTTTGTATACGGATTTCCAGAGGGGAAACGGTCAATTTGTTTTATTTTTGTGACTTTCTCCTCTCCTTTTTATATTTTTTGAAATGGCCTCTTGACTTTTCCGGCAAAAGTGGTATAAATAAATTAAGAATAATTCTTGTTTTGAGGAGGCCATTTTTAATGGACAAAAAAGCGTTTTATGCACTTTCCTATGGCGTATATATTATTTCAACCAAGGATGGAGACCGGAATGTGGGTTGCGTGGCCAACAGCGTAATGCAGATCACGTCTTCTCCTGCCACGCTGGCGGTCAGTATGAACCGGGATAACTACACCCATTCCTGCATTGAAAAAACCGGAAAATTTGCAGTGAATATTCTGGGCGAGCAGAGCAGTCCCTCCCTGATTGGAAAATTCGGTTTTTCCTCGTCCCGCGATACGGACAAATATGACAAGGTTTCCTTCGAAGAAAAAGAGGGGATCCCGGTGCTGCACGATTCCTGTGCGTATGCGGTATGCCGGGTGATCGACCGGATGGAAACTTCGACCCACACGGTTTTCCTCGGGGAAGTGGAGGACGCCGGTGTATTCCCGCATGAAATCGCCGGGGATCCCATGACGTATGCCTATTATCACAAGGTCATCAAGGGGAAGAGCCCCAAAAATGCCCCGACCTATCAGGAGGAGGAACCGGCTTCGGCCCCGGCCGGCAAGCGCTGGGTGTGCAGTGTATGCGGCTATGTCTATGAAGGGGAGAAGCTGCCGGAGGGTTACGTCTGTCCCATCTGCGGGGTACAGGCCGATTATTTCCGGGAGCAGACGGAGCAGGAGGCTCCCGCCCCCGGA
>JALENG010000125.1 GCA_022767925.1 Clostridia bacterium
GTCCGGGTTGGTGTAGACCCCCGGGGTATAGCCCGCTTTCTCGATCTCCTCGCAGAAGGCCCGGATGCACGCAGTGCGGAAAGCCCGGGTGGGCGTGATGCCGTTTTTCTGTGCGTACTCGTCCGAATCATACTCATAATCTGAGAAGACCGGCAGGGTGATTCCCTCTTTGTAGGGCTCGATCACCTGCAGGCAGGCCTTCGCTTCCTCCCGCGCTTCCTCCTCGGACCGGGCGTACTGGAACCAGTACACGCCCACCGGCAGTCCGGCGGACATAGCCCCCTTCATGTGGCTCTCAAACCGGGCGTCCTGCTGGCTGGCCGTATTTCCGAACCCCGCACGGACAATGGCAAACTGCACCCCCGCTTTTTTTACTTTCTTCCAGTCCACCGCGCCGTTGTGGGTGGACACGTCGATGCCTTTTGTACTCATATGTTTTCCTCCTTTTGCTGCTGCAGGGCCGACAGCTGGTCCCGCAGATCTTCTATCTCCCGGGAGAGCTGCTGTGTTTCTCGGGAGAGCTGCTGCACCGCCGCGATCAGCGGGGCGATCAGCTCCTGGTAATTCAGGCCCCAGCGCAGCTGCTCATCCGGCGCCTGTGGAGAATAGGGGTGCTCGTTCCCCTCTTCGTCCAGCCGCACCGCCTGGTAGAGGGACAGATCCCCCATGCCGGTATCCTCCGCCGCGCCGGCCACCTCCTGGGCGATCAGGCCCAGATGGGTGCGCCCGCCCTCGCCGTCCTTAAAGACAAACGAAACCGGCCGCAGGGCGGACAGAAACGAAAGCGCTTTCTGCCCCAGATCCCGCACATGGATTTTATCCTTTGCGTCCGACTGGGTGATGGTGTTGGTGAAAAAGCCGGTGTTCCACCGCATACTGGTGGTTCCCAGGTACCCGCCGCCATTTGTGCTGGGCCGCAGCACAAACCGCTTCGAATCCGACGGCTCCCCCAGCCACTGCATATACCGTAGAGTATCGTCGCCGTTATAGGTGCCAAGGTTGATGGTATAGCTGTTCGGCTGGTAAATGATTCCTGTCAACGACGAGGCGCCGTTATAGTATAGCCGGATTTGGTCATCGAGGCGGAGCTGGCCCTTTACATAGTGCCAGCCGTTGACGGTGGCATTTCCCTTCAGGGTGGTATCTCCTCCGGTCTCGAAGTCCCCGGTCGCGCTGACCAGCCCCTCGGGGTAGAGGATCAGCTTGGAGCCAAAGACGCCGTCCCCGGCGCTGTCCGCCTGGAACCGCAGGGAGCTGTCGTCCGTCCCGGACACATCCCGGTAGGCGTTCACCCGCCAGTTGGTCTTTCCGCTGTCGCAGTCGGAAAACTGGATGGCGTCGCCGTTCTGTCCGCTCTTCTTTTTGATCACCAGCTGGGTGTAGGCGCACTGGTCCAGCGTGATGCCGGTGTCGAAAACGGAGATACCGCCGTTTGATACCAGGGGGATCTTCACATTCAGGGTGCGCAGCACATCGTTATAGTTCCAGATGATGCCCACCGCGCTCTCGCCGATGGCGTCGTCATAAAGGCCCACGGCGGTTTGAGATTCCCCGTTGCCGCCGTAAAAGCGCACCTTGTGGGGATAGGTCACCCCGTCGGGCGTGACAAAGTACAGCTTTTTTTCAAGCGCAGAGCCCTCTCCGCCCAGAAAGCTCTGGGGCCCTAAATACGTCTTTTCGTACCCCGTCATATCCGTGCAGCCGTCCGTTTCGCTCACCTTGCCGAAGGCGATCCCCGCCGCTTCCCTTCGCACGTCCCAGGCAAACCGGCGGGTGGGGACCGTCACCTTTTTCTCGGCGCTGTTCCCCACCGTGTCCGACACCTGAAGGACGATTTCCCAGGCGCTCTCGGGGCTGGCGCTCTCGCTGAGGACCGTGGTCCCGCCGCTGACGGCCTGCCCGTCATACGTCTGCTTTTCCCCGTTTTTGATCCCGTATTGGACGGTGACAATGGCCGCATTGCTCCCGGCCTGGGTGATGCTCCATTTCGGCAGGATGATGAGACCCGACCCGGCCTCGTCCGCCTGCCACTCCTCCCCGTTTTTCGCCGCGCGCCACGCCTGCAGGGACTGGATGACCGGCACGGTATAGGGGAGTACCGTCAGGCTGCGGCTCTCGCTGGCGGTGCGCCCGCGGCTGTCCGTCACCGTCAGGGTAAACGTGTGCTCCCCCTCCGTTTTCAGCACCCCGGTTTCATGCAGCACCCCGGCGTCGTTTCGAAGGGTGGAGGTGTACCCCCCGCCGGTCACCGTCACCTTTTTCAGGGCGGCCCCCCGACCGGGCTGGATTTCGGCGCGGATCTGCGCTTTGGCATACCCGGCCAGCAGGGCCCCGGCCTTTTCCCCGGTGCCCGCCACCGCATAATCCGCAATCTGCGGCACAATGTCCTCCGGCACCGTGACCGGGAACGTCCGGCTGGCCGTGCCCACCGTCTCCGTGCCGCGGTACGTGGTCAGCGTCAGGGTTCCGCTCTGCCGGGCCGCACCCGGAATAGCCAGGATCGCCTCCTGCGGGATGGAAAAGAGGAAGGTCTCCTCTTTCTGCGCGCAGGCGGCCCTTGTCACCGAGGTCTTGCAGTCCCCCAGCACGAACGCCAGCTTGTGGGAAAAGCCGGTGTACTGCTTCTGGATGCTCACGGTGATGCTCTGCCCCGCCCCGCACTCCGATTCCGCCACCGTAAAGGACGAAGCCCGGGGGATCACCGGCAGAGAAATGGTGCAGCTCTTGTTCTCGCTCTGCAGGACGGTCGCGATGTGGATCTTCCCCGTCACGGTCAGGCTCTTTTTCCCGTCCGTATCGTGGGAAACCGTGGCGGTCTTCTCCAGCAGGCAGATGCCGTTGCCTGTGCTGTATACAATTTTCTGCGAGGGGGTGATCGCCGCCGACAGGGTACTGCCCCCCACGGTTACCGTCGCCGTGCCGGTTCCATAGGTGGTATACCCGGTGTTGGTCCGACGGGCGTACAGCCGCACCGTCAGCGATGAGGTATTCTTTTCCACGCTCTGGCTCTCCACCACCACCTGAAGGCGCATTTGCACATAGGGGTTGGAGGTGGAGAGATCCCCACTGGTATAGGTTTTTACAGCCAACTGAGGTTTCGCCCCTTTCCGTTTTTACTCGCCCGCTTCCTCTTCCCTGGACCAGCTCAGCCCGAAATTGCCGCCCGGGCGCACCTGCATGGCATAGCGCCCCAGCGGCGCATAGCCATAGGTCATCGTTCCCGTGACCTGGGCCTGGGTGATGTACAGCTGGCTGTGGGAGATATAGGCCACCTCGGCGCCCCCGTCCAGAAAGGACAGCCGGTCGCTCTGCAGGCAGGTGGCAAAGGGCATGGTCTCCACCCACTCGCCGTCCACCAGGGTCTGCACCGACCGCCCGATCATCAGCCCGTCCGGGGAAAACCGGAAGTAGGCGTTGATGGCCTGCTTTTCCACGGCCTCCTGGGCGGTGATCGCGGCGATCTGCTGGAACGAGGCCGTCAGATCCGATGCCGTCTGCGTCACATTGGAGGACAGGGTCTCCTCCAGAATCCCCAGCTCCGACCGGGCCGCATAGTTCTCCCGCACCTGGGCGGTGATGCGGTCCTCCTGCTCCCGCAGGGAGGTCTCAAACGACAGGGTGACCTCCTGGGCAGTCTCGACCAGCCGGTTCATCAGGTCCCGGAATTCCTTCTGGGCCTGCGCCTCCTGCCGGGTGATCCGGTCCCCGGCCTCTTTTGCGTCCTGCGCCATGCGGGAGAGCTTTTCCTGCAGCGCGGGGGAGAGCGCCTCTTCCCCGATATTCCACAGCGCCAGCTGCAGCCGGTCCGACAGCTCGCAGAGATACGAGCGGATCACGAACAGCTGCTGCTCGGTACTGCCGGCGCGCACCGGCAGATCGGGAAGAACCATGCTCACAGCTCACTGCCCCCTTCCCGGATCCGGTAGATGCCAAGCAGGGTCACGTCCCCGGTTCCGCAAAAGCGCAGGCGGCAGGTGTCGCACCGCCCGGGGACCACCGGCAGCGTGCGGGAAACCGTGTCTTCTCCGGTAAGCTCCAGCCTCTCCTCCCAGGCCCCGCCGTCCCGGGACAGGGCCACCCGGCACACGGCCCCGGGGGCGAGGCGCAGGCGCACCTGCAGCCGCCGGTAGAATTTCCGGTCCGCCGCTTTCATGCCGATCTTTCCGGTCACAAAGGTAAAGGGCACCGGCCCCTCCTCCTGCAGAACATCCGTTTCCAGCAGCGTGGGGCTGCCCTCGCCCCCCGTGCGGATCAGGGCGCCGTCCCGGCGCAAAAACCACATCTCGCCGCCCATGGCCGCAAAATCCAGCACATCACTGTCGTCCTCCCGGTACCACTGCCCCCGCTCCTCCTCATAGCGCAGCAGATGGCAGGCGCCGCCCGGTTCCTTTCCCATGAGATAGTACGTCCCCCCGGCATAGATTCCCCGGGCGCCCTGCAGAGGCAGGCCGGAGAAATCCGGGTCAATCCGCACCGGCTGCCCGCCGGCATAGGCGTACACGCCGTCCGGCCCCTTGTAATACAGCGTGCCGCTGCCCAGGGCCAGGCTTTTTTCGCACCCCTTTTTCACCCCCGGCGCGTGGGAGGTGACCAGCTGGAATTGGGACGGCTGCATGCCGTAAATCCGGTGCAGGGCGTCCTCCTTAAAAAAGACCACGCTGCTCCCGAACGCGGCGCATCCGGTAAAATCCCCGGGGGTCCCCACGGTCAGGGCGTAGCTGTCGGTGGAGATCCCCTCAAAGGCATAAAAATTGGTGGGATCCCCCAGGCGGCTGGCGTAGATGGCGTGCTCCTCATTGCTGCAGCCCCACAGCCGGTTGCCGTATTCGCACACAAAGTCCATGGACGGCAGCCTGCGGCTGACCCTCACGCCGGGCGGCAGCGTCTCGCTTTTGTCCGTCAGGCCGCTGAGGATCAGGCTGTTGTCCGTTTTCCCCCGGAGGATATAGCTGCCGTCGAAGGACCCGGCGTTTTGCAGGGTAATGCCGTCATACACGGCAAAATTTACCCCGATCCCGGGGCTCTCCAGACGCAGAAAGGTACCCGCCATCGCGCTCCACAGGCCGCTGTCCCCGCTGTACACTTTCAGCACATCCTCCTCCCCGCTGGTATCCAGCCAGACCTCCCCGGAAACCGGGGCATCCGGCGCCGTATCCGAGGCCGTGTAGGAATACTCCTCTCCGCTCTCGGCGCACAGGGTCACAAGGGTGTCCCCGGTGGTCACAAATTCGGCCTCCAGCGGCGTGAGGGTCTCGTCCCGTATGGAAAAACGCACCTTGTCCGGAAAAATCAGGATCCACGCCCCCATATTGACAAAGCGCTTTTCCCCCTCCTCCACCGTGCCCACATTCTTCCCGTTGTAGTAAAGCGTCTGCCCGTCCACCCAGCACAGCCGCCCGTTGGCGGTCAGCCCCCGGGGAGCGCTGAGCTTTATCGCCTGCGTCCGGACCGGGCGGGTGTGCAGGGCGGGGAAGCGGTCCCCGCATCCGTTGGTCATCTCCCAAAAGGCATTCTCCCCGCAGGTGTCCTCCCGGGGCTGATAGCCGAGAAAGCGGGTGATGCCCTCCTTTTTCATCCCGGGCGCCCGCAGTGTCGGGAAGATCATGGTTTCGCCCTCCTCCCGATGCGGCTTCTCTCCCGGGGGACATACCGCCGCTGGCAGTCGCTCTGCAGAGCGCGCCAAAGCTCGTCAAACAGCACGGCGTCCATATTGTACCGCTCAATTTCCCCCAGGGCAAAATCATAGCGGGCGCACAGCCCGTATACATATACGTCGTCATAAGGGGCCCCGGTCTTCAGGGTCTCGCCCTCCTCCCCGGTGATAACGGGCACGGGGGTCTCCTCTTCCTCATACAGGCTCAGGATCTCCCGCAGAATCCGCCCCTCGATCTGCTGCAGCCAGAACCGCTTTTCCGCCGCAGAGAAATCATTGGGCCGCAGGCCGTCCGCCTTTTCGATGGCTTCCTGCACGGTCATCCCATCACACTCCCTTCCAAAAAAGAATGGCGCTTATCCCAGCGAATTCATATACGCGGCGGCCGCCGCTTCCTGCAGCTCCGCGTGCTCAATCACCTCGGCGACGCACGGCGGCACGCTGACCGCCCGTCCGCGCTGGATCAGGTACCGCTGTCCGTTTACGCACACCAGCAGGTCGCTGGGATCCGTGGGGTCCATGGGGATTTTCACTTTCACGTTTTCGTTTTTCATCGCTTCTGCTCCCTTTCTGTTTCAAAAATGCGGCAGGGCGCCGCCCCTCCCCTTTTCTATGCTTTTCATAGAAATGAGGAGGGGCGCTCCCTCCGGCTGTTTTTTACGGATGCGCTCCCGCCGGGCTTTTCAGAAAAAGCACCGGGCAGCTAACGCCATCCCGCTTCTCAGTTCGCTTCCGCCGTCTCCGAATAGCGGGACGAGCAGGATTCGATGCGCACCATGAACTCCTCGCTCAGGCGCTTGACCGCCGAGGTCGCCTTCCAGCCCACGCTGCTCCTCTGGTTCAGGGGATCCTCCCCGTAGCCCAGGGGCTTGACAATGGTCGTCAGGCCGCCGCCGGAAATGGCGGTTTTGGCGTACGCATGGGCGCCCAGCACCAGGGTGGAGAAGACCGCCAGCCCGTCGGGGGTGGTGCTGTCCTTCCAGATCTTGGCCTCGCTGCTCTCCACAAAGCGCACGCCGCCCAGCTTTCCGATTTCGCCGCTGTACAGCTGCTCGGGGGAGGCGTACTTGTGGGCGTCGATCCACTCCTCACAGCGCATCAGGTCATAGGCGACGTACGGGTGGATAATCGCCACATAGTCGCCGTCGATGCGGTCGCACAGGCTGGTCTTCAGAAAGGCCGCCGCGCGGTAAATCAGATCCGGCGTCAGCAGGCTGGTCTTGTCCAGGGTTTTCCGGCTGGTCACCTCGGTCTCCACGCCGGAGACGGTTTTGGGCGCATACAGCACATTGGTGCCCGCATTCAGCACTTCCCGGGCCACGCTGTCCAGTGTCAGGCCCGCCTGGGCCCCCAGCAGGCGGGTGGCCTGGGCCACGCCGTGATCCAGCGCCGTCATATCCAGCATATCCGACATCTGGATGTAATCGCCGTACTGCTGAACCGTGGCCGTGCTGGTGGTCACCGTCAGGGTGCTGCCCTCCGGGGTCACGCCCTCGGTCAGCGGGGTCAGGGCCTTATTCAGGCGGGAGAACTTGCGGAACTCGATCACCTTGCCCTTGCCCTGGGGGATGGGGTACTCGTCACCGAACTGCTCATGCACCAGATGGGGCTCGGCATTGTCGATCAGACAGCCATCGTAGAAGGTTTTCATTTCCGCCGACAGACCGGCGCTCTCCGTGGTCTGGGTGGCGAACAGCTGAAGCATTTTCTCTCTTTCTCTCATACAATCCTCTCCTTTTCCTCTCTTGTGTCTGGTATGGCGGCGCTGCCGGAGCCGCGCGTTACAGCGCCACTTTTTCTCCCCGTTCCAGCCGCCGTATCAGCGACTGCCTCTCCTCCCGGGTGAATTCACCGGCCGATTTCTTCACGGCGGTTCCTCCCCGGGGGGAGAGCCCGTTTTCTGCGGGGCGCATCCCCCGCTGGCGGATCTCCTCCAGGGCGCGTATCTGGGATTCCTTAGCGGCGCGCTGCATGGCGCCAAACAGGATCTCCGAAAAATGCACCGTCTCAAAGGCCCGCCGCATACTCACGCCCCCGGCGATCAGCCGGGCAAAATCGGGGGACTGCATCTCCCGGCGCAGGGAGAACCCCGGGTACTCCCGCTGCAGGGCCCGGCTCTCCTGCAGCCGGTTCTCCACCTCCCGCCGCAGCCGTCGGGCTTCTTCCTCCCCCCGCTCCCAGTTTTCTCCCGGCTTTTCCCCGGCCGTCCCCTTCGGAGACGGCCGCTCCGGGTCCCCGGCGGGCTCCTGCGCGGCGGCGGGATCTTTCGCTGCGGCGGGATGCTTCGCGGCGGCCGCCTCCGGCTGGACGTCCTTTTCCGCCGCGTTGGGTTCTTTCCCGGCGGTTTCCGCCGAAGCGTCCTTTTCCGCCGAAGCGGCCTTTCCCGCCGAAGCGGCAGTTTCCGCCGCGTTGGGGGTCTGGGCAGAGACTTCCCCGAACAGCGTCAGTCTTCCTTTTCTCTCTCTCATGCGCACTCTCCTCTCTCCGCGCCCTTGGGCGCGGTGCGGTGAACCTGCACGCACCGGGGGAACTCCTCCTCCAC
>JALENG010000022.1 GCA_022767925.1 Clostridia bacterium
CTTCTCCTTTTGAAAACCAAAACGCGGGCAGATAGCAGGAGCCCCGGCACGGTATCAAAATACCGCGCCGGGGCTCCTCTCAGACAGGGCCGCTTTCTCCCTCTTTGCCGTTTGGCTGAATAACCGGCAGCCGCCGGTGCCGCATTCCTTCTGAAAAACACGGCCCGGCGCTGTTGCCATTTTCTCAAAACCTTGCTATGATATTCTCAGGCTGAATTTACATGCCGCTGTACCGGAATCGAGGCTTTTTATGAACGACAAAACCTACAAATTTGAGACCGTGATCGAGCCGGTCCCCGATCATCATGGCGCTTTCGTCCGTTTTCCCTGTTCGATCCGAAAGGAGTTCGGCCGGGTCCGGGTTCTGGCCACCTTCGACGGGGTGCCCTACCGCGGCAGCCTGGTCCACATGGGGGTAAAAAACGAGGATGGCTCCCCCTGCCCCATCATCGGGGTGCGCAGGGATATCCAAAAGCAGATAGGCAAAGGAATCGGAGATCGGATTACGGTGACCATTCAGGAGGAACCCACCCCATGAATACGGCCGCCGCTAAAAGGGGAAACTGCTCCCCCGGTATGGTTTGAAAACGATTTTATCGCAAAAGAAACGAAATGGAAAAAGCCCTGCAGGCGCTTAAGCGAGCTCTATGAACTCCCTCTGCTGCCAGGCAGGGCGTCCCATAAAAATTTCAATCCGTAAAATAAGCAAAAGGAGAAAGCAATATGTTAGAAGTTGGAACAAAAGCCCCCGATTTTACCCTGCCGGATCAAAATGGACAGCCCGTTTCCCTGTCGGATTTTCGGGGGAAAAAGGTCGTCCTCTATTTCTATCCCAAAGACAACACCCCCGGCTGCACCCGGCAGGCCTGCGCCTTTGCGGCCAGCTACGAGGCGTTTCAAAAGCTGGATGTGGCCGTTATCGGCATCAGCAAGGACAGCGTATCCTCCCATCTCAAATTTGTCCAGAAGTACAACCTGCCCTTCCTGCTGCTGGCCGATCCGGATCGAACCGCCATTGAGGCCTACGGCGTATGGCAGGAGAAAAAGCTGTACGGCAAAACCAGCATGGGCGTGGTTCGCACGACCTATCTGATTGACGAACAGGGCATGATCGAAAAGGTGATGCCCAAGGTTAAGCCCGATACCAATGCCGCCGAGATTCTGGCCTGCCTGAATGGGGAGAACTAATCCATGAGACATCTGTTTCCTGTCATCGCCGCCATGCTCCTCTTTTTGGGCGGATGTGCAGGCTCATCCCCGGAAAAAAACACCTACCAGTCGATTTCCCAGCAGGAGGCCAAAAACAAAATGGATACCCAGGAGGTCCTCATCCTGGATGTCCGCGAACCATCCGAATTTGCCCAGGGGCATATTCCCCATGCAGTCCTGTTTCCCGTCGGAACCATCACGGAGGAAACTACCGCTGGGACAATTCCCGATAAAGATACCATCCTGCTGGTCTACTGCCGCAGCGGAAACCGCAGCAAACGGGCCTCTCAGATGCTGGCCGACCTGGGATATTCCCATGTCTATGAATTCGGCGGAATCCAGACCTGGCCCTATGAATTGGAGTGACTCATGAGAATTATCCTCTCCCCGGCCAAGAAAATGAACGTGGACACGGATTCTCTCCCCTGGCAGGACATGCCCGCCTTCCTGCCGAAAACGGAGGAGCTCTTTAAGGCCCTGCAGGGGATGTCCGCGGATGAACTGAAAAAACTGTGGAAATGCAACGATGCGATCGCACAGCAGAACATAGAGCGGCTGCGGTATATGGATCTGCACACGAATCTGACCCCGGCCATTCTGTCCTATGAGGGGATTCAGTACCAGTACATGGCGCCCAGCGTGTTCACCGAGAGGGAACTTTCCTATGTGCAGGAGCACGTGCGCATTCTCTCGGGCTTTTATGGCATTCTGCGCCCCTTTGATGGGGTAACGCCCTACCGACTGGAAATGCAGGCAAAGCTGAGAGCCGGCGGAGCCAAAGACCTGTATGCTTTCTGGGGGGACAGTCTCGCCAAAACCCTCCTAAAGGAAACGGACTGCATCCTCAACCTGGCCTCGAAGGAGTACAGCCAGTGTATCTCCCGTTTCCTGCCGGACTCCGTCCCCTTTATCACCTGCGTATTCGGTGAGGAAAAGGACGGCCGGATTTTGGAAAAGGGGACCCTGTGCAAGATGGCCCGGGGCGAGATGGTGCGCTATATGGCGGAAAATGACATCCGACAGCCGCAGCAGCTTGTCTCCTTTGACCGGCTGCAGTACCGGTACAGCCCGCTGCACTCGGATGCCGACACCTATGTGTTCTTGAAAAGCAAAAGCAAAACCGAAGTCTTCTGAAAAACCCCGCTTTCCCTTCGTATCGGGAAAGCGGGGTTTTTTGCCTCTTTTCGTACCGTCCGGTACCGCCGTCCGTCCCCCTTTTCTTCGGGAAGTAAGAGGACGGAAACCGGGTTCCCCTCCCTTTCGAAAAGCAAAGGGAGGGCCGGATCCGGTTTTCTCAGGGTTCGATGGGTCTTCCGCAGTTCGGGCAGAACCGCTTTCCGGCCGCCACCCGGGATCCGCAGTAAATGCAGAAGCCGCCGGCCGGAGCCGCAGGTTTTTCCGCCGGGGCGGGTGCCGGAGCCGCGGGCTTTGCCGCCGGGGCGGGTACCGGGGCCGCGGGTTTTGCTGCCGGAGCGGGCGCCGGAGCCGCAGGCTTTGCCGCCGGGGCGGGTACCGGAGCCGCAGGCTTTGCCGCCGGAGCGGGTACCGGAGCCGCAGGTTTTGCCGCCGCTCTCTCCTTCTTCCCCGGTTTTTTCCCTTCCGTCTTTTTACGGCGGAGCCTGGAAATGGCGAAAATCATCAGGGACAGCACCACCAGAATCACCGCCGCCAGCGTCACCCACCGGTAGCTGACCGCCAGCATATATCCCATCCCTGTGTCCATCGTCAGCAGGTTATCACCGGATACCGAGACCTGCATCCACACGGCCACCCCGCAGCAGATCAGCGTCAGAAGATAAAATCCATATTTTACGAATTTCATGCTTTCCGTTTCCTCCTTCCGCGGATAAACAGGATCACATACACCACCAACAATACCACTCCCACGGCGATGCACAGAATCCATACAAGGGCCTCGGCACTGAACCAAGGCCGCTCCACGGTTGCCGTGTAGCGGGTCTGGTTCCCGGCCCCATCGGCGGCCACCAGCTCAAAGGTGTTCGAGCCGATCCGCAGCCCGCACCGGATGCTGAAATACCCGGCCTGGGTCTCGACCGTCTCGCCGTTTAATGTCAGCACCGCGCCGCCCTCGGTATGGCCCTCCAGATACACATGGTCATCGGAGGTGGACCGGCCGTTCAGATCGTGCAGGATGGAAAGCTGCGGGGGTGTCGCGTCGATGTGCAGGTCCTTTCCATAGGTGCGCACATTGCCGTTTTCGTCCTTGATATAGAAGGCCACCCGATTGTCGCCCTCCTCCATATCCACACGGTAATTCCCCGCCTCTTTGCTGTCCTCGCACAACAGCTCGCCGTTCAGAGCCGCGCTGACCGTGTAATTCCCGGTAAAGGCCACGTTCACCTGTACGGATTTGGTATTCAGCTGGTCGCCTTCGGGGAAGGTGACCGTCACGCTGTCAAAATTGCCGCGGGTGACGGTATAACGCTGGAAATCGCCGGTTCTTCCGTAGCGGACAGCCGCTACCGCCGCTTCCGCAGTATTCAGGTCCTGGGGGATTTCCACATACCAGTCGGCCGTCTGGGTCACATTCTCGTCCGCCAGCACTTCGCCGTTTTCATCCCACACCATCACACGGTAGCTGTCGGCTTCTTCCGACAGATCCCACGTCAGCCACACATCATCGTCCATCATGCGGGCCTGCACGCCGGACAGCTTGGGCAGGCTGTCGCCTCTGCGGTAGGAGATCCGGGTATCGTCATACTGATACGCATAAATCCCGCCGCTGCCGATGGCCTTGAGATACAGGTAATAGTCGCCGCTGTCCAGCCCCGACAGGGAGAATTCGCCGTTTCCGGACGCCTTCCCCCGCAGGGAGGCAATCCGCTCCCCGCCGTAGTTGACCGGATCGGGCGCGGCCCAGATCTCCAGGGTCAGGTCCTCCTCGCTGTCCTCAATCTTCCAGGAGGCCGTCCCCTTGTCTCCGCTGACCGATACCTGGAAGGATGTGATATTCATCCGCCCGGGCATCACACCGGAATCCAGCGTGACAACCCCCAGGCCGTCGCCGCTGATTTTCACTTTCCACTCGCCCTTCTCCGCTTTGGGGAAGTAGAACAGCAATTCGCCCTCCCCGGCGTCGGCATCCGGCATGTTCTCCAGATTGTACGTCTTTCCGCTGGGAGCGGTCAGGGTGACATCCGGCTGCTTTTCCGTGTTCTCCCACTGGATCTCGAAAACGTAGTTCGTCTTCTCCTCATCCAGGTTGATGGAGTACTCCTCTGTCTTTGCAAAAACGGAGGCAGACAGCAGGCACCCCATCCACACGGCCAGCAGACAAGCAGACACCAGCCGGCGGAGTTTTTTTCCGTATCGCTTCATGCTTCTCTCCTCCTTCTGCTCAGAACGTACTCTCA
>JALENG010000050.1 GCA_022767925.1 Clostridia bacterium
TCGAGCTGTTTATCATGATCGCCGTCGGATATTTTCTCTCCCGAAAGAAAATCCTGACCGAAACCGGTCTTTCCCAGATTACTACCATCCTCCTGTATGTGGTCTCTCCCTGCCTGACGGTAGATGCTCTGGTGAGCGTGGATGATTCGGTCAATCTGGGCACGCTGCTGCTCGCCGCCGCGTACGGCTTTCTGTATCATCTGCTGGCCATCGGAATCAGTTTTCTGTTTTACCGGCACACCCCCATGTCTCAGCGCAGCGTGCTGCGGTTTGCTATGGTGTACAGTAACACCGGGTTCATGGGCTTTCCGCTGGTGCAGGCAATTTTGGGGGCCGAGGGTCTGGTGTATGCAGCGGTGTTCGTGGTCTCGTTTAATGTGTGCGGCTGGACGCACGGGTACTGGCTGATGAGCGGCGGGGGAAAAACCCGCGTGCGGGATATTCTGCTGAATCCAGGTGTGATTGGCTTGGCGGTGGGCGTGGTACTGTTCGCTCTGAAGGTGCAGCTGCCTGAAATGATTGCCTATCCCATGGAGTGTTTCAGCGCGCTGAATACACCCCTTGCCATGGTGGTGATCGGTTCGTATATTGCCAAGGTGGAGCTGCGCGAGTTTTTCACCGACCGCCATGTGTTTCAAGTGTGCGGGCTGCGGCTGTTGCTGATTCCCGCGGTTTATTTCGGCGTTCTGCTGTTTTTGAATATGCTGTGCCCGCAGCCGGTCATGCTGGTCAGTTGCATGATTCAGGCCGCCGCGCCGGTAGCTGGGCTTACGGTTTTGTTTGCCGCCAAATTTAACCGAGAGAAAGAGCTCTCGGCCAAGTGTGTGGCGGTATCCACGGTGCTGTCGGTGGTGACTATGCCGGTGATCACTGTACTGGCCCAGATGGCGGGGGGCCTGCTGTAACCAAAAGGGGAAAAATCCATAGTATGGGATGCACAGGTTTTTCCTTCCGTGGCCGGGAAGGACGGGACCGGGTGCTTCATCGGATAGAGGGAATCTGCCTCCGGAAGAGAACTTCCGGAGGCAGATCCGTTTTTCTTGAAAAAACAGGGTGGATAAGGTACAATAGCAGTGGAACAAAAAACGAGGAGAGGCAGGCGATTCCCTGTGAAAATTGCACCGTCTATGCTGGCTTGTGATTTTACCCGGATGGGGGAGGAAGTCCGCCGGATTACCCGGGCCGGGGCGGACTGGGTTCATCTGGATGTAATGGATGGGGGCTTTGTCCCCAATATTAGTTTTGGGCCCGCGGTGATCGCGGCCCTGCGAAAGGAAACCGATCTCCCCTTTGACGTGCATTTGATGATCCAACAACCGCTTTTTTATATTCCGCATTTCGCAAAAGCGGGGGCGGACCTAATTACGTTTCATGTGGAGAGCGAGAGTCCTGTGCGGGAGACGCTGCAGGCCATTCACAAGGCCGGCTGTCGGGCCGGGCTCGTCCTGAAACCGGGGACCCCGGCACAGGCGGTAAAGGAGTACTTGCCCGATTGCGATCTGGTGCTGATTATGACTGTGGAACCGGGCTTTGGCGGACAGGCCTTCATGGCGGATATGATGCCGAAGGTGCGTGCCATTAAGAGCTGGGCACCGCAGATGACGGTGGAAGTGGACGGCGGTATCAACAAAGAAACCATCCGCCTGTGCGCGGAGAGCGGCGCCGATGTGGCGGTGGCGGGGACCAGTGTGTTCCGGGCACCGGATGCGGGAAAAATGATGGAAGAATTAAAGGCGGCGGCACAACTGTAACCGGCCGTGTTCCCGCAGCCAGACGGCCTCCAGGATGCTGATGGGCCGGCAGCAGGAAAATTCGCTGCACAGCCGCATCCATGCCGGGCGGCAGCCCATGGGCAGCGACAAAAGCAGCAGCCAGCTGCCTCGCAGGGTGAAAAGCTCGGCCTGGCACAGCCGTGTGAGGGGGTGGGGTGAGGCCTTTTCCCGGGAAAAGGCGAGAAGGGCCGGCCAGAACAAAAGAAAATCATCCACACAGGCAAAGTGGCAGCACAGGGGATGAAGGCGGTCTTTCAGGCGGAACCGCCGCGGAGGCGGCAGCAAAAACCAGAACAGCATTTCCCCGCCGGGCAAAAGAACCGACCGCGCCTGGGCCATACCGGGAAACGGCGCACGATGAAGATACCGGAAGGCTTCGCGCAGAAGCCGGGCACATATCAGGCGGTACTGTTTTTCGGACAGTTCCCGGTTTAAAAGTCCCAGGCGGCCGGCCTCCTGGTTGGTGAGCAGAATCAGCACACGGCCAGCCTGCAGCGGGTGGATTTTCATTGAGGAAAACACCTCCGTTTCCTGGAACAAAGCAGATCAATCGGGCAGAGGAGAGAGGACAATATGCGGAAAAAGAAGAGCCATAACCCGGAAGAGGCGCGCACCCCTAATTCCTACCAGCGGGATTTTCTGCTGGTATTGGCGGCGGTTGCGGTTCTTCCCTATGTATATTACGGGGAAAGAGTCCTGCTGGTGTTGGGGGTTTCCATGCTGGGCGCGGCGGCAGGTACGGCTGTGTTCCGGTTGCTGCGGGGTGTTCAGGAGATTCCGGATCTGTCGTGTCTGACCACGGGTATGCTCATCGGTCTGATGCTGCCGGTGAATGTGCCGCTGTTTATCCCCGCGTTGGCGTCCCTGTTCGCCGTGTGCGTGGTGAGAGAGCCCTTTGGGGAAAAGGGGACCCACTTGCTGAATCCCGCAGCCGGCGGTCTGGCTTTCGTGACGGTACTGTGGCCGGAAACGGTTTTTTCTTACTATAATATGAAAGCCGGCACGGGGGTGACCCTGTGGGACGGCGTGTGTGCGGTGACTTCCTCGCCGTCGGCTCAGCTGAAAAAAGGATTTATTCCGGATCTGCAGCCGTTTGATATGCTGTTTGGCCGGTATGCCGGGCCCATGGGGGCCACGGCGGCGGTGGTACTGGCTGCGGGATTGGTGTTCCTGTTCGCCCGGGGCGATGTGGATTTCCGCATGCCGGCCGGGATGCTGCTGGGGGCCTGTCTGGTGGCCTGGCTTTTCCCCCGCATTCCTGCCTCCCCGTTGACCAGCCTGAAATTTGAGATTCTGGCCGGAGGTGTGCTGGCAGTCATTCTGCTGCAGGCGGCCGATTCCGCTTCGCTGCCCGCAACCCGGGCCGGGAAATGGACGCTGGGGCTGGTGGGCGGCCTGCTGCTGATGAGCATGCAGTACGGCGGCGCGTATGAGCAGAGCGGAGCCTTTGTCGTGCTGCTGCTGGGTGCTTTGGCACCGCTTGCCGACCAGTTGACCGGCCAGGCCAGCGTTTGGATCCAACAGAGAAAACAGAGAAAAGGGGGAGAACCGCATGGCAAAAAGCCGCATCGCAAAGAGAAGGGCTCAACTGAAACGGCGTAAATATCTGCGCCAGCTGTGGGATGCCATGGAGGGTCCGCTTTTCACCCGGAATGTAGTGCTGACCGCCGGGCTGGGACTGTTCCCCATTTTGGTTGGCTGTCTGGATGGGAAAAGCGCGGCGGCCCTCTCCCTTTTGTGTCTGTACACCACGGTACCGGTGTGCCTGGTCAGCAGTTTGGTGGGAAAATACCTGCCCCTCTGGGTACGTCCTCCTCTCTCGGCAGTGCTGGCCGCCGGTATTCTGCTGCTGGTGGATCTGGGGCAGCCGTGGCTGCTGCGTACCTGCGGGATTCCCGGGTACCTGATGGCTGTGGGCACCGTGATGCTGTCCCATGCGTCGGATTATGCGCCCGGGCATGTGCTGCTGGGCACCCTGGCGGATTCGCTGGGGGCCTCCGGCGGTTTTGCTCTGGCGGCGCTGCTGACGGGCGGCCTGCGGGAACTTCTGGCGGGCTCCGTTTGGTGGGTGCAGGGAGATGAGAGCGGGACTCTCTCCCGCAGTATCGTGTCTCAGCCCTTTGTGGCCCTGCTGTTCCTGGGAATTTTGGCGGCCGCTTTGCAGAAGGGAAACCAGGTGCGCCGGAAAAAGGCGGGAAAGGGGAAAACAGGATGACACAGATAATGACCTGTCTTTTCACGGCACTGGCCGCATTTACCACCGAAAACCTGCTGTTTTCCGGCGGTGTTGGGCTGTCGCGCATGATGCGTGTGGCTCGGCGCGGAAAGAAGGCGGGGGTGTTCGCCGGGCTGCTCACGGTGTTCTCTCTGTTATCCTATCTGACGGCATGGGGAATCTGGCAGCTGCTGCCGGCCCGCTCCATGTTCTCCGCATGGCTGACCCTGTGCTACGCGGGCAGCTGCGCGCTGTGGTATGTAGCGGGGATGTTCCTTTTGTCGGCGGCGGCACCGAAGATCTTCCGGGTGGTGGACCAGTTGATGGCGTCGGCCGCCATCAATACGGTGGTGATGATACTGCCATTTGTATCGATGCTGCGCAAATGGACGATCTGGCAGGGGCTGATCTACTGTCTGGGGACGGGAGCCGCCTTTTATCTGGCGATAAAAATTATGACGCCTCTGATGCCCAAGCTATACGACAAAAAGATTCCGCGGGCACTACGGGGGCTTCCGGCCGCCCTCCTGCTTCTGGGGCTTGTGGCTCTTGGCATGATGGGGTTTACCGGGGATACCCTGTTCTTTCGGTAAGGGGCAGAGAATCCCGTTTTCCATGCTATGGAAAAGAGGACCAGTCTATAGGGGATAAAACCCTCCGCTTTTTAAATCCGGCTGAATGTTTCAGTCGGATTTTTTTATTTTCTATTTTTTTATTTATAATTTTGTATAGAATTTTGTTTTGTAAATTTTTTAAGATAAAAGCGAATAAATAGAGAAATATAAAAAAATAAATGAAAAATATTCCGTACTTTATTCTGTATTTCAGTCTATTTTTTGTTATGGTATAATTCTTCTCGGCGCTTCACAGAAGAAGCGCAAAATCGGGGAGAAAGAAGGAAAAATCATGCAGCCTTCCGAAATTGTGATACTGATTACCATTGGGGCCTATCTGCTGCTGATGCTGC
>JALENG010000059.1 GCA_022767925.1 Clostridia bacterium
ATGTGGAGGATCATCTGCAGGATGAGATCCGGGAAGAGGAGATCAGCCGGCTGATTGCCTGCCCGTACCCGGTTTTTCAGGCCATGTTTTCCCAGATCGCGGCCATTTCCTTTTCGGAATATGTGCGCAGGAGAAAGCTGACCTGTGCAGCGTTTGACCTGATGGACACCGGCGAGCGCATTCTTGACATCGCCCTGAAATACGGCTATCAGTCCGCCGATGCGTTCTCGACGGCGTTTAAGCGGCTGCACGGAATCGCGCCGGTTCAACTGCGCCGGTCGGAAACGGATCTTTCTTCTCTCGCCTTCTATTGTCCCCTGTCCTTTGCGGTACAGGTGAAAGGAGTGGAGAAAATGGATGTTCTGCGTGTACAAAAGGGGCCTTTTTCCGTGATGGGGGTACGGCGCACGACCCCTTACGGCGGGGGAACCTGGGCTGTGGTGAAAAGCGACGGCAGCAATAACCGGATCAACCGGCTGGCCGGTAAGTTTTTTGATTTGGGGCTGTGCTTCGGTTTTCACGAGGACGGCAGCAACGACTACATGTGCGCCGTCGATTGGGAACCCGATACGCCCCCGGCCGAAGGAATGGAGGTATACCACTATCCGGCGGCCTGCTGGCTGCGCTTTACGGCGGACGGCACGATCACCGGCGGCACACTGGGCGCCGTATGGAGCCAGATTAACGGCGAATTTCTGCCGTCCAGCCCCTATCGGAAATCGGGGCTGCCCACCATTGAAAAATACATCCTCTGGAACGAAGCGGAGGACCGGTGCCTGGTGGAAATCTGGATTCCCATTCAGAAGAAGGACGCCCCGTAAATGCACGGTTTTCCAACCGTACAAAGCCCGGATGGGTATTTCCGGCAATCAAAAGGAGGAGAGAACCCTCATGGGTCTCTCCTCCTTTTTTCATCTTTCTTTCGTCCGGTTCCTCTCACTCGGCTCCGGCCGCGTTTTCCTCTTCCGGCGGACGCTTTTGCAGGGTCCCGGTCAGATGCCGGCGCAGGGTCTCGGTCTCCTGCCGTCCCACCTCGCCAAAAGCCGTCGCCATATAGGTGATGCAGGAAATACTGGCCGCGGCCAGCAGGGAAAACACCAGGCTGTCCGCCAGGGTGGCGTGCCAGCGCTCCTGAATCAGCAGGAATACGATCAGGAAAATTGCGTACAGAACCAGCAGCGAAACCGGGTCGCTCAGCCCGCGGAAAATCACCGCATGCACCCGGGTTTTTCCGTCGCGTTCGGACAGAAAGCCCATCGCTTTGTTATAGGCCCAGCGCCCTTTCTCCGCCGTTTCCTTATCCACACAGTACGACATGCTGAAAAGCTTCCCTTTTACCCAGCCGGTGTAGCGCTCTTCCTTAAACACTTTCCGGCTGTCCAGGGCATCCCGCAGAGCCTGCCGGCACTGCTGCAAATCCATCTCGGTTTCGATGACCATTTGTGCTGCTCCCTTCTGTTACCGCCGGCCGGCGCCGCCGCCGCGGCTGGAACCGCCGCCGCCAAATCCACCGCCGCCGAAGCCGCCGCCATGGCTGCTGCCGCCAAAACCGCCAAAACCACCAAAACCTCCTCCGAAGGGTGGGCGGGGTCCCTGAGGAGGACGCGGTCCCTGAGGCGGGCGCGGACCTCTGGGCGGGCGGGGGCCGAAGCCCATCCCCGGCAGGATGATCACCGAGGGGCCGCGGCGGTATCCGCCGCCGGATCCGGGTCCCCGGGGTCCGCCGCGCCGGCCGGCGCGGCGGAGAACAAAGAACAGGATCAGAAAAACGATCACCAGGGCAATCAGTCCCCCGAACGAAGCCCGGTTCCCCTGCTCATACGGTTCATCCTGCGCGGCGTAAGATTCCTCATACGTGCCGCTGTAAATACTCTCCACCCGGTTGTAAATCTGTTCAAAGGTCAGCTTTACCGCCTCGTTGTAGTCCGCCACGGCAAAGGCGGGCTCCATATAGGTATCCAGAATGGTCTGGATCGTCCCGCTTTTCATGGTATTCTCCAGCCCGGTTCCCTGCAGCACGTAGTAATCCTCTTCCCCGATCACCAGCAGGATCAGCACGCCGTTGTTGCGCTCTTTGCTGCCGATGCCCCACTCATTAAAGAGGGTATAGGCATAGTCGTCGATGGACTGCCCGTCGAGGAAATCCACGGTCACCACACAGATCTGGGCCCCCGTCTGCTGATACAGGGTCTGGTTCTGCCGGATAATTGACGTCTCCAGCTCCTCTGTCAGCACATCGGCCTGATCCAGTACATAAAAATCATCATCCGGCTGTACCACCGCCGCCGAAACCGGCCGTATGGCCATCGGCAGCACGGTCAGCAGCAGAAGCAGACACACCCACCATCCCCTTTTCGGATGGCATCTGTGCTCGCTTTTTCTCATCTTCTTTCCTTTCCGGGCCCTATGGACAGGCCACTTTTACAAGAACAGCTCCAGCTCTTCCACCCCGGCAATCCCGCGCAGAAGATCCACCGGGAACTGCGACAGGCCGCTGTTGTACTCCTGAGCCAGCCGGTTATACGGGCTGCGGGCAATGCGATCCTGAGCCGCCGCCAAATCCGTCTCGAATTCGGCGGGGTACTTTTTGTCACTCTCCGACAGCTCCATATTCTCCAGCCGGCTGAGCACCGTCGCCGCCGCATCGGACAGCTGCACGTTGGCGTCGTACTTTTTCGCCACACTGTCCGCCTGCATCAGCTCCTGCCGCGCCGTGCGCAGAGCCGTCAGAGCGGGATCATCCGCTTCCATATAGCGTCCCGCCACCGTCAGAAGATTGGCGGCGGTCGCCATGCGCTGTTCCAGGTCATACTGTACGCCGTACCCGTCCCGGTTCTCCCCGTTGTAAAACACCGACAGGGCCGCGGATGCCTCGCGGCTTTCGGTCCGGTTCACCCCCAGCGGAATGGATCCGGCCACCATCAAAACGGTCAGGGCAATGGCCACTGCCCGGTTTTTCCGTCCTTTTTTCACCCTGTTTCTTCCTTTCAGTTCCCGCGCACCTGCAGCAGCTTCTCTTTCAGCTGGCCCTCAATGCGGCCCAGCTCTTCCTCGGCTGCGCGGCGCTTCTCGCGGCCTTCATCCTGAATGCGCTTCACTTCATCCAGCGTGCTGATCAGCTGTTCGTTGGTGTGCTTCAGCGTCTCGATATCCACCACTCCGCGCTCGGCTTCCTTGGCTGTTTCAATGCTGCCCATCTTCAGGGCGTCGGCATTCTTGCGCAGCAGCTCGTTGGTCATATCCGTCACGGCGCGCTGGGCCTGCATGGCCTGCTGGCTGTGGGCCAGCCCCAGTGCCAGCACCATCTGGCTCTTCCACAGGGGGATGGTGTTCACCAGCGTGGACTGGATCTTCTCGGCCATAATCTTATCGTTGTTCTGCACCAGGCGAATCTGCGGCCCCATCTGGATCGACACCATCCGGGTCAACTCCAGGTCGTGCAGCTTTTTGTCAAAGCTCTCGCACATGCTGTTCAGATCGTTGGCGGCCTGGGCATCCTCCGGCAGGCCCGTGCGCTTGGCTTTTTCCACCAGCTGGGGCAGAACCGTGGTCTGCACCTCGTTCAACTTTTTCTTGCCGGCCAGGATATACATGGACAATTCCTTAAAGTACGACAGATTCATCTCGTACATTTTATCCAGCATGGCGATATCCTTCATCAGGGTGATCTGGTGCTGATCCAGCACACCGCTGATGCGGTCCACATTTACCTCTACCTTGTCGTATTTGGCCTTCATCGCGGCCAGCTTGTTGCTGGAGCGCTTGAAAAAGCCGCGGAAGCCCTTTTCCTCTTCCGTTGCGTCAAAGCCCTTCAGCTCGGTGATCAGGCCGGTGATGGCATCGCCCACTTCGCCCAGATCCTTGGTGCGCACATTGTTCAGGGCCGTTTCCGAGAACCCGGCGATCTTCTTCTGGGCGGCAGAGCCGTACTGCATCACCTGGGTGGTGTTGGTCACATCGATTTTCTCGGCAAAATCATCGACAATCTTGCGCTCTTCCGGTGTCAAGGGGGTATCCTCCACCGTAACGGGCTTCACGGGGGCCACTTCCTCCTTTTTCTCCTCCTGTGCGTCCAGCGTCAGCGACGGCGCGGCGGGAACTTCCTCTTCCAATGTCAATTTCAACTCTTCCACGGGGCTTTCCTCCTTCAATCATCCTGCAATTTTTCTTACTTCTCTGTGGGCATCTGCACACCGGTCAGACCCTCCTGCTGCAGCATCCCCTCCAGCACCGTGATGTCGGTGGAAATGTCCAGCGCCTCGTCCCCGAACAGGGAATCCAGCTGCTTTTCAAAGGCCAGCACAATGGTATGCATAATGGCGCGAATGTTCTCCATGGCGCCGGTAATATTCTGCCCCTGCACGCCCTGCTGGCTGAGGGTGTAATACGAATCCAACAGCTTGAGGGTAGTAGGCAGATAATAGTTCATAAACCGCCGGATCTGCGGGGCCTTCTCCGGATGGTCGCACACATAGGCGAAAATCTTGAAGGTCAGATCCTCCATACGGTCAATGGCATCCGAGATCTCTTCGTCCTCGATTTTATCGTTGGCCTCGCGGAGTTTCCGCAGATACAGCGTGCCGTCCCGAACCATCTGGTCGATAACCGGATTGCCGGAGGACGCAGGAGCCCTGGGCTCCGGTTTGGGAAGCTCCTCCAGTTCCCACTTTCCCCGGAAGATTTTCTTTGCCAGAAAGAAAACTCCCACGGAAACGCCGGCCGCCAGCACAAAGTGCCACACTTTGGCAAGGGGCAACAGCAGCGCCCAGAGCAGCCAGCAGATGCCGATGGCGTAGATCGGCACCGTGCTTTTGTGGTGCACGCTGCGATATCCCTCGGGTACCGGCATTCCTTTTTTCCATTTTTTCTGCTTTTGGGGTTTTTCCTGCGGTGCAGAAGCCGCCGGCGCACCCGGTGTACAGCCGTGCTGGGCCTGTTCTACCGTGCGGCTGACCTTTTGTACCGCCTCGTTGGTCGCGTTTACCGCCACACTGGCGGCCTGCACCGCCGTATTGGCCGCCCTTTCCGCCACGCGGGCCACTTTTTGTCCGGCAAAATCCCGGATCAGCTGATAGGTTACGGACTGGCGGAAATCCGTGTTCCAGCTGTTTTTTTCATTCTCCTTCATCCGGCTGTGTCCCTTTCCGGCCGTCTGGCCTTTTCTGTGAGGATATTTCTATTGTACGTTTTTCTCTGATGGGTGTCAAGCACGGCCGGCCGCCGTTTTCCGCAAAAAAACGGCCCGGAAATCCATCCGGACCGTTCTTTTGTCTCCCGCGGCGCGGGGCACGCTTCTGTGCCCCGGCACTCACGCTTCCTTTGTCAGCTTCAGCAGCCGGCACTGGTGGTTGCGCAGTTCATCCTGCCAGATATCCTCCACCGTGCCGATCTCCTTTTTCTCCCACAGGTCGTATACCCGGTACGTTCCCTCCAGCCCCAGGTGGTACAGCGGCACGCCGATCCGGCGCGGAATGGTGGAGACATTGAACAGCGCCACATAGGTGCTATTCTCCCCTTTCGCCTGCCATACCTGAAAATTGTCATTCCGAATCGTGCGCCGGGCCCCGCTGGAATGGGAGAGCAGGGCCAGCACCTCGCGGTTCGTCAGCAGCGACAGGGTGAAGGCATCGTTGTCCCGCATCTCGCCGCCGAACATCAGCGGCGACCGGCACAGGCACCACAGCGTCATCATGGTCACCTGCTCGTCCCGGCTCAGCCGGGTCATGCGCTCGCCGATGCCGTGCTCGCTTCCGATCAGGGAGAGGTGCCCCAGCGGCAGCATATCGGCATCCGGCCAGTTCCCCTGCCCCACATACGGAGCCCACTGGGCGCAGCGGTCCATGTCCTCCACAATGTCGTCCCAGCTGTCCCACAGGTCGGCGGTAATCCGCCACATGGTGGCGTGGCGGCACAGAGTATCGGCATGGGAGAGCGGGGCCGGTCCGGGCGAAAGGCTGAGAACCATATCCCGGCCGCAGCGGTCAATCGCCTTGTGGATCATCACGATCTCATCCTCCACCAGTCCCTCTTTTTCCCATGCATTGTACGCGATGTCGTCCACCTTTACGTAATCGACGCCCCACTGGGCATACAGCTGGAAAATCGAATCATAATAGGCCTGCCCGTTGGGACTGAGGGGATCCACCCCGTAGTTATCCGTGCACCACGGGCAGATTGAGGCGTATTTGGCGGCATGGCGTGCCCCCAGCGCCGACCCCAGTACCGGGGTGTTGGCGTGCACGGCCTGGCGCGGGATTCCGCGCATAATGTGAATGCCGAACTTCAGCCCCAGAGAGTGGACATATTCCGCCAGGGGGGCAAACCCCTTCCCCCCTGCCGCACTGGGAAACCGGTTTTCCGCCGGGATCAGCCGGGAATACCCGTCCATACATAACGGCATAAACGCGTGCATGCGCGAGCCGTCTGCGGTGCTCTCGTACCACTGGATGTCCACCACCACGTATTCCCATCCGTATTCCTTCAGATTTTCGGCCATATAGCGGGCGTTGGCCCGCACCTGTTCCTCATTCACCGCTGCGCCGTAACAGTCCCAGCTGTTCCACCCCATGGGCGGGGTATCCGGCTTTTTCAGCATATTTGCTTCCTCCCTTGTGTCTGTTTGCTTTCTTAATTATACTGGCCCGGCAGAAGGTGTCAACTGGCCCGGGCCTTTTGTACGTACAATTTTCGAAAAAACGAAAAGGCCCCATGGGAACGGGCCTGTTCCCATGGGACCTCCATCCGTGTCTCCATCCAATCCTGTTTGATCGGATCTATCCAAACCAAAAGGGATATTCGTTTTTACAGGCTGGCCGTTCCCTGCACATCGGCATCATCAAAAATCATGCCGAGATACCGGGCCGCTTCGCGCAGCTCTTTCTTATAGCTGCCATAGGTACCGCCCACATGATGGATGTACGGTCCAAAGATCAGCTTCTCTTCCCAGCGCTTCCAGTTGTCCACTTCCAGCCAGAGATACGTGCCGGTAGTCTCGGGGCCGGTGGTGGTCTTCCCTTCGCCGCAGAACAGGTAGTGCTTGCCGTCCACTTCGTCAAAGCGGCAGACAGTCAGATCGCCGTCCTGCAGATAGAAGCTCTCCTGTCCGTTTACCAGGCGGGCCGTGCTCTGCTCGTTCTTCAGGCTGTAGGGGAACGGCCCGCAGTGCCACAGCAGCTCGGCGTTATCGTTCTCGGGATGGCGGATCGTCAGGTCGGCCAGGAATTCGGCCTGACGGTTCAGGGTGACTGCGCGCAGAATCGCCATGGTCACGGCACCGTTTACATCCGTCTCACAGCTGAGCGGATAGCCGCGGTCGGCCATTTCACCCATGGTGGGACATACGGGCACACCGAAGATCGGGGTGGCGGTCCAGCATTCCATGGCGCCGACCGAGCAGTTGTTGCGCTCCATCAGCTTTTCCACGGCCATGGTGATCGCGGCGCTGCGCTCCACCTTTTCTTTGGGCATCTCGGTCTCAAAGCGGGAGGTGAAGTCCGCCACATAAGCCTTGAATTCCTCGCTGCCTTCGGCCGTCAGATCATCGGCCAGCTTGGCGACACTGTTGGGGGAAATCGGAACGGTAGTAATGCCATAGCGGGTAGCCAGTTCGCCCACATTATCCATACAGCTCATGAAGGGCTGCGGACGGGCGCCGAATTTCGCAATGCGCAGCGAACGGACGGTTTTCACCACGTTGACTACGCGGATAAAGCTGTCGAAACCGTTTTTGAAGTCCTCGCTCTCGGTCTCGCAGTTCCAGATGTAGCTGAAGGGAACATTGTAGCGGCGCAGCACCTTCGAGCAGGCGAACATACCGCACTGGGTATCACGGCCGCGGCTTTCAAAGGTGTTGGGTTTTTCATCCCGGGCACCCCACAGCAGGGTGGGAACCTTCAGGGCGGCGGCTACTGCGGTGGAGCACTGCTCCTCGCCGAAGTCACAGTGGGGGATGAACAGGGCATCCACCCGGGCCTTGACGAATTTGTCGATGACGTTCTGGATGTCCTGGGTGGTCTTGGTGGGATCGGTAAAGCTGGAGGTGAGGATCCCGTTTTCGCACAGGTCATCCACATCCACAATCTCCACCACATCGCTGTCGATGCTGCGGATCACCGACATAAATTTATCCTTCTGGCGCTTGGCCTCTTCCATGCTCAGGAAGCCGCGCTTCGTGGGGGCCACGCCCAGAACAATTTTCGGCATTTTATACATACTGTATGCTCCTTCCGTAGAAAGCGACTCGTTTGTCGATTTCCGTATAATCGATTTCCCCGGTCTCGAGGAAATGCTGTACCGTCTTCATATCCGGAATCCCGGCGCGCCCGCCCTGGCGGGTAACCTTGATGGAAGAAACCGCGTTGCCGAAGCGGCAGATCTCCTTCACGCTCCAGCCCTGCAGCATTCCGGCCAGGAAAGCCCCGTGGAACACGTCTCCCGCGCCCACCGTATCAATCACCGGCACGTCAAAGGTCGGCATGACGAAGTATCCTTCGTTCGAAAGCCCGACGCAGCCCTTGCCGCCCAGGGTGAAGACCACGATCTGCGGCCCCATCTCCTGCACCTTCCGGCAGTTCTTCTCGTAATCCTCATCATTCGGGAACAAAGCGTTGTACACAAACTCCGATCCCACGAAAATGTCGATCAGTCCGATATTCTCCATCAGCGCTTCGCTGTAGTTATCGGCGTCGATAAAGATTTTCGCACCGGCCTCTTTCGCCTTTTTCGCACAGGCGACGGCCAGAGGGGAGAGATTGGATACAAAGAAGTACTCGCATCCGGTCACGATGTCCCCGTCGATTTCCTCCAGCGTGGGCAGCTGGGCCGTACCGGCGTTATAGACGATGCTGCGGCCACGGGTCTCCTTATCGCTGATGACGATGGACAGCGAGGTGGTCTTCCCCTGCTGCACCTGCATCCCCGACACGTCAATCCCATGGGCCTTGAAATCCTCGATACAGAATTTGCCATAGTTATCCTCGCCCACGGCGCCCATAATGGCACATTTTGCCCCCAGACGGGCCGCCGCCACCATGCCGGTGGCCACCTTGCCGCCGCCCTGCCAGCTGGCCGAATTTACCTGTTGGCCGCCGTTGGGCTTGGGGAACTGATCCACCGAAAGGGCCAGATCAATGCACGGCATATCAATGCCGGCTACCTGAAACTTTTTCATCACGATTCCTCCGAAATGCCCCTTTTTACAGAGAGAACTTGTTGGGGTTAAGCAGCTGCATCTTGCTGCGGACAAAATCGACAGCGCCCTGCTCAGCATCGGAGAGATACGCGATCATATTGCCGCTGTTCTTCTTCTCCAGATCGATTACTTCGCAGGCGCTGCGGTAGCAGGCACGGAAGTACTCGGTGGCAATGTTGAATTTGCTCATGCCCAGGCGAACCGCTTCCTGCAGCTGTTCGTGGGGGATATCCGAGCAGCCGTGCATAACCAGCGGCACCGAAACCGCCTTGCGCAGAGCCTTGATCCGGTCGAAGTCCAGGTTCGGCGTTACTTTATAGGCGCCATGGGCATTGCCGACGGCCACTGCCAGGCTGCCGCAGCCGGTCTTCTCCACAAATTCTGCTGCCTGGGCCACATTGGTGTAGTGATCGGAGTTGGTGATGTCGTCAATCGAGCTGCCGCTTCCCACATGGCCGAGCTCCGCTTCGATATCCACGCCGAATACGCGGGCCACATCGGCAACCGACTTGGTCAAGGCCACGTTCTCTTCATACGGCAGGGCCGAGCCATCCACCATCACGGAGGGAAATCCCTTCTTGATGCCCGTTACGGCGATGTCATAGCTCCAGGAATGATCCAGATGAACGGCGATCGGCACTTCGCTCTCCTGGGCAAACTGCTTTGCGATGGAGGCAATATGTCCCATATCGATATAATGGGTCATCACATCAAAGCCGGGCCAGAACTGAATAATCAGCGGCACACGCTCCTGATTGGCGGCGGCTACCGCCCACTTGATGGTCTCATAGTTGGCAACATTGATCGCGGCAACACCATAGTGATTTTCCGTTGCATGGGTCAACACGTCATGTACAGATACTAACGGCATAATTCGCTCCTTCTTTCTCTTTATGTCCTTCTGCATTTCGTCTGCCGCCCAGACAGGCGGCCTTCTTTAACAATTCCGATTATAAACGACTTCATCTTGTTTGTCAACATAATTTGAAAACAAAGATACGCCTTTTCTTTTGTGCAGGAGGACGGAACCGCCCTTTACCGGTCAAAAACTATGGGGAAAAGTGCCCTCTTTCCCCTTTTTATCCGGTTTTTTGGTTGACAAATCTCTGCGTTTCGTAGGATAATAAAAAAATAAAAGAAATTTTCCTGCCGGGTGCCGTGGATTTTTCCGGCAGTTGATCCGTTTTTTCATAAGGAGATGACGTTGGATGAGTGCCGAATGCATCATGGGTCCCAAGCGCAAAAGCAGCAAGCCGCGCAATATCAAGTACAACAATCAGAAGCTGGTTCTGTCCCTGTTTCGCTATGCCGAGCGCATCTCTGTCAGTGAGATTGCCGAGCAGGCGGGCCTGAGCAAGACCACCATCACCAAAATTGTGGGGGATTTTCTGGAAAAGGGCCTGATTGTTTCGGCCGGGAAGGGCGAGAGCACCGAAGAGGGCGGCAAAAAGCCGGAGCTTTTTTCCTTTAACCCCACCTATCAGTATTCGCTGGTTGTCAATTTGATCCGCAGCTGCGCTTCCGTCTTTCTCATGGATCTGACCTCGCATCTGATTGATCAGATTCAGCTGCGCGACTCCATTGTGCCCGAGGATTACGGCGGCATGGTTCAGCTGGCGGCCCATGCCATCCGGGATCTGCTGAAAAACAGCGGGCTGGATCTGTCCCGGATCAGCGGGATTATTGTGATGGGCGACGGCATCCTGGATGTGAAAAACGGTACCATCCGCTATTCGGTCCACCACCAGTGGCCGCGGAATCTGCCCATCTGCCAGGATCTGGCCCGGGCGCTGCAGACCGACGTTCCGGTTTATATCGAGAATAATTCCGCTCTGGTCGGGTATTCCGACCTGTTGGATCCGGAAAACCAGCCCTTTAATACCATCGTGCATCTGACCGTCGGGGCCCATACCGGCGGCTGTGTGCTGAAAAAGCACGAACTGGTCCACGGCTTTAACGGATTTATGGGGGAGTTTGGCCATATCATCGTCGATCCCCACTCCAATCTGACATGCATGTGCGGCTCCAAGGGCTGCTTCGAGGTGATGGCCGCCCCGCGCAATGTGTTCCGCAATGCGGAGAGCTGGAAGGATGAATATCCAGATTCCCCGGTCACCGAGGCCCTGCACAACGGGGATCTGACCATGCAGGTGATTTTCGACGCCTCGAATCTCGGGGATACGTTTGCCTGCCGCCTGATGGACGAGGTAATCCGCTGGTTCTGTGTGCTGATCCGCACGATCATGATTGCCAACGACCCGGAAAAGATCATTATTGGCGGCGAATACCAGCATGCGGGCCGCTATTTCCTGGAGACCCTGCGCAGCATGGTCGCCTCAACCCCGTTCTTCCGCACCGGTGCGGATCTGCCCATTGCCTACGCCAAGGATTCCCGCGAGATTGCCTACCTGACCGGTGCTTCGTACTACCTGTGCCGCAAATATATTGATAATGACCATCTGTACGACTGAGCCGCTTTTGTGTACAGAAAAGGCCCCGATCCCATTAAAAAACGGGATCGGGGCCTTCTTTTTGGGCTTTTTCCGGATGGGTTTGTCAGACCAGTTTATCAGGCGAGCTCATCACTCTTACAGATTTCATTGCTCCAGGCGATAGCCTTGTCGATATCCTCCTGGGTGGGAGCCCCCTTGGAGAACAGGCCGCACTTTACGTTCAGCTGCAGAATGTTGCTCATCACATGAACGCCGTGGTCCTCAATGGTCTTTTTCAGGGAATCAATGGCGGAGGTACCGGCATTAGTCAGGCAGTAGAACGCCACGTTCTTCGTGCGGGACGGGTCCAGATCCTTACAGAAGCTGACCACCGGCGCCGCCAGGCTGGTACCTTTTACCACACCGACGAACACGACGCGCTCACCCTCGCAGGGATACGCGGGGGGCAGCTGATCACATACACACGCATGTACACGACCGATTTCCGCCGCAATTTCATTGACGCGGCCGCCTTTGGAATAATGAAGAGACTTGGTTTTCATACGATACACACCTCTCGGAATAATAAGTTAGAAATAAATTATTATTAGTATAGCATATCCGTACGAAGAAATCTCTTCGCAAATGTGAAAAATCCGTTATATTTTTTTGATGATATTGCCCTACATGGTATCAATATTCCCTGCTATTCTCTCTCTTCTACCCAAAAATCGACGGCATGACGGCTTTCCCGGATGGATTTGCAGAAGGCCGATACCTTCTTGTGCTCCGGGTGCTGCAGATAATTCCGCAGCGCGGTTTCATCGGCAAAATCCATCAGCAGAACGGCATCGCAGTTTCTGTCATTCTCTTTCATCTGTTTTCCAAACTGCATGGACAGGATGCCCGGCACGCAGTCCGTAAGGCTGAGCAGCCCTTTCCGAAAGGTCTCGATGTTCTCCTCTTTATCGGGCCCCTCTTTAAATTTCCACATCACAATATGCCGCAGAATCATACTTTTTCCTCCTTGAAAAAACAGAAAAGGGCCGCCGTTTGCAGCAGCCCTTTTCCCTTTTGTTTTTAGAAAATATCGGTAACAACCGTATGAGTCTCGCTGGAACGGAAGATCGCTTCCATCAGCTTCATATCGCGCATCATCTCGTCATGGCGGATCAGCTGCTCTTCCTCACCGCGAGAGGCTTTCACCACATTGCGGTAGAAGTCGCGCACATCGGATTCCACGCGGGGCAGCGGATATCTCTTGATGGTCTCCTCCGTACGGGGGGCCATGGTCTTGGTCAGGCCGGCCGCCGTAACAATCGGAACGGCGTCGCGCTTCTCCCAATCGGATACCATCACGATCTCGCCGCTGCAATCCCAGTCGCGGATGACCGCCGTGCCGTTTTCGCCCTGCATATACCAACGGGGCAGGTTGATAAAGTTGCTGGTACCCACTTCCACCTGCACATTCAGGTCATCCTCAAAGCCCAAAATGACCTTAAACCCATCATCCACATTCTCATTGGTGACATAGGTCAGGTTGGCATAGACGCGCAGCAGCGGCTTTTTGACCATCTGCATGATCTGGTCCAGAATGTGAATGCCCCAGTCGAGCACCATCCCGCCGCCATGCTCTTTCGTATTGCGCCAGTCACCGGGGATTCCGCGGGAACCATGCACACGGGATTCAATATTGAACACCGGGCCCAGGGTGCCCTCTTCATAGATCTTCTTCATGATCAGGAAGTCCTCGTCCCAGCGGCGGTTCTGGTGTACGGTGAAGATCACGTGGTTCTTGTTTGCCTCGTCGATCATCTCCTGCAGCAGCTGGCTGCTCAGGGTGACGGGCTTCTCGCTGACCACATTCTTGCCATGGCGCATGGCGTCGATGCAGACCTCGTGGTGCATATCGTTGGGGATGGCCACTGTCACCAGATCAATCGAGGGATCGCTGAGCAGTTCTTCCCGCGAAGCATACGCATGTACACCCGCTTCTTCCGCCGCCTGGTTGCGCTCGGGCTTGATATCATACACGCCGCGCAGCTCGATGCCTTCGTCCTTCAGGGAGAGCAGCTTTTTCACATGCCAGCCACCCATGCCGCCGTAGCCGATAACGGCTACGCCAAATTTCTTGTCCATTTTTTATCCTCCTTTAATGACCGCGCTTACCGGCGCGGGTTTGTGTCTCCTTCCGGATGGAACCCGGTTCTCAGGCCCACCACATATCCGTCATTTTATCCTCGAACGTCATAACTTCCTTCAGGAAGCTGACGGCCTTGGTCAGTCCCTCGTTCTGGCTCATCAGACTGTCCTCGTGCTCGATGGACATAACGTAATCATAGCCCACCAGGCGCAGGTTGCTGACGATATCCTTCCAGTAACGCATATCGTTGCCGTACCCCACGCTGCGGAAAATCCAGGAGCGGTGGATCTCGTCACTGTAATGCTGGGTATCCAGCACGCCGTTGACAGGGGTATTGTACGGATCGATACGGGTATCCTTGGCGTGGAAATGGAACAGAGCGCCGGCCTTGCCGATTTCACGGATGCAGGCACAGGGATCCATCCCCTGCCAGATCAGATGGCTGGGATCAAAGTTGGCGCCGATCTCCGGGCCGACCGCTTCCCGCAGCTTCAAAAGCGAGTGCGTATTATATACGCAGAAGCCGGGGTGCATCTCCAGCGCGATCTTGTTCACGCCGTGCTCTTTGGCAAACGCCACGAAGTTCTTCCAATAGGGGATCAGCACTTCGTTCCACTGCCACTCCAAAACCGCACCGTAGTCATCCGGCCAGGCGCAGGTGACCCAGTTGGGGTATTTTGCCGTTTCGCAGTCGCCCGGGCAGCCGGAAAAGGTATTCAGGCAGTCGATCCCCAGCTTTTCCGCCAGCAGCACCGCGTTGTGCATATCGTCGTCGTACTTCTTCGCAATTTCCTTGTTGGGGTGGATGGGGTTGCCGTGGCAGCTCAGCGCGCTGATCTGCATACCGTGGTCGGCAACGGTCTTTTTAAACTCCTCCAACTTGGCTTCATCGTTCAGAAGAATGGCCGGATCGGCATGGTCCTTTCCCGGATAACCGCCACAGCCCACTTCGATCATCTGAATGCCCAGGGACTGGAAATAATCCAGCGCCTCGGGGAAGGGCTTATTCGCTACCACATTCGTGAGAACACCGAGTTTCATAATGAAAGCCTTCCTTTCTCTTTCCGTTTGCGGGATCAGTCAAAATATACAGCCTTGCCGGTCTTGGCGGATTCGTAGATGGCCTCCAGAATCTTGGTGACCACGATGGCCTGCTCCGGCTTTACCACCACTTCGCCGCCGTTCTTCACAGCGTCAATCCACAGGCGGGCCTCGACCTCATTGGGCTTGGGAGCGTTGTCCGCATCAAAGAAGGCCACGCCCTTGCCGTCCAGTGCCGGCTCTTCCACAACCTGCTTGCCGTACTTTACCTTGTTGATGCGCACGCCGCCCTTCATGTCCGCACCGGCCAGGGTGCCGCACAGCGAGGTTTTCGCTTCGTCCACATCCAGCGTATTCAGCGCCCAGCTGGATTCCAGCACGATGGTAGCACCGTTCTTCATCACAATATACCCGAAGGCCGAATCCTCCACTGTGAACTTCGTGGGATCCCAGTCGCCCCAGGCGTTGCCCGTATCGGTCTGATCCCCCAGCTTTTTGAACACGCTGCCCACGACCATTTTGGGCTCGTAATTATTCATCATCCACAGCGTCAGGTCCAGCGCATGGGTGCCGATGTCGATCAGCGGACCGCCGCCCTGCTCGTATTCATTCAGGAACACACCCCAGGTCGGAACGGCGCGGCGGCGGATGGCATGTGCTTTGGCATAATAGATCTCGCCCAGCTCGCCGGCCTCACAGGCCTTCTTCAGATACTGAGAGTCGGGACGGTACCGGTTCTGATAGCCGATGGTCAGCATTTTTCCCGTGCGGCGGGCGGCATCCAGCATTTTCTGAGCCTCTTCGGTGTTAATCGCCATGGGCTTTTCGCACATGACATGCTTGCCAGCCTCCAGAGCGTCCACTGTGATAAAGCTGTGTTCCCGGTTGGGAGTGCAGACATGAACCACCTCGATGGATTCATCCTTCAGCAGCTCTTTGTAATCCGTGTAATACTTGGCCCCGGGCACACCGAATTCCTCGGCGGCTTTTTTGGCGCGCTCTTCAATAATATCGCAGAAGGCCACCATCTCAACGTCTTCCATTTTCTTGAGGGCGGGCATGTGCTTGCTGTTGGCAATTCCGCCGCAGCCGATAATGCCCAGCTTTACGATTCTTTCCATAGAAACTGATCCTCCTTTTATTTGACAGCCAAGGGGCCGTCTGTTGAAAAAGCCTTTCGGCTATTTTTCCGTACCGATCCCGGTGGATTCCCGCAGCACCAGCTGATGCGGCAGGTACACATCCCGCCTCTCACAGGGAGCCCCCTCCATCCGCAGCAGAAGCTGCTGCATGGCCTGCCTCCCCAATTCGCGGCGCGGCTGGGAGATGGTGGTGATATCCGGCACAAAAACCCGGCTGATCGGCGTATTGTCAAACCCGACCACGTCCACATCCCGCCCGGGGGTCAGCCCCCTCTCGCGCAGGACGCGGCACACACCGGCTGCCAGATCATCCGAAATGCAGAAGATGGCCGTGGGCGGCTCCGTCAGGCTGAACAGCTTTTCGCAGGCCTCCATCCCGGCCGCGCTGCTGTACTCATACCGCTCCACCATCAAATCCGTTTCCGGCTGTACACCCGCTTCCCTCAGAGCCCGCTCATACCCGGCGGTACGTTTGCGCGCCGAGGCGATTTCACGGTTTGACAGGATGGCAATACGGCGGTGCCCTTTTTGGACCAGCATGTGAACCGCGTCGTACCCGGCCAGCTCATCATCAATACTGACACACGGCACCCGGGCGCCCTCCACGCGTTCACAGCACAGCACCAACGGATAATTCTTCCCGATGGCGCTCAGCTCCTCCGCCGGGAGACGGGCGCCCATCAGCACCATTCCATCCACACTGCGGTTATAAAGCGACTGCAGAAACCGGCGCTCCAGTTCCGGGTCCTGATGGGTGGCGGCCAGCATGACCTGATACCCATTCTCGGCCGCCTTCATCTCCATCCCGCGCACCACGCCCGAGCAGAACTGGTTGGACAGGGACGAGACCAGCACCAGCACCCGGTGCGTGGCCGCCAGGCGCAGATTCCGCCCCAGCGTATTGGGGGTATACCCCAGCTGCTCGATCACCTGCTGTACCCGGGCACGGGTTTCCCCGGCCACGCGATCATCGTCATTGAGCACACGCGATACCGTGGCGACCGAAACTCCCGCAGCTTTTGCCACGTCCTTCATCGTTGCCACCGCGGTCACCCCCATGTAATCGTTTACACCTCGATTATACCGCTTTTGCCCCCAAACGCAAGATGGGATTTTGCAGTTTTTTCTTTCTCTTTTTTGTGGATTTTGCTATATTTCTTTTGGCTTTCTCTGCTCCCACAAACAAGGACCGCGTCCCTCCCCAGAAAGGCAAAGGAACGCGGTCCCTATTTTTCGAAGAAACAGCCGCTTTTTATTTCTCCATCGAATTGAGCAGGCCGCCCTTTTGGATGATATTCTGGATAAACGGCGGGAACGGCTGGGCCGAGAAGGTCTGGCCGGTGGTCACATCGGTGATCACACCGGTGTCAAAATCCACCTCGACCTCATCGCCGGCCTGGATGGCGGCAGAAGCCTGCGGGCATTCCAGGATGGGCAGCCCGATATTGATGGCATTGCGGTAGAAAATACGGGCGAAGGTCGTCGCGATCACGCAGGAGATTCCGCTGGCTTTAATCGCGATGGGCGCATGCTCACGGGAAGAGCCGCAGCCAAAATTCTTATCGGCCACAATGATATCCCCGGGTTTTACGCGGGAGATGAACTCCTTGTCGATATCCTCCATGCAGTGCGAGGCCAGCTCGCTGTGCGAAGCGGTATTCAGATAGCGGGCCGGGATAATCACATCGGTATCAATGTTGTCCCCATATTTATGAACGGTTCCATGGACTTTCATGGCAATTCCCCTTTCCTGTCTTGACTGATTTTACAGTGCGGCCGGGTCGGTGATGTACCCGGTCACGGCACTGGCGGCGGCCACCGCCGGGCTGGCGAGATAGACTTCCGATTCCACATGACCCATGCGGCCCACAAAGTTGCGGTTCGTGGTGGAAATGGCGCGTTCGCCCTTCCCCAAAACGCCCATGTAGCCGCCCAGGCAGGGCCCGCAGGTGGGGGTGCTGACCACGGCGCCCGCCGTGATAAAGGTCTCGATCAGGCCCTCTTTCATGGCCTGCAGATAGATCTGCTGGGTGCCGGGGATTACGATGCAGCGCACGCCATCGGCGACCTTGCGTCCTTTCAGCAGCGAAGCCGCCGCGCGCAGGTCCTCCATACGGCCGTTGGTGCACGAACCGATCACGGCCTGGTCGATCTTCACTTCTTTTTCGCCAATCTCGTCAATGGTGCGGGTATTTTCCGGCAGATGCGGGAACGATACGGTGGGCCGCAGGGTGCTCAGGTCGATCACCACTTCGCGGGTGTACTCGGCATCCTCATCGGCGGTGTACTCCACCGGGGTGCGGGTAAAGCGCCCTTCACAGTAGGAGCGGGTCACATCGTCCACCGGGAAAATGCCGTTTTTCGCACCAGCCTCGATGGCCATGTTGGCAATGCTCAGGCGGTCATCCATGGACAGGGCCGCCACGCCGTCGCCGGTGAACTCCAGCGACTGGTACAGCGCGCCGTCCACGCCGATCTCACCGATCAGATGCAGGATCACATCCTTGCCGCTGACAAAGCCCGTGGGCTTGCCCTTCAGGGTGACACGGATGGCCGAGGGGACTTTGAACCAGGCCTTGCCGCTGATCATGCCGGCCGCCATATCGGTCGAGCCCACACCCGTGGAGAACGCGCCCAGCGCGCCGTAGGTGCAGGTGTGGGAATCTGCGCCGATAATACAGTCGCCGGGGCCCACAATGCCCTGCTCGGGCAGCAGGGCGTGCTCGATGCCCATACGGCCCACATCGAAGAAGTTCTTGATGTCATATTTGCCCGCAAAATTCCGGGTCTGGCGGCACTGCTCGGCCGCTTTGATATCCTTGTTCGGGACGAAGTGGTCCAGCACCAGCGCGATGCGGTTTTTGTCGAACACGCTGCAGGCACCGCACTTCTCAAACTCATTGATCGCCACGGGGCTGGTGATATCATTGCCCAGCACCATATCGAGCTTGGCCTCGATCAGCTGGCCGGCTTTCACTTCCGGCAGGCCGGCATGAGCCGCCAGGATTTTCTGGGTCATTGTCATTCCCATAAACGGAATTCCTCCTTATATTTCCCTAACGGGGATTTCTTTTCCGGTTGTGTGAATTAGTATAGCGGATTCCTTGTATTCAAACTGTATCATATGATACAATGTATAGGAAACTTCGTTTTTTCGGGGGAATTTCCCATGGAAAAGAATTTGTGGTCGGTGCTGGAGACCCTGGCCCCCACTCTGATCTACCAGCGGGGGTCGATGGTCTACTGGCAGGGGGATACGGCCGACCGGCTTTATTATTTAAAAAAAGGGAGTGTGAAAATTTTTCTCACCTCCCCGGAGGGGGGCGAGCGCACCCTGCGGGTCCAGCAGACCGGCGGTGTGTTCGGCGAGGCCGCCTTTTTTGACGGCGGCCCCCGAATCAGCTCGGCCAAGGTACTGGAAAAATCGGAGATCGTGGCGGTCTCCCGCCAGGCCCTGCTCGATTCCCTGCAAAAAGAGCCAGAGCTGGCCCTATACATCATGCGCGCCCTGAGCGCCCGGGTCCGGCTGCTCTCCAGTCAGGTGGACAGCCTGGCCTTTCTGCAGGCCGACCGGCGGCTGGCCCGCTTTCTGGCGGAAGCCACCGGGGGAACCCGCACCCTGCCTCTTACGGACGAGGAGCTGGGGGAGCGGATCGGCGCTTCCCGCGTGACCGTCAGCCGCGCCATGAAAAAGCTGCGCGAAAAAGGGTGGATCCGCTCCTCCTACCGAGCGGTGGAGGTACTGGATGCGGACGCGCTGTTCGCCTATGCGGATGGGGATGAAGCACCGCACACCCGTGCATAAATTCTCCCATTTCTTCCCATACTGGGGGAAAACGGACGGAGGGATATAGATGTTTTCCTTTTCTCCTGGAAAAAGGGAACAGCGCAGGTGCCGGCTGGAGAGCACCCTGCTGCTCTCTCTTCCCGCTTTTCTCCTGTGGGGCGCGGGCCTTTCTGCCTTTCTGCCGGTTTTCCTGGGCCTTGCGGCCATAGTGGGTGGATGGCTGTTCCCCTTTTTCCTGGCACTTTTCACGTTCCGCGTGGAAAATGCAGAGCTATCCTGGCAGAAGGGGCTCTTTTTTGTGCGCTGCGGCCGTCTGGATTTATCCCAGGTGTGCGCACTCTCCTTTTTTCAGACCCCGCTGCAGAAAAAATGGGGGCTGGGCCTGTTCTGCCTGCACACTCCCACCCAAACGGTGCGGCTGCCCTTTGTCCCCCTTTCCTGCGTTCAGGCGCTGCGCGCCCTGTGCCCGGAGAAATAAGGTAACGGCCCACAAAAAAAGACAACCCTTTTTAGAAAGGGCTGTCTTTTTTTCCATTATTCTTTCATCTGGCCCGGTGTTCCGTCAATCAGGTGCTGCAGCAGTTCCTGGCTGTCGGCGTAATATTCCTGCTTTCCGGCGTCATTTTCATACTGCGTTCCTTTGATTACACGCAGAGAGACCCGGCAGTCCCCAAACAGCTTCTGCAGATCGTCCGGTGTAATCCCCTCGTACCATTCCGAGGACAGCTCCGCCCCGCTCAGGCCCTTGCAGTCCTTCCAGGTGACGTACATATTCTCATAATCGGTGGCCCCTTCTTCCGGTGTTTCGCCGTCCAGATAGGCATATAGCCCTTCATTGGCCAGCCGCTCGAACGACGCTTCATCGCTGATGAAAATCACGGAATCAAAGGTGGACAGGTTCGCCGACAGCTTAGCCATACCCGCCTGGGCCGCCTCGGCCGTCTGCGCGTCGTCCGTTTCTCCCCCTGCAGAACCCAGCGCATAATCCAGAACCGAAATCGCAACCTTTCCGTCCCCATTCCGGTCTTTCCCGTAAACAGACAGCTGATCGCCCAGATTTTCCATCAAATCCCCGGCATACCCGGACTTTGACAGCATCACGATGGTGTAATCCGGTTTTACCTCGGTGACCACGCCATAGATCAGGTACCCCCCAATGACAATGGCAACAAGGCCGACCAGCAGATGAAACTTGTGATAATACCACCAGTTTTTCCATTTCTGCCTCCGGGTCATCGGGGCGGGCGCCTGATGCAGGGTATCTTCCTCGTTTTCCACATTGAGCAATAAATGTTCTCTTGCCATAAACTGGCCACTCCTTCAATCCGCTGTACAGCTTTCTGTTAAGATTAAGTGTATCACAGAACCATCCGACGCGAATGAATAAAATGTAAAGTTTTTTGTTTCCGCTTGCGGTTTATCCTTTTTGGGGAAGGAGAGGTCCCTCTTCCGTCTTTCAAACGGCCGCCCCCTTCTTCCTTCCGCAGGGGAAAAGTCACAGCAGAAGAATAAAGAAGTAAAGAAGCTGATCTTATGACCGATAAAAAAGTATGATACAGTAAAATTGTTCGGAAAAATGCACACAAGGGCTGCGGCACAGCCCGGCAGTCAAAAGTGAAGGAGGCACAGTCATGAAAGAAAAGCTCTACGAAATTCGAAGCGAATTTCACACCTTTTACACGGACCGATGCGGCAACGGGGGAACCGGCCTGTCCGTCTATTATCCGAAGGAAAAGACACCGCGCAGCCAAATTGCGGTGATCGCCATGCACCCGGGCGGATATATGGGATTTTCGCCCATGATCGAGAGGGAAAGGGGCTGCGGGCTTATTTGTCCCCGCCCGGCTGCTGGTACCGCTCGTCGCCCCACCACCGGGGCAGCAGTTCCTGCAGGGTGACCGTCTGCCTTTTTTCCCAGTCCACCAGGATTTCCATCTCCCGGTTTTTTTCGGACAGCTGCATAAAAAACTCCCGGCAGGCGCCGCAGGGTATTCCGCTGCCCCCGCCATAGGGCGGCCGGTCACGGAATGCGATCATCCGCCGGACCACGGTCTGGCCGCTGCTGCCATACATATTCAGGGCGGCCACCCGCTCGGCGCACAGGTTCATCACGCCGCTGCAGCTCTCGATACAGAAGCCCGTAAAGATCTCGCCGTTTTCGCTCTCCAAGGCGCACACCACATGGTGCGCCGTGAGAAAGGGGGAGACCATTTGCGGATGGTACTGCTCCCGGGCCTTCTCATACAGCGTTTCCCAGATATCGCCAGGGACATCTGCCCTCTGCCGCTTCTCCCATTCCTCCCGGTCAATGGCATATACCCGGGTAAACGTATTGACGGGGTCCGCGTACTCCTCCACAAAGTGCATCCCGTTTTTCTGGGCCACGCGGGCCGATGCCGAATTGGTGTACTTCATGTAGGAATACACCCGGGGGAAATGCAGCTGTTCAAAGGCGTACCTCATACACGCGGCGGCCCCCTCGGTGGCATATCCCTGCTTTTGCATCGACCGGGTGATGTGATATCCGATCTCGGGCTCCCATTTTCCGTGGATGTTCTGCATGGTGATCCCGCAGTCGCCGATCATCTGCCCGGTTTCCTTCAGTTCCACTGCCCACAGACCGAACCCGTCCTTTTCATAGCGGTTCCGGTTTCTCTTTATCCAGTTCCGCGTCTCCTCCTCACAGAACGGGTGGGGATAATGCCGCATGATCTCCTCATCGGATAAAATCGCGTGCAGGGCCTCAAAATCCCCTTCACACAAATCCCGCAGCACCAGTCTTTCGGTTTCCATTCGCATGTTTCTCTCCTCCTTCTTTCCTCCGGTTTTCTTCTCCCCGCATCGTGCCCTCCGGCGGAAAAAGGGAGGCTCGCCGGAATCTTCTCCGTGCGGGCCTCCCCTTTTTCTTCATGCGGGAGCGCTATTATAGCAAATCCAGCATGCCTTTGTCAATTCTTTTTTTAATGGATGGTTCGGGCCTTATTTGCGGAGCAAAAGAGCGTTGCCCTCGGCCTGTACGCGCCATTCCTCGCCGTTTACCACAGCCTTTTCCGTCCCGGCCGGCAGATAGGCAACGATCTCCTGTACATCCATGCCCTCGCTGCGCACGGTCAGGGTGCCGCTGGCGACTTCTGCCTCCAGCCAGCCGCACACGCCGTCGTCGTAATACTCCTGGCGCATATGGTCCTTGACCTGCAGTACCACCTGCAGCCCGGTGAAGTTCTCATCGGCAATGTGCATGGGGGTCTCGCACAGCATGGGAATCATGTGGTTTTCGCGCAGGTACAGCGGGATCTTCTGGATATCCTTCTCCACCTGAATCCAGCAGCCGCCGCAGATTCTCTCCCCGGTATGGAAATCGACCCATTCGCCCTGCGGCAGATACACGCGGTGGATCTGCTGATCGAACACCGGCGCCACCAGCAGCGATCCGCCCAGCATGTACTGGGTGGAGATATTGCGCACGTTGAAGTCCTCCTGGAATTCGAGGATCATGGCCCGCATCATGGGCAGGCCCAGGCGGTGCGTTTCATATGCCGTGCTATAGATATAGGGCAGCATCTTATAGCGCAGCTTGTTAATCGAGAGGAACGCCTTCTGTGCCGTCTCGGAGAATACCCACGGCTCGCGCGGGGTGGACTGGCCGTGGCTGCGGCTCAGGGGGCTCATCAGGCCCATCTGGACGGAACGGATGTACTCCTCGTCCCCGGGGATCACGCGATTCCCCTCGTAGTCGCAGTTGTAGAAGCCGCCAATATCAAAGCCCCAGAACGACACGCCGCTGACGCCCATGCTCAGACCGCCGTTGAGAATCGAGGCCAGGTTGTTCTGAGCCGCGGAGGAATCGCCCGCCCAGTTGGCCGGATAGTTCTGGCTGCCCGCATAACCGCTGCGGCCCCACAGCAATGCCTTCTCGCCCATCTCCTCCTTGGCTTCGCGGGAGGCCTCGTAGATGGTCTTGGCGTACAGCAGGGTGTATTTATTGTGGCTCTGCAGACCGGTGGAACCGTCATAGAAAACGGCATCCTCGGGAATTTCCTCGGAGAAGTCGGTCTTGATAACGCCGACGCCCATGCGCATCAGGCGCTTAACGCGCTCTTTCATATAGGCAACCAGTTCCGGATTGGTGAAGTCCAGCGCCGCCACTCCGGCACCGGCCACATCGCCCTCGCCGGGAGAGAAGACGCACGGCTCGCCATCGCGGTTTTTCACCAGATAGCCCCGTTCCTTCATCAGCAGGTACTGCTTGGAAATATCGCCGCTCCCGTCCCAGCGGTTGGTCGTCTGCACATAGGGGAACATCCACAGCGACAGGTGAATCCCCTTGCTGCGCAGCCAGCGGATCATCCCCTCGGGATCGGGGAAGCGCTGTTCGTCAAACGCAAGCAGCTCGCTCCCACCAGAGGGGGACATCGAATCCAGCCAGCCGTCGATGTGAATGACATCCACCGACATGCCGAACTGTTCCATCTGCTCGACAATTTCCTCCACTTCCGCCCGGGTCATATAGCTCATCCGGGACATCCAGAAGCCGAACGCCCACCGCGGTATCATCTCCGACCGACCGCTCAGAGCCGTGTAATCCTCCAGCAGGCCCCTATAATCCCGGTTGCAGAACATGTAGTAGTCGAGATACGGATCCTCCGTCTCCATGGTATAGGAAACGCCGGAGGTCGCACCCATATTAAAGTGCGTGCGGGTGTACGTATTGAGCAGAATCGAGTACCCGGAAGAGCTCATGAAATAAGGCATGCCTTTATAGGAGATATCCGAGTTGGTGGACTGAGCATCCCTCTGCCAGACCGTGATCTTCTGTCCCCGCTTGTTAAAGCCGGTGAACTTCTCACCGAAGCCGTAGAATGCCTCGTCGCAGTACATGTAATAGGTCTCAAAGGTGTCGGTCACCGTACCGTTTTCGTCCACGGTAAACCCAACGGGGATCGCCTTATACTTCTGATCGACGTTGTGATCCTTAATCTGCTCCCGGGTCAGCTCTTCCCCGTCCAGCGTGATCACCATTTCCCACGGGCATTTGCGGATGGTCAGTGTCACCCGCTCCGTCTTCACCAGGATAAAGTCCTCCTCTTCCTGCACCTTCACGCCGGTGTGCGGACGGAACGAGAATACCTCGTTGGTGCGCTGGGGCATTTTCCCCTCCGGGTACATCCGGAAGCGGAACACCGTCTCCCCCACAAATCCAATCTGCACCAGTGCCTGGCGACCGCGGAATGTCTCCACCTGGAACACGGCACCGGACTCATCCGGCTCGTAGGCCGTAATCTTGCTCAAAAAGTCCTTCTGGCCCTTTTGGTTAAAATGGCTGTATCCTTTTTCCACATGAAGCGGATCGCCCCCCATATTCGGGCAGTACCCCTTTTTCCCCGTATCCTGTACCAAAATCATCGTTTATTTTCGCCCCTTCCCAAAATAATAAAACCACGCTTTCCGGACAGAACTCCTCCCGGAATCCGCCGTTTGACCGTTACCGGAATTCCGTCCCGTATACTCGTTAACTTATTATAGTCTATCATATCCAACCCAGTTAATCAACTGCATTTCCTTATTCCGTCATAAATTTTATATTCCCCATATCAGAATCATTGGATAGGTTTCGCAGGAGAAAAGAAAGAAGCGCAGGCATCGGGTCCCTGCGCTTCTTTGGGATTTTTCGTTTTTTACAGGGCCAGCGCTTCCCCCAGTGCCTCGCACTGGCGCACGCCGTCCTCATCGGGCGCTCCGCAGCAGATCACGCTCCCGCAGGCAAGCACCGCCCCGGCTTCCCCGCACGTTTTTTCCCATACGCGCATCCACTCTCCGTCCCCCCAGCCGTACGAGCCGAACAGGGCGATCTTCTTCCCGCTCAGCCGGCTCTCGCAATCAACGAACATGGGTTCAAATTCCTCCTCCTCCAGGGTTTCGTCCCCCATGGCGGGGCATCCAAATGCGATGACGTCAAAATCCCCCATCTGACCGGCATCGAACTGGTCCGCCGTCAGCAGGGAGACCTGTGCGCCCCGGTTCCCGGCACCGGCAGCCACCGCTTCGGCCATCCTCTGGGTATTGCCTGTACCGCTCCAATAAACTACTGCGACCTTGCTCATCTTTTGTAACCAACCTTTCTTAAAAAAATGTCTGTCAGGAAATGGCGACTGTCAGCCGCTCGATGGATGCACCTCTGGCCCACTGTTCGCAGTACACCCTTGTACACTTCTGGTACTTGGCGAAGGTTTTCCGGGCCGCTTCTTCCTCTCCATAAACCTTCCAGCAGCCCACACATTTGTGACCGCAGGCCCTGTTGCCGATAAAACCATCCACATCCTCCGGGGGATATCCGAGGAACACCCCGACCTCATGGGGAAATTCGCCGCCCTGCCGGAAGCGGTCCATCAACCGGCACAGACAGGGCTGCACCCGGATATCCGGATACCCGCACTTTTGCAGCAGGGCGATAACCGCCTGCTTGGAGAGATCCCGCTCCAGATCACTGGGGCGGAACACATAGATCAGCGCCCGTTTTTCCGAACAGTGCAGGGGCAGCACCCGCAGTCCCCTGGGGACCAGTCGCCGATTCAGGCCCCGAATCTCCTCCATCAGCCTGCTGCCGGGCCGGCAGGAAAACAGACTGCCTGTCTTCATACCGGCCAGCGTGGGCGAACAGTGGAGCACAATCATTTGATCCGTCATCGTCCGTCCTCCTGTCCCATATGCTCTTCCAAAATATTTTTCAGCGCGGCCATCGAGCTTGTGTGGCTGCGGGCGATGTGTACATGCTCCCCTCTGGCCTCCCGCAGCGCACAGCGGACCATGGTGTGGGAAATGGTACTGGTAAACAGCACCAGCAAATCCGGACAGCCCATATTTTTCAGGCCGGCATTCATGTTCGTATATACGCGGGCGCTGCAGTGATAGGACCGGCACAGCTCTTTATACTGTCTGACCATGCACTCATTTCCGCCGACAATGACCACGCTCATAGTATACCCCTTTCTTCTCTGTTTTTTGCAGAGAAGTTAGTCTAAACTAACTACTCTGCAAAAAATAAGCCGCTGCGGCCCCCTGCCGGATTCTCTCCAGTATGGGTACAGCGGCCGTTTTCCTGTATTTTTCCTTGCAGAAACTGCCGTTTTATTTTTGGGAATGGCAGGACCCGTGCATGGCGCAGTGCGCACAGTTACAGCCGCAGGAGGATTTCCCCTGCTTTTTCTGCCGGATCAAAGACCGCAGAATGAGAATCACGATGGCGGCCAAAGCAAGGCAAATCAAGATGGTTCCGATATGGGCGCTTATCCATTGCAGCATGGCAAATCACTCCTTTGACTGAAAATAAAGCTGGATATCGCAGATGGCCAAATATCACAGGATCTTGGCTGTTCTGAGAGGGCCAATCCCCTCAGGATTGGCGGGCTGCCTTACTGGAAAGCCGGGTGGCCTCCTTGTAGGGGCGGAAAAGCATGTAGAGGATCAGAGCGAGGGCCGCCAGGGCAAAAATCAGGCCGACGATGTTCAGCTGGCCGGTGAAGGCATTGCCGAACTGGTTGATCATCAGCGAAATGATGTAGGCAAATCCGCACTGATAGCCGATGGCAAACCAGGTCCACTTGGCGTTGTTCATCTCGCGCTTGATGGCGCCGATGGCCGCAAAGCAGGGAGCACACAGAAGATTGAATACCAGGAAGGAGTAACCGGTGATGCCGGTAAAAGCCATCGCCAGGTTCTGATACACCGTGCCGTCGCCGCCATAGAGAATACCCAGGGTACCCACGATGTTCTCCTTGGCGACCAAGCCGGTAATCGAGGCCACTGCCGCCTGCCAGTTGCCCCAGCCCAGCGGCTGGAAGATCCAGGCAATCGCACCGCCGATCGCCGCCAGGATGGAGTGGTTGATCTCCTCCTCGCCGAGCATTCGGAAGGCACCGTCCACGAAGCCGAAGTAGGTAGTGAACCAAACAAAAATGGTGGACAGCAAGATGATGGTGCCGGCCTTCTTGATAAAGCTCCAGCCGCGCTCCCACATGCTGCGCAGTACATTGCCCAGAGTGGGCCAGTGATACGCGGGCAGCTCCATAACAAAGGGAGCCGGCTCACCCGCGAAGGGACGGGTCTTCTTCAGCATAATGCCGGAGATGATGATGGCAGCCATGCCGATAAAGTAAGCCGAAGTGGCCACCCAGGCGCTGCCGCCGAAAATCGCACCGGCGATCATGGCGATAAAGGGAACCTTCGCCCCGCAGGGGATAAAGGTGGTGGTCATAATGGTCATGCGGCGGTCGCGCTCATTCTCAATGGTACGCGAGGCCATGATGCCGGGTACACCGCAGCCGGTGCCAATCAGCATGGGGATAAAGCTCTTGCCCGAAAGGCCGAATTTGCGGAAGATGCGGTCCAGAACAAAGGCGATACGGGCCATGTAACCGCAGGCCTCCAGGAACGCCAGCAGCAGGAACAGTACCAGCATCTGGGGAACAAAACCCAGAACGGCGCCCACACCGGCCACAATACCGTCGAGGATCAGACCGCTGAGCCAATCGTCTGCGCCCACGCTCTCCAGTCCGTTCTCCACCAGAACCGGGATACCGGGCACCCACACGCCGTATGCGGCGGGATCAGGCTCGTCAAAACCGTTTTCCTCCAGATACGCCACAGCCTCCACATAGGTCATGGGAACTGTGGATTCCTCCCCGGCGTTTTCGGGGATCGTATCATAATACGCGGTCCATTCGTCAATGGCCAGGGTTTCCTCATCCTCCACCTCAATCGTTGCCGAATCCGCAGCGGGGGTGAATGCTTTCAGTTCAGCCAAGACGGCATCCGCATCGAAGTCCTCGGCCTCCACATCCACTTCGCTGAAAGCTCCCACGGCCTGCATGGCAGCCGTGTAGTCATCACTGGCCGCTTCGTAATCCGAGGCACCGATGGTGAACAGGTGCCATCCGTCGCCGAACAGGCCGTCATTGGCCCAGTCCGTCGCTATGGAACCGATGGTCACCATAGCGACGTAGTACACCAGGAACATAACCACCGCAAAGATGGGAAGGCCCAGCCAGCGGTTGGTGACAACCTTGTCAATTCTATCGGAGGTCGAGAGCTTTCCGGCAGAATGCTTTTTGTAGCACCGCTTGATCACTTCGCCGATATACACATAGCGCTCATTGGTGATAATGGACTCGGCATCGTCGTCCAGCTCCTCCTCGGCGGCTTGGATATCCGCCTCGATGTGGGACAGCTCCTCGCCCTTGAGTGCCAGCTTTTCCAGCACCTTGTCGTCGCGCTCGAAAATCTTGATAGCGTACCAGCGCTGTTGCTCTTCCGGCAGGTTGTGTACGGCGGCCTCTTCAATGTGGGCAATGGCATGCTCTACCGGGCCGGAGAAGGTGTGCATGGGAACGGTCTTCCCGTTCTGCGCGGCGTCGATCGCCGCTTCGGCAGCATCCATAATGCCGTCGCTCTTCAGGGCCGAGATTTCCACAACCCTGCAGCCCAGCGCCTTCGAGAGCTCGTCGGTGTGGATCTTATCCCCCTTCTTGCGCACCACGTCCATCATGTTGATGGCCACAACTACGGGGATGCCCAGCTCGGTCAGCTGGGTGGTCAGATACAGGTTGCGCTCCAGGTTGGTGCCATCAATAATATTCAGGATAGCATCGGGGCGCTCGTTGATCAGGTAATTCCGGGCAACCACTTCTTCCAGGGTATAAGGGGACAGCGAATAAATGCCAGGAAGGTCCGTAATGGTGACATCCGCGTGCTTTTTCAGCTTTCCTTCTTTTTTCTCCACCGTAACCCCGGGCCAGTTTCCGACGAACTGGTTGGAGCCGGTCAATGCGTTGAACAGCGTGGTTTTTCCGCTGTTCGGGTTGCCTGCCAGGGCAATTCTCAATTCCATGAGGGTAATTCTCTCCTTCCGTTAGCGTCCGCTAACCTATATGCAAGAAATAAGGGGCACTTGCCCCTGCGGTCAGGCCGGTTTACTCGACCTCAATCATGTCAGCGTCCGCTTTGCGGATGGACAGCTCATAGCCGCGGACCGTGATCTCCACCGGATCGCCCAGAGGAGCCACCTTGCGGACAACCACTTCCACCCCCCGGGTAATGCCCATATCCATGATGCGGCGTTTGACCGCACCCTCGCCATGGAGTTTTACCACTTTCAGGGTATCCCCGATCTTTGCCTGCCGAAGCGTCTTCATGTTCGTTTCCTCCTTCTTTCCTCGCGATAAAAACGGACAGAAAATCAGATCATGATCTTCTGCGCCATCTCCTGACTGATTGCAACGCGGGACTCCTTCACCTTCACGATGACATTGCCCCCCATGGTGTTGATGACAGACACATCCGTGCCCACCACAAAGCCCAGGTTTTCCAGATGCTTTTTCACTTCTGGCTTCCCGCCGATTCTCTTCACCACATAATCTTCACCGGCATCTGCAAATGTAAGCGGCATCATTCGCGCACCCTCTTTGTCTTAATTAGCGGCCGCTAACCCATGCGGCCATAAAAAGTTAGCTTTCGCTAACCAAGAACTATCATACCGTCCCCCTCCCGTTTTGTCAAGCCTTTTTTCCCATTTTTTCAAAATCCTGTAGAGATCCCCTGCCGCAGGAGTTTTTCCCCATAAAACTGCATTCTTCCTTGCGCAAACACCGCTTTTGTGCTATCGTATAGCAAACCTTTCCGTTTCGCGGATTGGATTTTACGGAAAAGGGAGGAGAAAGGTGTGCATCTGCAGGAATCCGGTGAAATGTACCTGGAAACCATTTATATTTTGTCGCAGAAAAGCCATCGTGTCCGCTCGGTGGATGTGGGGGAGTACATGGGTTATTCCAAGCCCAGTGTCAGCCGCGCCATGGGCTTGCTGAAAAAGGGCGGGTATGTCATCACCAATGAAGAGGGCTGTCTGTCTTTAACGGAAACGGGGCGCGAACTCGCTTCCAAAATTTACGAGCGTCATACCGTGCTGACCGATCTGCTCGTACGCCTGGGCGTTGACAGGGAGACTGCCGCCGAGGACGCCTGCCGGATGGAGCATGTAATCAGCGACCAGTCGTTTCAGGCGATTCGCCGCCACGCGGGCCGGTAAAGAAAAGGAGAAGGGAAATGGTATGAACCCCACCCATTGCCCCTGCAAGAGGTTTCGCTGTGAGCGGCACGGAAACTGCGAAGCATGCAGGGTCCATCACCAGGGGAAATCCCTTCCCCGGTGCGAAAAGCTGGCGCAGAAAAAACAGCGTACTGCCCGCCGACAGAGAAAAAGGGGGAAGGAGGATTTCTCTCTCCCCCAATAAAGCAGGAGAACAGGGCTTTCCACAAAAACGGCGGAGAGCCCTGTCCTCTTCTCCCGTTAATTCGGTTGCGCCTATGCTTTCTTCTCATGGAGGGTATGAATATTCTGCATGATAAATTCCTCGAATGCCCTGGCCACCCGACTGTGCTGGGCGCTGCGCGGGTGGTACAGATAAACAGTACGGTAGAAATCCACACCGGAAACGGGCAACAGCACCACGTTGTCCGGCTTATACGCGCCCCAATAGACCGGCAGCACCGCCACGCCCACTCCCTCGGATACAAGCGCCATCACAGTGTGCATACTGTAGCATTCCATGGCCACCTTGGGCACAAAGCCTGCCGCCGCGCAGTATCGGGTGACCAGGCGGTCCACTTCGCGGTTCTGTGAGAAGATGAAAACCTCGTCCTTCAGTTCCTCCAGAGACAGGCCGGTGCGCCGGGCCAGCGGATGACCGGTGTTCAGCGCGATCATCAGCTCTTCATGCAGCAATTCCCTCCCGCTCCAGACAAGGCGGTCCAGTACATTGGTGGTCACCACAATCTCCGGCGCGGGCACGCTGTTCAGGTGAACAAAATCCGCCTGGGCATGGGGGTGCCTCCGGTGGAAATCGCAGTACAGCCGCGCCAGAGGGGTGGACAGGGATTCGGCGGCAATGCGTGTCTCCCCTGTGATCTCCTCTCCCAGAAAGGACAGCTCCGCTTTCAGGTTGGCGGTTTGCTCCAGCACACTGCGCGCATAACGGAGAAAGATGTGGCCGGCCGGTGTCAGCGCCACGCCGCGGGCCTCCCGCAGGAACAACCGGGTGTTCATCTCCTTTTCCAGTCGCTGAATCTGCTGGCTGAGCGAGGGTTGTGATAAAAACAGTACCTCCGCCGCGCGGGAGATGCTTCCCTCGTCCGCCACCGTGACAAAATATCGAAGCATATTAAAATCCATTTATAGCTCCTCCTATTTTCCATAAAAATTCCCTATGGCAACTGATTCAATTAAACTATTTGTCCCGGGGTGTTGTCAAGACTATACTGAAGGAGTAAGGAGGCGGAATCGTGGAAAGTTTTCTGTATTTTTTGCTGACCCTCGCCATGGGCGGCGCGGGCGGCTGGCTCGGGAAGAAACTGCATCTTCCTGCGGGTGCCCTGGTGGGGGCCATGATCGCTGTGGGAATTTTTCATCTTGCAACGGAAAAAGCCGAGTTCTTTATCTCTGCCCGGGTTCTGCTGCAGATTCTCTCCGGTGCCATGGTGGGGTCACGTATTGGGCGCAGCGAACTGATCAGTATGAAAACCCTGCTGCCCTCGGCGGTCATTCTGCTGGTCTCACTGCTGGTTCTTAATCTCACCTTTGGGCTTTTGATGACATCCCTGGGCGGGCTGAATCCTGCCACAGCCCTGTTCGCCACGGCACCCGGCGGTGCCAGTGATATGAGTATTATCGCGGCGGACTTCGGCGGGGATGCCGGAATCGTGGCCATTTTGCAGGTCTCCCGGCTGATTTTGATCTATCTGTTCGTCCCGCCCTGGATCCGCTTTTGCGACCGCAGGCAGCCGGCGCGCGGTGTGGCGCACACGGAAACCTCCGCTGCCACAGCGGCCGAGGGACGAAAAGTATCGGATTTTCTGTGGATGCTGCTGTGCGCAGCTGTGCTGGGGCTGGTGGCGTATTTTCTGGGAATCAGCGCCGGCGCCATGATCGGCGCCATGGTGGGCAGCGGCGCCTATTGCGTACTGTGCGGGCGGCAACGATATCCCGGCGGGCTGAAACTCGCGCTGCAGTGCTGCAGCGGCGCCTATATCGGCACCCGGCTGGACCGGTCTTTGATCGTGAACTTTGACCGCCTGCTCATTCCCCTGGCGATTATGGCTGTGGGCATCTTCGCCTTTACGGCGGCGACCTCGTATCTGATCCGGCGCCTGTCCCACCTGGACCGCAGCACGGCCATGCTGATTTCCACCCCCGGCGGGATTCAGGAAATGTCGCTGTTGTCGGAGGAGCTGGGCGCGGACACTCCCAAAGTGGCCGTTCTGCATACGGCGCGTTTGGTTTTCGTCATTCTGCTGTTTCCCTGCATTATTCAGATGCTCCTCTGGCTGATGGGGCTTTTGTAAAGAAAAGGGGCGGGTTGTTTTCCCGGCTGTACATAGAAACGGAGCCGGATATCCTTGCTTTTATCCTGCCAACAAAAAATCGGAAGGGGCCATGGCCCCTTCCGATTTTTCTTTTCCCGGCAGTTTCCGGTTCCGTGCTATCAACATTTGGTTTTAATGTATACTGCAAGCCGGTACCCCGCTTCATGCTCAAAGGAAAAAGCCGGGGCGGCAGGGTTTCCGGACTGCATACAGCCAAACAGAAATCCACTTATCAATCATTCATGTGGACAGCGGTGCACGCAAACGCCCAGCCATAGCGGCAGTCCGGGAGTTCTGCACTCGTCCACAGCGAAAACTGCTGCGCAGCAGCTTCAGAATATCCCTCTTCATTTTCATGGGGTGTTGATTCGTGTTCCTCTCTGTCGCGCCGCCCGCCGCCGGCATCCCTTGAAAAAGTGCCCTGTGACAAACAGCCCCGCAGAATCTGCAGGGCTGTTTTCTTCGTATGGGTTTTGTACGGGAGCTGTTAATACATCTTCGCGCCCGCCGGAATATGAGGATCCAGCATCAGCAGATGCAGCTTTTCCTCTCCCTCTTCGTGATGCACGGCGGAAATCAGCATACCACAGGAATCAATGCCCATCATCTTTCTGGGGGGCAGGTTAGTGATGGCAAGCAGGGTCTTGCCCACAAGCTCTTCCGGCTCGTAATAAGCGTGAATGCCGCTCAAAATCGTTCTCTCTGTACCGGTTCCATCATCCAGGGTGAACTGCAGCAGCTTCTTGGATTTCTTCACCGCTTCGCAGGCCAGAACCTTCACTGCGCGGAAATCACTCTTGGAGAAGGTCTCAAAATCGACAAAATCAGCAAACAGGGGCTCGATCTCCACTGTGGAGAAATCAATTTTCTCCTCCACAGCCGGAACCTCCGCAGGGGCAGGCGCCGCCTCCACGTCTGCACTCACAGCAGCAGCCGCGCTGTCCTTCTTGTCAGAAGCCAGCGGCTTCATCGTCGGGAACAGCAGTACATCGCGGATCGAGGCGGAATTGGTCAGCAGCATGACCAGCCGGTCGATGCCCATGCCCATACCGCCCGTGGGGGGCATACCATATTCCAACGCGGTGAGGAAGTCCTCGTCCACGTCGCACGCCTCGTCGTCCCCGGCTGCCTTCAGGGCCGCCTGAGCCTCGAAACGCTGACGCTGGTCGATAGGGTCATTCAGCTCGGAGAATGCATTGGCAAACTCGCGCCCGGTGATAAACAGCTCGAACCGCTCGGTGTAATCGGGGTTCTTCGGGCACTTCTTGGCAAGGGGTGAGATTTCCACTGGATGGTTGGTGATAAAGGTCGGCTGAATCAGCTTATCCTCCACATACTCCTCGAAGAACAGGTTGAGGATGTCGCCGCGCTTGTGGCGCTCTTCATATTCAATATGATGCTCTTTCGCCAGCTCACGGGCCTGCTCCAGGGTCTCCACCTGGGTGAAGTCCACTCCGCTGTACTTCTTCACGGCCTCCACCATGGAGAGGCGCTCAAACGGCTTGGTCAAATCCACCATCACATCGCCATAGGGCACCACGCCGGTTCCCAGCACCTCCTGGGCCACCGTGCGGATCATATCCTCGGTCAGATTCATCATGCCGTTATAGTCCGTATACGCCTGGTATAATTCCAGCTCGGTAAACTCTGGGTTGTGGCGGGTATCCATGCCCTCGTTGCGGAACACGCGGCCGATTTCATACACGCGCTCAAAACCGCCCACAATCAGCCGCTTCAGGTGCAGTTCCAGTGCAATGCGCAGATACATGTCGATATCCAGCGTGTTGTGGTGGGTGATAAACGGGCGGGCCGCAGCGCCGCCGGCAATGTTGTGCAGCACCGGGGTTTCCACTTCCAGGAAATCCTTCTGCTCCAGATAATTGCGGATCGCGGTGATAATCCGGCTGCGCTTGAGGAACGCATCCTTCACCTCGGGGTTCACAATCAGATCCAGATAGCGCTGGCGGTACCGGGTATCGGTATCCTTCAGGCCGTGGAACTTCTCCGGCAGGGGCAGCAGGCCCTTGGAGAGAATGGTGAAGTCAAGCGCACGCACAGTCACTTCACCCATTTTGGTGCGGAATACCTCACCCTTTACCCCGACGATATCCCCGATATCCAGGTGCTTTTTCATATCGGCATACACGCCCTCGGGCAGGAGGTTTTTCTTCACATAAACCTGAATGCGGCCGGTTTTGTCCACCACATCCATAAACGAGCTGCCGCCCATATTCCGCCAGCTCATCACGCGGCCGGCCATGGAAACACGGCGCAGCTCCTCGGTGCTCTCGTCAAATTCGTCGATAATCTGCTGGGCGTGGGCATCCACATCAAACGTGGTAATCTCATAGGGATTGTGGCCGTTCTGCTGCATATCGCTCAATTTTTCCCGGCGAATCCGGCTCAGCTCGCTGATATCCTGCGCCGCCTGGTTCTGGGCGGGTGCCTGTACCTGTTCACTCATACGTCTGTTCATCCTCCAGTTTGTTTTTTCCTCTGTCTTCCAAAAGCAGAAAAGGGGCAAACGGCCCCATTCCCGTCAACCCCTGTTCGTCTCTGTATTCCTTCGCTCAGCGCGAAATTTCCAGCACATGGTACATCACCATGCCGGACGGAACCTCCACTTCCACGGTATCACCGGCCGTGTGGCCCAGCAGAGCCTTCCCCACCGCCGACTCATCGGAAATTTTCCCTTCGCGGGGGCTGGCTTCATTCGAGCCCACAATTTTATACGTTTTCTCGGTCTTGCGGCCGTCGCGGTCAATCTCTACCCGCACGGTGGAGCCGATATGCACGTTGGCGCTGCCCAGTTCGCTCTCATCAATCAGGCGAACATTTTTCAGCATCACCTCAATGTCCGCAATTCGGGCTTCCATAATGGCCTGCTCGTTCTTTGCTTCGTCGTACTCACTGTTT
>JALENG010000090.1 GCA_022767925.1 Clostridia bacterium
AGTCTATTTTTTGTTATGGTATAATTCTTCTCGGCGCTTCACAGAAGAAGCGCAAAATCGGGGAGAAAGAAGGAAAAATCATGCAGCCTTCCGAAATTGTGATACTGATTACCATTGGGGCCTATCTGCTGCTGATGCTGCTGGTGGGCCTGAAGTTCTCGAAGACCAACCATTCGGTCCGGGATTTTTATCTGGGAGGGAGAAAACTGGGACCATTGGTCACCGCCATGAGCGCTGAAGCCAGTGACATGAGCAGCTGGCTGCTGATGGGCCTGCCGGGAGTGGCGTATCTGTCTGGTGTGTGTGATGCCTTTTGGACGGCGGTGGGACTGGCCGTGGGCACCTGGCTGAACTGGTGGTTAGTGGCCCGAAGAATTCGCCGGTACAGCCATCATATTGATGCCATTACCATCCCGCAGTTCTTCAGCCGCCGGTACGGTGATCGCAAAAATGTGCTGACCTGTCTGGCGGCTCTGGTGATTGTGGTGTTTTTTGTGCCGTATACCGCCAGCGGATTTGCAGCATGCGGCAAACTGTTCAGTGCCCTGTTCGGGGTGGATTACCTGACGGCGATGATCCTGTGCGCCGTGATTATTGTGGCCTATACAAGTCTGGGGGGCTTTTTGGCGGCTTCGACCACCGACTTGATCCAGAGCGTGGTGATGACCGTGGCCCTGATCGCTATTATGGGATGGGGCGTGTGGATGGCCGGTGGGATGGAGGCCGTGATCCAAAACGCCCAGGCATTGCCGGGATATCTGTCCCTGACCGAGACCCACGATGCCGTTTCCGGTGGAAGCCAAGGGTATGGTTTTCTCACCATTGTGTCCACGCTGGCCTGGGGACTGGGTTATTTCGGAATGCCCCATATTCTGCTGCGGTTTATGGCCATTGAGAATGAAAAAAAGCTGTCTTTGTCCCGCCGGGTGGCGACGGTGTGGGTGGTCATTTCCATGACGGTGGCCATTCTGATCGGCATGATCGGCCTTACCATGAGCCAGAACGGCACGCTGGATATGCTGTCCGGCAACGGCAGCGAAACGATCCTTGTGCATATGGCCCAACTGCTGGCGAAATGGGGGCCGCTGGCGGCTGTTCTGGCCGGTGTGGTTCTGGCCGGCATATTGGCTGCCACCATGTCCACGGCGGACAGCCAGCTGCTGGCGGCGGCCTCGTCGGTTTCACAGAATCTGCTCACGGAATTCGGCCATATCCGCCTGCGGGAAAAAACCAATGTACTCATTGCCCGCGGGGCGGTCCTGCTTATCAGTGTGGTGGCCATCTGGATTGCACGAGATCCCGACAGCAGTGTGTTCCAGATTGTCAGCTTTGCCTGGGCGGGTTTTGGGGCAACCTTTGGTCCGGTCATTCTGATGGCGCTGTTCTGGCGGCGCAGCAACCGGCAGGGAGCGCTGGCCGCGATGCTGACCGGCGGTGTGATGGTGTTTGTGTGGAAATATGTCCTGCGCCCCCTGGGAGGAGCATGGGATATTTACGAGTTGCTGCCCGCCTTCCTGCTGGCACTGCTGGCCGGGGTTCTGGTCAGCCTGCTGACAAAGGCACCGGAGACGGCAATCACCGATGAGTTTGATGAGGTAAAGCGCAGTCTGTCCTGAAAAAATCGGCGGAATCCCATGAAAAAAGGGGTTCCGCCGATTTTTTATGATTTTTCTGAGTGGGAATGGTACTTTCCCGCGGATTTCAGAGGGCCGGTGGCCGGGTCGTTCAGCCGTTCGCCGGCTTCCGCAAAGCGGGAGCCGTGACAGGGACAGTCCCAGGAGCGCTCGTGCGGGTTCCATTTCAGTGCACAGCCCATATGCGGGCACCGGGGCCGGGTGGGGGTGCACAGGGAGGAAACCGCGTGGAAAGTGTTCACGAACAGCTGGGGATGCAGAACCGACCGGGAAGGGGAGAACAGCCCAAACGAATCCGGCTCCTTTCCCCCGATTTGATCGCACAGCAGCTGGGCTGCGACCATGGAAGAGGTCATGCCCCATTTCCGAAAGCCCGTCGCAACGAAGAGATCCGGTGTGCGGCGGGAGTAGCGGCCAATATAGGGCACATCGTCCAATGTCATGCAATCCTGGGCGGCCCAGCGGGCCACCATGGAGGAACGGGGATAATACTGCCGGGAAAGGGCCTCCAGCTCCCCCCAGCCGCGGCCGGGCTTTCCCGTGCGGTGGGCACCGCCGCCCATCAGAAGAAAAGGCCCCGCATTCCGGAACGACAGGCCGCCCTCCTGCTCATCCAGATACATGCCGTCCACCACGGCGGCATTTTTCAGTGCCAATACATACGAGCGGCTCTGATACTGCTTGAGAAAATACCCGCCGTGTTTGGTGAAAATGGGGAAGTGCGTGGCCGCAATTGTCTTTTCTGCGGTGATGGTTCCGCGGTTGGTATGGTAGCGCTTTCCATCAAAGGACTGCACGGCGGTGTGCTCATAAATGGGCAGCCCGCCGGCCAGCGCCCGGATGAATTTCAGGGGATGGAACTGGGCCTGCCCCGAAAAACAAATGCCCCCCACGGTAGGAAAAGGCAGGGGCAGGTCCTGCACAAACCGGGCGGGGGCGTGCAGCTGCTCCAGGACCCGAAGTTCCGTTTCCAACCGCTCCGGGTGGGACAGCGAATAGACAATGGACTCTTTCTCCTCAAAATCACAGTCCATTCCCTGGCACAGGGTGCGGTACTGTTCCAGCGCCTGAAGGTTCAGGCGCAGGTATTCGGCGGCCTGTTCCACCCCAAACCGGCGGATCAGCGTATCGTACAGCAGCCCGTGCTGGGCTGTAATTTTGGCGGTGGTGTGCCCGGTGGTGCCGCCGCCGATGCAGTTCGCTTCCAAAAGGATGCAGGAAATGCCCGCCTGTTTCAGTTTATAGGCGCACAGCAGCCCAGTCAGCCCGCCGCCGATAATCAGCACATCGGTAGCACAGTTTCCCGGCAGCGGTGGAAAGGACGGAAGAGAGCAGGTTTTCTGCCAAATGGATTGCATAGGAATCACCCCCAAAGTAGTATGCGCACAAAACAGAAGAATATCAGAGAAAACGACGGGGAGGTTGTACCCTTTTTGGTGCACCGGCATATTCTGGAACAAGCCCCAGCAGCGGCCCGGAAAGGAAGAATGCTATGGGTGTAACCAATTCATCCAAAGAAATCAGCACAGACCGCATTGATTGCAGCGGAGTATTCCAGGTTCGTCTGTCCCTGACCGGCCGAGCCTGATATCCAAAAAATCCCACCGATATCGTCATGGTCCTGAACCGGTCGGGCAGCATGGCGGGCAACGAGAACCTCGAGTACCGGGATAAAGAGGGGAACCAGGTGGACTTCGATTCGCCGGAGATCGAAGTGGATTGCAGCAGCGATGTGTTCCCCGAGGATTGCCCCCGTCCGGTGGAAGTGACCATAGGCGGTTGTGAGGACGCCGTTGAATTCGATGCGGGGGATTTGAACATGGAATCCCTGGGCCGGATTTTGCAGGTGGATGTAACGGTCAAAAATGTGTGCCCCCATCGGCGGGCGGCGCTGGGCGTGATTGTCACCGAACTGGACGACAAGGATAAAGAGTATAAGCGCGGAGTAAAAACCGTCGTCATTCGTGCCCACAACCATCCCACCTGCCGGGACGTGACCGTGCGGTGCCTGAAGTTTGTCCTGCCAGAGGAACTGGATGTATCGGGCCGCACCGATGCGCTGTGCAGCCGCCGGAGATTCCGGGTGCGATTTATTGTCCACTATATCGACCATGATTTTGTGTGCTGTGAGAAGAGAAACTGACCGCTTTTTATAAAAGGCTGAAGATTCCTTTAGGGGCATACAGACGAAAAAGCCGCCACCCTTCCCCCGAAAAGGGAGGAAGGGCGGCGGCTTTTCTTGTTGGGGAAGGGGCCCGTGCGTCAGGCAAAAACCGCCATGCCCACAGTGCCCAGCAGCATCAGTCCCAGCCCCAGCAGGGATTTTCGGTTCAGCTTTTCCCCGAATACCCAGCAGGAGAGAAGCACCGTGACCGCCAGACTCATTTTGTCAATGGGGACCACCACGCTGACCACACCGTTCTGGATGGCGTAGTAATAGCACAGCCACGAAGCGCCCGTGGCCAGCCCGGATAAGGCGATGTACAGAAGTTCCCGGCGTTTTATATGAAATAGCTGCGTTTGTTTGCCTTTCGCAAAGACCAGGACCCACGCCATAATCAGGACCACCCCGGTACGGATGGCCGTTCCCAGGTTGGATTCCACGCCCGTAATGCCGATTTTGGCCAAAATGGAGGTCAGTGCCGCAAAAACAGCGGACAGAAAGGCGTAAACCCGCCAGCTCTTCTGCCCCGATGGATCCGCCGCTTTTTCCGGCTTGCCCGCCATCAGGAAAATGCCGGTGCCGAGCAGTAGGGTGCCCAGCAGCTTTACGGCCAGATGGGAAGTCTCCTGCAAAAAAATAATGGCCAACAGAACGGACAGCACTGTGCTGGATTTGTCTATAGCTGCAACCCGGCTGGCCTCCCCGCGGGAGAGAGCCTTAAAATAGCAGATCCACGAGGCTCCGGTTGCCAGTCCGGACAAAACAAGAAACAGCAGAGAGTGGGGATCCAGAGAGGGAAGGGTTCCGGCCGAACCCACGATAAAGACCATAGCCCACGCGAACACCCACACCACAATGGTGCGCAGAGCCGTGGCGATATCGGAATCCGTGTTCTGGATTCCATATTTTGCTAAAATCGAGGTCACACCGGCGAATACGGCGGACAGAACCGCCATTATCAGCCACATAAAAATCACCTTACTGTTATCATCCATGCGGTGGATTTATTTTGTCAGTTCATCGGCCAGGCGGAGAATTTGGAGGATCTTCCTTTTGGGAGTTCCTTTTTTCCGGCGGCTATGAACAAGTACGAAGACCGCCGGCCCAATAAAAAGGGACAGCGGCCTTTTTGACTGTTTTTTCTTCTCCCGAATAGATTTCCGGCTTATTCTCCCCGGCCCAGCGCGAAAGCGCGGCGGTTCAGTTCCAGATATTTCTCCGGCACGCAGGCGGTAATCGCCTCCTGCCAGGCCTGCTCGGGGATATCAGGAAAATACCGGGACAGACGGCCCATCAGCACGATGTTTACCGCTTTGGCGGAACCGGCCTGCTCTGCCAGGGACAGGCAGTCCAGAGCATCCACCTGGGCCCCCTGGGCGCGCATTTTTTCCACCAGGTCCTGCGGGTACTGGGCCAGCCCGGTGATCACGGGCATGGGCTCGATCTCCTGGGTGTTCACCACGACGCGGCCGCCCTTTTTCAGGTGGGACAGCCACCGGGCAGCCTCCAGCTTTTCAAAGGAAACGATAAAGTCCGCTTCCCCCCGGTCCACCACCGGGGAATACACCCGGTCACCGAACCGGACGAAGGTGACCACACTGCCACCGCGCTGGCTCATGCCGTGGACTTCGCTGACCTTTACGTCATAACCACGGGAGAGCAGCAGATGGCCCAGCAGCTTGCTGGCCAGCAGGGAGCCCTGGCCGCCGACCCCGACGATCATCAAATTTACGGTTTTCATCACAATGCCCCCTCCTTTATGCGTGCAGTGCGTCGAAGGCGCACATGGATGTACAAACCCCGCAGCCGATGCACAGCGTCTCGTCGATGGAAGCCTTGCCGTTCTTTAGCCGGATGGCCGGGCAGCCGATACGCATACACGACTTGCAGCCCACGCACTTCTGGGGATCGGCCTGCAGAGGAGCGTGATGCGGTACGCCTTTCAGCATGACGCACGGGCGGCGGCTGATGATAATCGAGGGGGCCGGTGCAGACAGCTCCTCTTTCAGCACGCGGTCGCACTCCTTCAGATCATAGGGATCCACCACGCGCACGCGCTCAAAACCGACAGCGCGGCACAGGGCCTCCAGATCAATGCGGCCCGCCGGTTCTCCCCGCAGATTCAGGCCCGTAGTGGGGTTCTGTTGGTGGCCGGTCATACCGGTGATGGAGTTATCCAGAATGATAACGGTGGAATTGCTCTGGTTATAGGCGATATCGGTGATTCCCGTGATGCCCGAATGGGCAAAGGTGGAATCGCCGATCACGGCCACGCTGTGCTGCTCGCTCTCGCTGCCGCGGGCTTTGTTAAAGCCGTGCAGGCCGGAGCAGGAGGCACCCATGCACACGTTCAGGTCCATAGCGGACAGCGGGGGCATGGTGCCCAGGGTATAGCAGCCGATGTCGCCGTATACCATGCACTTGTTCTTTGCCAGCGTGTAGAAAATACCGCGGTGGGGACAGCCGGCGCACATAACCGGCGGGCGCGGAGGAATCACATCTGAAAGCTGTACGCTGTCGGGCAGCTTTCGGCCCATGGCCCGTGCCAGCAGGCCCTGGGAGAACTCGCCCACCTGAGGGAGCACATCCTTGCCCGATACCGGAAGGCCCAGCTTCCGGCAGTGATCTTCAATAATGGGATCCAGTTCTTCCACGACCAGCACCCGGTCCACCTGCGCCGCAAAGTCGCGGATCATCTTTTCCGGCAGAGGGAACGCCATGCCCAGCTTCAGGATACAGGCATCCTCCCCGTACACCTCGCGGGCGTATTGGTAGCTGGTGGAGGAGGTGATAATCCCCAGCGAGGTGTCCTTGCCCATCTCCATCCGGTTAATGCCACTCTCCTCGGCATAGGTCACCAGGTCGCGAGTGCGCTGTTCCACGCGGATATGAGCGTCCATGCTGTTCTTTGTCATCATCACGCGGGTGGGGTCTTTCTGATAGGGGATCACCGGGCGCTCGATGCGCGGACCGGGTTCCACCACGCTCTGACTGTGGGCAATACGGGTACACATCTTCAAAAACACCGGGGTGTGATACGCTTCACTGATCTCGTACGCCCGCATGGCGTACTCCCGTGCCTCCGCCGAATCGCTGGGTTCCAGCATGGGAACCTTGGCGGCGATGGCATAGTGGCGGGAATCCTGCTCGTTCTGGGAGGAGTGCATGCCGGGGTCATCGGCCACACAGATTACCAGCCCGGCCGAGACGCCCTGGTACGAGATGGTGAAAAGCGGATCGGCGGCCACATTCAGGCCCACGTGCTTCATGGCGCAGGCACTGCGCTTTCCGCCCAGGCTGGCGCCATGGGCCACCTCCAGGGCCACCTTCTCGTTGGGGGCCCATTCGCAGTAAATCTCGCTGTATTTGGCTGCTTCTTCCGTGATCTCGGTGCTGGGGGTACCGGGATAGCTGGAAATGATACAGCAGCCCGCTTCATACAGACCGCGGGCAACCGCTTTGTTGCCCAGCATCAGTTCTTTCATCGCTTCTGTTTCCTTTCCGCAGGGGCGGTTTTCCGGCCGCGCCCTTTATTCTTTGGGGGGCTGCTCCTTTTTTTCGGCGCTGATCTGTGCGACCATCTCCGACAGGGCGCCGGTACCCAGGTTCATCACGCGTTTTACCCGGCTGATCGTGGCGCTGCTGGCGTTTACCTCCCGCATGATATCGGTGTAAACCATTCCTTCGTGCAGCAGCATGGCCACATCGAAGCGCTGCTCCAGGGCGCGCAGCTCCGTTACGGCGCACAAATCGTCAAAAAAGCGGCAGCAGTCCTCCACTGTCTGTAATTTGGCAATGGCCTCGTACAGGGCCATGCTTCGTTCGCGTTGATA